>JAHIKV010000324.1 GCA_018897395.1 Planctomycetota bacterium | reverse complement strand
GGCCCAACAAGCCTGACCCGGTGGGCTAAACCTGTCATCATTAATGTGAAGAGTTCGCCTTAAGAAACGCCTCTATTTAGGGAGATACTGGATGGCACTCAACATTAATGAACACTCAACATTATTCCAGATGGCGGAGGTCGCTGTTCCTGGAAAGCTGTTCCGGTCGATGCTGTCGAGAATCCACCGCCTGGGGAGGGCCTGCGCGAGAGCGCCCGCCTTGAGTCTGTGAAGAACTGGGGCAGAAAGCAGGGTGGACTCAAATGCGGGAGTACTGTCCCCAACGGAAAACCAGGCTGCTTGGAGGAGATATGACAAGGTCGGGTCACGAGCTGGCGCCAGACAGCAGTCAATCGTGCACGAAAGGCCGGAATCATGTTAGAATCCTGGCGCTGGAAGAGGTAAATGATGGATATCGGTATAGTGAAACCGGTTTGAGAAAAGAATAACGACAACGAGCGGGAGCTTATAGAGGGAGCTTGTTCATGGATTCGCCTGATCTTCTTCAAATACTTATCATCGAGGACGAACCCGACATAGCATCCATGTACAAGATGCTCTTGAAGGGTAAGTTCCCCGCCTCCGTGGAGATTGCCGGGGACTGCGCCTCCGCAAGGGAGAAGTTTGCATCGGCAACCTTTGACATCATCACGTTGGACTACCAGCTTCCCGACGGGGACGGCCTGGAGCTCCTGCGGGAGATACGGGCTATGTACCACACGCCCCCGGTGGTGATGGTCACCGGGCACGGCGACGAGCGGACCGCGGTGGAGTCGTTCAAGCTCGGCGCCTCCGGCTACGTGGTGAAGGACAAGCGGCTCTCCTCCATGCTCCCCGACGCGGTGTACCACGCCCTCTCCGAGGTCGCGCCTCAAAGGTCGGAGGAGGCACTGCTGAATAGCGAGATAAAGTACCGCTCCCTTATCGAGGGATTGGGCGAAACTGTATACAGGATGAAACTGCCGGGGGGCGAGTACGAGTATTTCGGTCCTTCGGCGAAGGACGTTTTCGGATACACAGCGGAAGAGTTCATCGATGATCCCATGCTTATTCGGGATATTATCCATCCTGATTCTACGGAGTACTTCAATGAGAAATGGTCCGAACTCGCCGGAGGCAGGGTTTCGAATGCCTACGAGTACAAGATAGTCGACCCGAACGGAGAAGAGCGGTGGATCGTCCAGTCCAACCGGGGGGTCTTCGATGACGATGGAAGAATCATCGCCATCGAGGGGATTTGCAGGGACATCACCGAGCGCAAGCGGGCGGAGGGAACACTGGAGAGGTATCGGTCCATGGTGGAGTCGGCGCATGACGCCATCTTCTTCAAGGACCTGCAGAGCCGCTACCTGGTGGTCAACGACAAGACCCTGGAAGCCTTCGGCGCGTCCCTCGAAGACGTGATCGGTAAAAACGACTTCGAGATAATGCCTGACGAGGATGAGGCAAGGCAGAATGTGAAAGACGACCAATCGGTCTTCGATACCGGTAAGTCCGAGGAATTCGTCAAGCACATGACCTCGACAACCGGAGAGGATTTCTGGTTCCACGCGGTCAAGGTACCGGCCTTCGACGACAGCGGAGAAGTCATCGGCCTGGTTGGAGTGGCCAGGGACATAACCGACCAGAAGCGGATGGAGGACCGGCTGAGGAGGAGCGAAGAGTACTTCCGGGCGCTGATAGAAAACGTCCAGGATGTTGTCTCCATCCTGGATCGCGATGGAACGATAAGGTACATCAGCGGTTCGGCGGAGGAAGCCTTCGGGTACACGCCTGAAGAACTGATAGGAACGAGCCCCTTCGAGCATGTTGATCCGGACCAGGTGGAGGAAATGGCCGGCATCTTCGCCCGGGAGATCGGCAACCCGGGGGGCGCTCTTAGCGTGGAGTTCAGGTACCAGCACAAGGACGGCACCTGGCGCGAGTACGAGTCGATCTGCCATAACCTCATCGACAACCCGGCGGTTGAAGGCGTCGTGCTGGTCTCCCGCGACATCACCGAGCGCAAGCGGGCGGAGGAGGAATTAGTCCTAGCAAAGGATTACACAGAAAATATCATCCGCTCTCTGGTAGACACACTAATCCTGGTTGACCCCGAGGCAAACATCAAGACGGTCAACTCCGAGACCTGCAAGCTCCTTGGATACTCCGAGGATGAACTCATAGGGAACCCAGTTTCCATGATTTTTGCAGAAGAAGAAGAAGAAGAAGAAGAAGTCTCCATCTTCAAAGGCACCAGGCTCACGGAGTTAATCAAGGAAGGGAGCATCCGCAATTGCGATATGACTTATAAGACAAAGTCCGGTGAGGAGATTCCTGTCAGTTTCTCAGGTTCAGCGATGAGGGATAAAGAAGGCGAGCTGATCGGCATCGTGGGCATCGCCAGGGACATGCGGGAAATCAAGCGGCTTATGCAGAAAGAGAAGGAACTTGTAGCAGCAGAGCGGAAAAGGGCCGACGAACTCAAGCAAGCGGAGGAGGAGCTTCAAAGAATCAACGCCGAACTGGAGGGCTTCGCCCATACTGTGTCTCATGACTTAAGGGGCCCGCTCACGGTCATCAGCCTTGCCGTGGACATGCTCGGCCAATCGGTTGAGGGCCTCAAGAGCGGGAGCTTGGAGAGCATTGAGGCGGTTGATGAGATCGCTGCGACACTTGGCAAAAACGCCAAGAACGCACACAGGCTTATCAAGGACCTGCTCTCCCTGGCGAAATCGGGACAGGTGCCGGGGGAGGTATCCGCCGTGGACATGGCAGACCTGGTCGAGGAGATACTCCGTGAGTGCTCCTCGGCGGTAAGGGAAAAAGGCGTTGAGGTGAAGGTGTCCCCGGACCTGGGGTCCGTAACCGCCAACCGCACCCAGATGTTCCAGCTCTTCTCCAACCTCATCAGAAACGCCATTGAGCACAGCTCGAACCAGAGACCGGTTGTCGAGGTCTCCTACCTAGGGTACGACGGGAGTGGTGGCCACCAGTACCTGGTTCGGGACAACGGGGGCGGTATCCCCGAGGACATCATCGAACGGGTGTTCACCCCGTTCGTGAAGGGAGAGGGAGGCGGCACCGGGATAGGGCTTTCTATTGCGGAGAAGATAACAGGGGTATACGGCGGCAAGATAAGGGCCTACAACGACAACGGCGCCTGCTTCGAGTTCACTATTAGAGACTTCCAAGAAGACCAAACGTCATAGTCCTCCTTGATGCGGACACCCTGGACAGTTTCCCGCTGAACAGGCCAAGCCCCTAGACTTCCATAAAACCCCCAGGCGAATCTTCGTGGGCTTGACGGGCATATGAGGAATGCAGATAATTCATATCGAGGTCGGAAGGCGGTGCTGTCCTGTGGAATCGAAGAATAGACCGCATATCCTTATTATCGATGACGACAGAGAAATACTGAAAATTCTTGACGGCGTCCTCTCGATGGCGGGGTTCCGCGTTAGATCCTGCGCCGACGGTATCGAGGGAATCAGGATTGCCGAGGAAGAGAATCCCGACCTCATCATCCTTGATGTGCTGATGCCGGGGAAGAACGGAATCGAGGTCATGCGCGAGATCCGAACCAACCCGGCCACAAAGGCCATCCCGATCTTGTTCCTGTCGGCGGTCGGCGACGAGGCGACGGTGGTCCAGGGGCTGAAGGGCGCTGACGACTACGTGGACAAGCAGATCGGACCACTGGAGCTCGAGGCCCGCATAAGGAAGATACTTGATCGCGTGGGCAAGCGCGGGGAGACGAGGCCGGACCAGGAGCTGCCGCTGTCCAGCCGCATTCCCATAAAGCTCGGGAAAGAGACCTACTTCTTACCCTTGAAGGACATCCTGTATCTGGAAGCCGCCGGAAAGTACAGTTATGCGCACATCCGTGAGAAGCGGTACCTGACAGGCTTCTCCATAAGTGAACTGGATAAGAGTCTCGGCGGGGATGAACACTTCATCCGCATCAACCGCTCTTACATGGTGAACATTGAGCACATACTCAAGGTGACACGGGATGCGCAGAAGAAGCTGGTAATCGTGGTCGCGGATGAAAAGCATTCCGAGCTAAGGGTTGGCAAGTCGTACCTTCAGTCTGTCAAGGAGCGCCTGGGCATCTGATGTGAGTTTGAAAGCCAATCAAGGCGGCAACGCCTTAGATTTTCGTTTCTTGAATTAAGCAGTTCGTTACATTCTTATGACGGTTTGTTACTTTTATTTTACCAAGCACTGTCCTTTATTAAGCACTTGCCGTTAAATTAACAAAAGTAGTTTTTATAAGGCTGGGAGGCAGGGTATTTATTCCAAATTCATAGGGATTCATACACGACTCTCGAAGACCAACCGGAGGTGGTAGAGGTGAAAAGGAAAATATTGATAATCTGCGCTGGGGTGATGGTTACGTTCATCATGGTGTTGATGTGCGTGGGCGCTATGGCGGTGAACCCAACAGACGTGTCGGTTTCCGCCAATGTTGCTGCCACCATAACTTTGGACATGCCGACAACGGTTGTTAACTTCGGCGCCGGCCCACTCGCACCCGGGGCGGTTTACAACCAGGCCATCGACGCTACCGTTAGCAGCAATAAGGGCTGGAGCCTGGATGTTCGCAAGAACCAAGACCTTACCGGCGCGGTGTCTCTTGAGGTAATGCCCTCTTCCAACTTAACGTTCACTTCCGACTCTGCCAACCCCAGGGTCACCCAAAAGCGAACCACCGCCACGGAGTTCCCAGCGGCAGACGATTACGCCGTGCAGGGTACCAGGGGCGGTGCGATACTCAGCACGATAAGTTATAGCCTCGACGTACCCTGGGAGCTTGAGCCGGATACTTACACGGCGACTCACACCTATACTGCTACCCAGCCATAAGTCGCAATTATAGGTGGACTTTCACAGGGTGAGAGGTGAAAGAATCAAGAGGCATAGGCCTCTTGATTCCTTTTTAGGAGGCAACATGCGGCGGGTCGTCTCGGTCGTCGCCCTGGCAACCCTTGTCCTCGTACCGATCCACGGTGGTGCCGCCACCGCCCAGGGCGGCTTCAACATGACGGTATTCCCCGCAAAGTTCGAGATCGCTGTTGCGCCGGGCGCGTCGGCGGACTTCGCGATTAACGTGCGCAACGACGGCGCCGAAGACCAGAACTTAAGGGTCTACTTCATGGACTACTACATAAAGCCGAACAACCAGTTCGTGTTCAAGGAGCCAGAGCACTACGCCTACTCCTGCGGGACCTGGCTGTCCACCGATACGCCGGAGCTCTACGCCCCGGCCGGGAAGGTGTCGAAAAAGGGCTTCCGGGTCACCGTGCCCGGGGACGCCGAGCCGGGAGGCCACTATGCGGTGATATTCTTCGAGGGACAACCCCCTCCCGGCTCTCAAACCCTCAAGGCCAGGCCACGCATCGGCTCGCTCGCCCTCGTCACGGTCCCCGGCGAGATAGTGAGGGAAGGAGAGGTCAAGTCCGTCAGGGTTGGCAGCGCCTGGTTCTGGCCCAAGCGCAAGTTCCTGTTTTTCCCGACAACCACCGAGAAGTACAGGGTGGCGTTCTACAACAAGGGTAACGTCCACCTGACGATAAAGGGTAAGCTTACATACTCACCCACGTTCGGATGGGGCTCCGGCTCGCTGGACCTGGGCGAGATTACGGTCCTCCCCAAGACCACCAGGTACCTCGAGGGGGTGCTCCCCAAGCCCCCCGCCTTCGGTTCCTACCGGGTGAAGGCGGAGGTCCAGTACGGCCCGAGCCTGGACGTGTTTGACACGACAAAGACCAAGACCGCGAGCTTCAACGTGTATCCGCTCAGCCTCCTGCTCTTTCTCATCCTCCTCATCGCTTTTGTCATCTTCCTGATAAAGCTCGCGATGTTCCTGCTAAAGAGGAGGAGAAAGCAGCCGGAGGAAGCCGCGGAGGAGGAGCCTGCCGGGGAGCCCGAGGCCGCTACCGAGGGCGAGTTGCTCACAGAGGAAGAGGAAGGTGAGGGCCCTTCAGAGGAGGAGAGCCCCGGTGGCGCTCCCTCAAAACCTAGCGGAGAGAGCGGTGGGAGCCCTTCGGAAGGACCTCCAAAGGAGGGGAAGCTTTCGCGGATCTTTCGAAGGAGAGCACAGAGGGGAAAGGACGGGTCCGGGGAAAACCCGAAGGACGAGGGCGGAAGCGAAGCAGGTTCGCGGTAGCCGGGGAGGCCTTCCCAAAGAGGAGAAGATGGCTCTTCATGGACGGGGACGCAGCAGAATAACCGGGAAGGATGGGGGCAACGGTGGGAACCGCTTGAGGACCGCAGCAGCAACGATCCTTGGCGTGCTATTCTTACTTGCCGCCTGGACGTCGTTGGGTGCGGTTGCAGCGGGCCAGCCCGGGCAGACAGTAGAACCGCCACCGAGCTCGCAGCCCGAAAAGACGCCACAGAAAGAAGACCGGCCCGGTTCCACGCAGCCGGAGGGGGAGCAGGAACAAGAACCTAAGAAGGAACCGATGGTCGAGATGTCGGTCGACATACCCGAGACCGTTGTCGACTTCGGCGGAGGTTACCTGGAGCCCGGCAAAACGTACTACGACACGGTGACCGTCAGGGTGCGAAGCGGAAGCGAGTGGGCTCTCTGGCTTAACAAGGAAAGTGGACTGGTCGGCGAGAGGCACGGTCAGGTAATGGATGCTCCCAGCGTTTCGATCGATGCCAGGTCCAAGTTGGGCGAGAACGCGGCGCTCTCCGTCAAGTGTGACCAAGGACCGCAGGCAGGCGTCGTCTGCAGGGGGGTCGAGGATGCGGGGGACTGGATAACCGTCACCATACGGTACGGGCTTCACGTGTCCTGGGAGGTGGAACCGGACACCTACAGGTCCACGCAGGCCGTATCCATTTCACCTATATGAGACGGAGGCGGGAGGGCAGTACCGGAAAAAGAGGATTTCATAAGGAAAGCTCCGTATTGACGGGGCGGTAGGGATCGAGCGGCGAAGCATGTCACGGGGTTACGAAGGTCACGAAAGCGCTATCGATCTGCTTGAGCACGCTGACGTTTGATCGGGCGGCGCCGGCGTCGTTGACCTGTATGACACGCGAGATCCTGACCTCGACGGACGCGTTCGCCGAGTCGGCAAGGCAGGTTTGGGACATCATGAGAAAAGACATAAGCAGGACGAGAAAAGTAAACAGAACGAGCACACGGCAACTCATCTCATCACCTACACTGCTAGAAACCAGCCTTCACTTTATTTATCGGCTTGAAGAGCACGACTATTTATCGGTCGAATGGGTGAAAAGCGGTCCGCGTTATGGTGATTAAGAACCGATGTGGGTATCAGAACGCTATACATATATCAGGGGAGAGAAATCCCAAGAGAGGTATTACCCGTGCATAGTCCTTCAGGGGGATGCCCCGCGGCAAGGTACCGCAACGGCGAGCGAGGTGGAGGTCCTTTGAGTTCCGGAGTGCCGTCTACGGGGAAAGGAAAGGTCGGAGGGGCGGGAGGAAGCCGCAGCATGCTGCTCGCGCTGTTTGGGGTGGCAGTCGTACTCGTGATGCTAGTCTGCACCTGCGGCGCGCTCGCAGGGCCCGATTACACCTGGGTATGGCAGAGCCCGATCCCCAAGCGCCACAACCTATTCGCCGTGGAGGCCGCAAACTCCACAAACGCGTGGGCGGTGGGCGAATACGGAACCATCATGTTCTGGAACGGCGCCACATTGAGCAAGCAGTATAGCGGGACCACGCACGACCTCTACGGGGTTACCGCCACCGACGCGACACACGCCTGGGCGGTCGGCGAGGCCGGCACAATACTCTTCTACAACGGCTCCGCCTGGACCACCCAGGCGAGCGGCACAACCTACGACCTCAAGGCGGTATCAGCATCCGACAACACCCACGTCTGGGCGGTGGGCAGCAGGGACGGCTGGCACAACGCGACGATACTCTTCTACAACGGCACCTCCTGGAGCGTGCAGAAGACATACGATGAAGGCGGCTTCCAGGACGTTTACGCTCTCGACGCGACCCACGTGTGGGCGGTTGATCTAAAAACCTACTTCTTCAACGGTACCTCCTGGAGCATCATCAACGACGGAAGCACCCGGAAGCCGTACCAGGTGTCCGCTTACAGCGCTTCCGACGTGTGGGCGGTCGACTGGGACGGCACCATACTCCGTTCGACCAACGGGGGCGTTACATGGGGCACCACGTATTACCTCGGTGGCTGGCCGGTCAGCATCTCCGCCTTCAACGGGACCAACGTGTACGCGGTGGGCTGGGATGGCGTGATCCAGAAGTACAACGGCGCGTCATGGACCGAACAGCCCTCCGGCACCACCCAGGACTTATACGATGTCTGTGCCCTGGATAGCACCCACATATACTCCGTGGGTTCGGAAAAGTTCCTCTTTTCCCGCGGAGGAGGGGGATGGACCGAACAGGCCAGCGGCACCACCGCGAATCTTCTGGACGTGGACTCTGTCAGCGCGGACGAGGCCTGGGCGGTCGGCTGGAACCCGTCACTATCCCGGGGGGAGGTCTTGCGCTACTACGGCGGTTCGTGGTCGTTGAGGGCGACCTTGAACGGCTACTCGATAGTCAGCGTCGCCGCCGCCGCCGGCGACAGCGTGTGGATAGTGGACGAGGACGGATGGATATACAAGTGGAACGGCAGTAGCTGGTCCACCCAGTTGAGCATTGACTACCCTCTATACGACATTACCGCGCTGGACACCAGCCACGTGTGGGCGGTGGGGGCGACCGGAATGATACGCTACACCGCCAACGGCGGCACCAACTGGGGCACCCAGGCGAGCGGCACCGCGCAGAACCTCTACGGGGCAAGCGCCCTCTCCACCACAAGCGCCTGGGCGGTGGGGGCGAACGGCACCATCCTCTTCTACGACGGCATCAATTGGAAAGAGCAGGAGAGTCCCGTGCCCGCGAACCTCAGTGCCGTGTCGGCCATTGACGAGAAAAGAGTCTGGGCGGTGGGCGATCATTTCACAATCCTCTTCTACGACGGCTCCAAATGGACCGAGCAGCATAATCCCGCGGAAGTGGACCTCAGTGCCGTGTCGGCCATTGACGAGAAAAGAGTGTGGGCGGTGGGAGATAAGGGCAAGACCATCTACACTGGTGACGGCGGTTCTGGATGGGTCGAAAAGGCCAGCGGGACAGAGAGGTATCTGCATGGCGTGTCGACCGTAGGTGCCGGCAGCGCCTGGGCGGTGGGGGACGCCGGCACCGCTCTCTTCAACGGCGGCTCCGCCTGGTCCGCGCTCTCCGGCGGCACAACCGAGACCCTCCAGGGCGTGGACGCCTTGAGCGCGGACGTTGTCTGGGCGGTGGGAGACAACGGCGCCATACAGTACACCTCCAGCGGCGGCGAGACGTGGATACCACAGTCCTGCCCCACCACCGGCGACCTGAACGCCGTCTCCGCCGTCAGTTCTACCTTCGCCTGGGCGGTGGGGTGGAACCCGTCCACGTCGAATGGCGAGGACCTCTACTTCAATGGAAGCACGTGGGCCCTCAAGTCGACCTCCGCCGGCGAATCCAACACCGGGGTGACGGCCCCGGCGGCCAATTATCTCTGGGATGTCACCTCGATAGGAAACATCTGGCGCTATAGAAACGGTTCCTGGAGCCTTCAGTACAACGACATAACCGACAGGCCCCTGAACGCAGTGTCCGCAGCCTCCACCCTCTACGCCTGGGCGGTGGGGGACGAGGGCAGGATATACCGGACGACGAACGGCAGGACCTGGGGTAGCCAGACCAGCGGCACCACCGAGAACCTCCTCGGGGTCTGCGCCCTCTCCACCTCGGTAGTATGGGCGGTGGGTGCCAACGGCACCATCCTGTACACCTCCAACGGGGGGACCAACTGGACCCCCCAGGCGAGCGGAACAACCGTGACCCTGCGCGGCGTGTCCGCCGTGGACAGCACCCACGTCTGGGCCGTCGGCGACGGCGGGACCATATGCTTCTATAACGGTTCTTCGTGGGGATTCCAGGAAAGTTGGACCACCGACAACCTCTACGGGGTCCGCGCGTACGACGCGAACAACGCCTGGGCGGTCGGCGTAAACGGCGACATCCTCTTCGCCGACCCTCCGTACATCAAGTACTGCTCTCCCAACTGGGGGAACACGGGGCAGACCGTCAAGGTCGAGATTGTGGGCGGCTACACCCACTTCGGCGGCGCGAGCACCATAGACGCGGGGCGCGGCGTAACGGTCGTGCCCGGCTCCCTCAACGTCATCGACCACACTCACCTGGAGGCCGATCTTCGGATCGCGCCGGATGTGGCGCAGGGCCCCAGGGACGTTAACGTCACAACCGGCGGCGAGACTCCTACTCCCCTCGCCGGGGGCTTCGTCGTCGACCCCGACCCCACGATGGTAGGGGTATCGCCGCCGTCGGCCCCCCCCGGCTGGTCGGGTGAAGTGAACATCTCCGGCAGCCAGACCCATTTCGAAATCACAAGCGATGCAACCCTCGGTGCCGGCGTCACCGTGAACCATATAGAGGAGGTGGGTCCGGAGAGCGTGAAGGTCAACGTTACAATCAGCCCTTCCGCCGCAGAGGGACCCCGCGACGTGAACGTGACCACCGGCCCGGAAGTGCCGATGCCGCTTGTCGGCGGGTTCGCGGTGGGGAACGCCAAAATAACCTCGGTCAACCCCGCCTCGGGGGCCCAGGGCCAGACCATGGACGTGGCCATAGTGGGGACCTACACCAACTTCCAGGACGGGGTCAGCGCCGCCACCTTCTCGGGGACGGGGACAACCGTTAACTCCACCACGGTCTCCGACGCCGCCCACGCCACCACCAACATCACCATATCGGCAAGCGCGACCGCCGGGGCCAGGGACGTGAACGTCCGGACGGGCTCCGAGGTCCCTGCCCCCAAGCGGGGCGGCTTCTCCGTGGTCGAGCAGGCCCCTGTGGTGGAGGCCCCGGCTGTGGAGGGCCTCGAGCCGCGGGTGGGCCCCACCGGGACGAAGGTGGCCATCACCGGCTCCAACTTCCTTGGTTCCAGGGAGGGGGTAGGCGGGAGCGAAGCGGCCGTCGTCCGCTTCAACGGGGTGCCTGCGGGCGAGTACCTCGAGTGGTCCGACAAGCGGATAGAGTGCAGGGTCCCGGTAGGGGCCACCACCGGGCCGGTGACGGTGGAGACGGTCGGAGGGGTCTCCAACGACGACAAGGTGTTCACCGTGACCCAGCCGGTCTGGTACCTGGCTGAGGGCTCCACCGCCTGGGGTTTCGACACCGAGATATCGGTAGAGAACCCCAACAAGGAAGAACTTCACGCGAATGTCACCTACATGGACACGAACACCGAGGGCGGATGGGGAAAGGTTGCCACTAGGACCGTGTCCCTCCCCCCCGAGAGCCAGACCACCGTTGACCCGAGAAGGGACCTGGGCGACACCGACTTCTCCACCAGGGTGGAATGTCTGGAGGGCAAATCAATAGCGGTGGACCGCACCATGACCTGGACTGGAGAGGGAGCAAAGAGCGAGGAGGCCCATAGCTCGATAGGTGTCACTTCCCCGGCAAAGACCTGGTACCTGCCCGAAGGCTCCTCCGCCTGGGGTTTCGAGTGCTTCCTCCTCATACAGAACCCCAACAACCTGGAGGCCACCTGCCTAGTGACATATATGATGGAGAACGAGGAACCCCAAGCCTTCACGAAGAAGATACCCGCAAACTCCAGAAGAACCTTCAAAATGGCAAACGACATTGGAGAAAAAGACGCTTCCATCAAGGTGGAATCGGAAATCCCCATAATCCCCGAGAGGGCGATGTACCGCAACAACAAGAGGTCGGGCCACGACTCGATCGGGACCACCGCACCGGCGGCCGACTACTACCTGGCCGAAGGCACCACCAACTACGGGTTCACCACCTACGTTCTGGTGCAGAACCCCAATGACACCGCAACCGACGTGAACGTGACCTACCTGACCAACTCCGGTCCGGTGGCACACCCGGAAAACCCCATCAACATGCCCGCCAACTCCCGTGACACCATCTGCGTGAACGACTTCCTTCCCGGAAGCGATTTCTCCACCCAGGTGAGTGGCGCAAACCCCATAATCGCCGAGAGGGCCATGTACTGGGGAGCAGACACAGCGCTGGGTGAGGCTTCCCACGACTCCATAGGGATGGCTGAGCCCCACACCACCTTCTACCTCCCCGACGGGCAGGCGGGCGATGGATATGAGACCTACACCCTGGTGGCCAACCCCAACGACAACGCGGTGACGGTCCAGATAACCTACCTGACACCGGACGGTGCCGGAAACGTCACCTTCGAGGAGTCGGTGGGGGCCAACTCCCGTATGACCTACTCCATGGAGGACAAGGGCATAAACGGCAGGGCAGCCGTTCTTGTCACCTCCAAGACAGAAGGCAAGAAGATAATGGTTGAGCGCTCCATGTACTGGAACAACCGGGGAGCGGGAACCGATACCATTGGGGGATACTCTGATTAACGGGGTATTCTCAGCTTTCCCCATGGTGGGCAGTATATAGTGCTGTCGGGATACGTTACCGTAGTCTTGAATTGGAGCACTAACTCATCGCCCTTCTAACGTCCTCATTGACAACGTGGGTGTAAATCTGTGTGGTTGAGATGTTCTTGTGGCCCAGGGCTTCTTGGGTGGCCAGAAAAGTTTACCGCGCCCTTTCTTCACCAGGGCGTTAGGGAGGCCCTGAGGGCCGGTCGAGCCCAATAAGTTTTTGTTTCAAGTAAAGATTTGATATACAAAAAAACAACGTTAAATGTTGACGTACTATCCCATAGAACATATATTAATACTTGAGGTGATAAGCATGGCAAAGTACAATTTCACACAACTTTTCGGGCGGAGCACAGACCTTTGGTTGTTACAAAGGGGTGCCCTGGAGAAGATAATAGACAGGGATTACTTCGGAACCACGCACGTAGAACTCCTGGACGCAAAAACGCCCAAGGTACAGGCCCACACCGTAGTGAGCGGAAAGATGGAAGCGGTGGTCGTAAAGGCACTGTGGCAAACAAGGGTGTACGAAGACAAGCAAAACCCAGAGGGCATTTTTGTTGCGATGGCAAGCGGGAGCACCGCGAGCAAGACATACCACATGAGGATTACGCGCGGGAAACATAGCGGAGAGATACTGGTGTCACATGAGTGCCCGGCCTGCGACCCCTCAAGCGGGCATGCCTCTTGTTACCACATACCTGTAGCGATGCTTTGCCTTGAGGCGGTCAGAGGGGGAAGCGAGACAAGAGAGGGTATAAACAAGATCATGGCTGCGGGGGCTATTACCATGACGGTCGGAAGCGAAGAGGAAAAAGAGCTCATACGGTTGATGGACGAGACGTACTACCAGATGAGATGGACACACAAGATGAACGAAGACTTCAAGTTGATGGACATACCGGACCGCGAGAAGACGTTCAGAAGCCACAAGGGGAGGGAACTGCGGTTGGGAACAGACGTGCTCGGGAAAGCGAAGGTAGAAAAGGGCGCAGCGAAAAGGAAGGTGGAAAATATCGACTGGAGCCAGTTTGTGGTAGAGCGCAAGTTAACCAAGGCCGAAGAGAAGATGGTACCAAAGCGGGTGTTCTACGTTGACAGGATGGGAGAAGAAAAACTGGCGACTACCATAACTCACGAGAAGGACCCGCTAATGATCATCGGCCCCGCAGGGATAGGCAAAAGTACGCTGGCGCAGGCGGTGTATGCACACATGGGGATGCCGATGGTGACAATAAGCGCGAACAGCGACTTTGACTACTACTGTTCACTGGTGAAAAGCACTGGCATAAAGGACGGGTCAACACATGAGGTAGAAAGCAAGTTGATGATAGCAGCTAGGAATGGGTACGGGCTACTTGTTGACGAGATAAGAAGCCTCAAGCCGGAGAGAGCGATGGTGTTTAACTCATTCCTACAGGATAGGGTGCTTGAACTGGGGGACAGGACGATGAAGCTACACAGGCACACAAGAGTTATCGCAACCGCAAATGAAGGCGACGAGTACCTGGGTGCCGGGGGGCTTGACCCCTCAACAGAGGACAGGTTCGTGAAGATATACCTTGATTACCTGGACACACCCGAAGAGACCAAGGTGGTAGCGAAGAGAAGCGGGAACAAGGACAACGGACTAATAAGGAAGATGGTAGAAATCGCGCAGAAGACCAGGAAGCAGTATGAACACGGAGAGATCTCGCAACCGATAACAACAAGGAACCTCATAACCTGGGCGAAGTACACGGACGGGGAAAGCCCAAAGAAGATAGCGCAACTGCTCATAGTGCCGGCGGTTGCGAAAGATGAAGAGGAAAGGGTGTCCCTTGTGGACATGATAGACGATGAGCTTGCTGCTTAAGGAGAAGGCCAGCGTAAGCAGAGACGTAATCGCAGGTTTCTTGAGCCGGTACGCGCACCGGGTGGCGAATGACTGGACGATAAGGGTCCTGTACGGCGAGGGAATCGGGGCGTCCTATGAGCACGTGAGGAACCTGATCCGCGTGGAAGAGATGGAAGGTGGCATGGAAGAATTGCACATAGCCAAGGCCATGGTGCTCCACGAAGCGGGGCATGCCCTGTACACACCGACAGAGACGGTAGTCGAAGCAGGACGGAAGGAAGAGTCAAAGAACGGGATAAAGAATATCTGGAACTTGCTCGAGGACGGGCGGATAGAGTTACTGCTGAGACAGGCGGTCAAAAGGGCGAACGCGCTGCTGGGCACGATGAACGAACACATGTATGAAAAGATAGAAGGGGAAGCGACGGCGTGGCAACAGGTGTGGAGTGCCATGTGGGAACTCTCAAAGCTTGGAGAGATAAGGACCCGTTTCAAGAAGTCAAGCGACGGGATATCGGGAAGCGCAATAAGGAACATCGTTGAGGGAGTAAAGCCGAAGGTGGCAGAGGCAAGGTATGCACGAGACCCGCTGGACGTGCTGGCGGGGGCAGAGGACATATGGGAGATAGTAAAAGACCTGATCCCGCCAGGAGCGAAGGATTTTCCCGGGGTAGGGGAGCCTCAACTATCAAGTGACGATATGCCGGGAGAGGGGCCGAAGATAAGGGTGGACGTGGGGGGGGAAGCGATACCGGAAGGCAAAGAGGAAGACGTGACGGTGCTCGGAGAAGCAGAAAAGGGGGGAGAAGACAGAGAGGAAGAACTGCTGCGGGAGATCGAGAGGGAGATCGAGGAAACGGGCAGGGCGAACGCAGAGGGGGAAAATGGACTGGAAAAAGCAATAAGAGGGGGGAAAGAAGAGTACAAAAATCGGGTACTAAGGTTCTCCGCAGAAGTGGTTTTGGAAAGGCCGGACGGGGATCTGGCAGAGTATGAGAACGTAAAGGCGGTGACAAAACCCGCCGCAAAGAAGCTCAAGAAGGCGTTGAAGTTGATACTACTGAGGGAAGAGCTGGACGACGTAAGGCGGGAAGAGAGAAGGGGGACCGTGGACCCGCCGCTGGTGTACAGGTCAGTTCTAGGGGAGAAGAGTATATTCAGGAACCAGCGGGCAAAGGTAAACAGAGAACCTTGTGTGATGGTGCTGCTCGACGAAAGCGGGTCTATGTACACAAGAGAAAAGCACTTGAGAGAAGCGGCGGTGGCGTTACACGAAGCGCTAAGAGAGCTTGGGATAAGGCACTCGGTAATGGGGTTCGACAACTGTGGCGTAACGGACAACTTGCGGCTGAGGGCATACATCAAGTTCGGGGAAAGGGTAACCAGGTCACTCTCGGCGAAACTGGCAAACGTAAGGGCAAGAGACAACAACAGGGACGGACTGGCTATCAATCTTGCGGGAGAGTACCTGAGGGCCGAGAAGAACAGAAGAAAGCTGATGGTTGTGATAAGCGACGGACTGCCCCAAAGCATCGACTACTGGGGGGCAGGGGCAATAGAGGACACAAGGATAAGCGTGAAGGATGTCGAGAGGTTTGCGGACGTGATGTGTATCTACATAGGGCCAAAGAGCGACAACCACCTAAAGAAGATTTACTCAAGGTACGTATTCGCAGAGGACACAGAGACGTTGCCATCAAGACTAACCAAGGCAATCAAGGATTACACGAGAGGGTGGAAAAAGTGAAGACGCTGCCGTTTCCGAAACCGTTCCCGACAAAGGTAGTGGGAGTAAGCTTCAACAAGAGGCAAGAAACCGTGAGGAAAGTCAGGGTGGGGGAGAGCCTGAGCATAATGAGACACCCGACCAACAAGACCGACCCATACGCGGTTGCGGTGGTAAGAGAAGAGGGAGCAGAGAAGAAGCTGGTCGGATACGTGCCGCGGTACAGGAAAACGCCGGACGGGCGGAAGAAAAAGCTGGCAGAGTCGATGTCAAAGTCGATAGCGGGAGGCGCCAGGTTCAGGGCAAAGGTGACTGCGCTTACGGGAAAAGAAGAGGGGAAGACGAGGGGGTTGGTGATCGAGATAAAACGTGCAAGCTGAAATGCCGGGGAGAACATGAGTCCAGGGTGAGCGAGAACGCACGGGTTTGAAGAATAAGGAATAAGAGCAAGGACACGAGAAAACCCCCGTCAAGCGGGGGTTTTAATTATGGCCAACAGGGGCACAGACAATTGACATACAGAGACCCGGGGAATATAATAATTGATGAGGCAATATCTTTTATGATGAGAATATTAGCGGTAGTGAACAACAAAGGTGGGGTGGGCAAGAGCACGACCTGCATCAACCTGGGCGCGTCCCTGGGGGAAATGGGGTACAAGGTGCTACTGGTGGACATCGACCCGCAGGCGAGCCTCACGGTGGGCATGGGCCTGAATGCCGTAATGGGGAAGTCCATGGCCGACGTGATGAGGGGCGATAAAAGCGTAGAGCAGGCCATGCAAAGGGGGCCTGTCAAGAACATATGGGTAGCGGGAGGACGGGCGGAACTGACGGACAGCCAGTATGCGCTGTACCGGAGGGGAGATGTCGAAACACTCAAAGAACAACTGGCATCCCTCAACGGCAACTTCGACTTTACGATAATAGACTGCGGGCCCGGGCAGGACTTCCTCACGACAAATGCACTGGTAGCGGCCGACAGGGCAATAATCCCAACGAGAAGCCAATTCTTTGACATGCTGGGGGTAGGACAGTTCTTGAACATATTGGGGCGGGTACTCGAAACCATGAACCCCTCACTTAAATACTGGGTAGCGGTAACGTTCTATGAGAAGTCCACGCGAGACGCCAGAGAAAACCTGGAGCAGGCGGAGCGATACTTCGGCCCCACGCTCCTCAGGAGCCTCATTAAGAAAACGGTCAAGATAGCGGAAGCGCCGGCAGTGGGGCTGCCGGTCACAGAGTACGCACCCAGGTGCGAGGGAGCGGAACAGTATCGCTGTATGGCGAGGGAGATAGTCGAGAGACTAGAGAAGAATGAAAACCTGAAGACGTTGGCAGAAGAAGCGGAACGGCAGGTGGTATAGATGGCCGGAAAGCAACTAAAGAAGAGGAATCCGCTGGAAGAGGGGACATCCAGCCCGTCAAACGTAATCCCGTTCGACAGTGAGAAAATGCAGGAGCTGAGAAAAGTCGAGGGGCTTCAAGAGGAGCAAAGCATAAGGCTGATCCCGGTAAGCATTGTAGACCCAAATCCGGAGCAACCGCGGGGCAGCGTATCGTTGGAGGAGGTCAAGAACCTTGCCAAATCGGTCAAGGAACACGGGCTGATACATCCGATACTGGTGAGACAGGCGGAGGGGGGCAGGTTCGAGATAATCGCGGGCGAAAGGCGATACCTGGCAGTTAAACTGGCTGGGAGGAGAGAAATCGAGGCGAGAATCTGCGACCTGACCGGCAGAACGGCTCGAGAGATAGCAATAGTTGAGAACTTCCAGCGAAGAGACCTCCCCTTGTCTAAAAGAGCAAGGGCGGTAACCGAGATATATGAAGAGGAGATGCGGCGGCTGAGAACAGAGCAGGCCGGCGGGAACGTGGAAGTGCGAGAAGGATGGGAGGCCGTTGCCGGGAAGCTCGACATAAGTGCCAGGATGGTGAGGAAGTACCTCTCGGTAGACAGCTTGCCTGCGCCAACACTGGTGGAATGCGACAAAGAAGGATGGTCGGTGGCGAAAGCGGCGTCCCTCGCAAGCGAGAGAAAGGGAAAGAGCCCGAGGGTGAGCCCGAGGGTGGGGGTAGAGAGAGTGGCAAGGACACTGGAAAAGGTGTACGAAGAGGTCACGGAGCTGCTAGGAGAGATAGAAGCAGGGGATGAAGAGCAAATAAAGGCGTGCACGAGGATTGAAGACATGGCGAAAGGGATAATGAAAACGGCAAGAGCCATGACCAGGGCGGCCGGAGCCGGCAAGTAGAAGAGCGACCAGGAGGAAGAGCAAGATGAGAAAATGGGCAACAATAGTGGTGGCAATAACAGTCGTGGCGGCGATGGGAGTGATGCTGGCGGCAGGCTGTGGGGCGATAAAAACTTCTGTGGAGATGGAGCCAGGAGCTTCCATGAAGGTGAAGATGGAAGACCCCGAAGTTGACCTCAACGTCAACGTGGACATGAGCGGGGAGATACCGGTCAGGGTGGAAGCGGGAGAGATACCGCCGATCACTGCTGAGGTGAAAATGGAAGAAGTCCCACCGGTGGACATAAGGATGAGCGGCCTGTCGGAAGTTCCTGTAAAGTTCGATGTCGGCAACGGCATACCCCTAGAGCTGAAAGTGCCGCAGATAGAGGTATTGCTAGAATCAATAGGATCAGCCGTGGAGTTTCCGTTGCCGTTGGACCAGGTGGCAGAGAAGATAGACATGAGCAAGGCGATAATGAATGGCAAGATTGACTGGGAGAGCCTTCTCGATCAGGTGGACTGGGAAAAAGTGGAGAAAACGATTAGCGTGAAAAGCGGACCCGGGGAAACGGTGGAGGAGGCCGACGCCAAGGGAGTGCTGGAAACTCTCGACTGGAGCAAGGTGTTGAGCGAGGCGAACTGGGGAGAGGTACTAAAGGAAGTTGGCCTAGAAACACTCGTTAGCCAGGGAAAAAGCCTGATAGACCAAGTGCGGTAGATAGAACAGCACAGAGAGACACCAGAAAACACCCGAAGGACAATATATTATTGGATTCAAGGTTGACGCACTATCCTATCCACCCTATTATATACATAGTGTCGAGGCGATAGACAGAGGGGGAAGGGATGAATGTAAACAGGACGATGCTGACGGGAAGGTTGACGAAGGACGCGAAGCTATTCGAACCGCCGAACGAGGACGGGACACCCCGCGTGAACCTTCGGATAGCCGTGAACGGCAGAAAGAAGAATGGCGACGGGGTGTGGGAGGACGACGTTCTGTACATGACCGCTGTCGCGTGGGGCAACTACGCAAAAACCATCGTGAACAACGGTGGGCTCAAGGTCGGCGACTACATCGCGGTTGATGGGAAATTGGTGCCACGGAGCTGGGATGATGCCGAGACGGGGCAGAAGCGGTTCCAACTCCAGTTGAAAGTGAACAACCTGGAGACAATCGCCAAGAACGGGAACGGGTCCAACAACAGGAACACGAACCGTCAGGAGCAACCGAGCCAGCCGCAGCGTCCGGCAACAGAGGCGGTCGTTGACCCACTAGAGGATATCCTCGGTGGGACCATAGAAGGAAGTGGCAACAAGACGGCTCCGGCGCCACAGGTACCAGCAAGAGAAGACCCCGTCGAACCCATTGATGATGGGGGACCCTGGTAGGTAACGACCGCGCAGAGACGCGCCTCGAACGGGAAGGAGCGCCCCAAGGGGCGCTCCTTCTACTTCAAGGAAGGCCAGGCAGAGCCCGGCTGGCGAGCAATAGACGAGATGACGGGCCATCAAGCAATTAGCGAGACCGGCAGAGTTAGAGAGAGCTTTATTGAGAAGGAATAGCCGGTGTTGGTTATTTTTTGTTGACGTGAAGCAAGTATCTTGCTAAGATGTAAGCAAGACGGCGTCTAATTGCAATATCCCCACATTATAAACCGCGTTCGCTATTTTGCGATCTGGGGAGTTTCTAAGAGGCGAAAGCCACAAGAAACACGAAGACATCGTGGTTTGCGGGTTGAGCAACGACCTGATAGGACCGCGGGGAGACCGGCCAAGAGCCGGTCTCCTTTTTTATTGAGGAGGAAAAGAGTTTGGAGAAACGCGGAATTGCCTTCTCAAAGAGATGTCGACGAATCGAGATAAGAGAGTATGTGACTCTTTTTTCTGCCGTAAAGCCTTCGGTCCGTAGATAGGCAAAGACTGTTCCATGCGCAAACCGTGGCCATTCTCAGGTAGTTAGAGAGACACATCGGGTTCTCCATATCCGTCCTGAGCAGGTTGCGCGAGGACCGATCGTCCGCCTTACTGGCCAATTTGTTGGCCTTGCGAATCTCTTGTTGTAGGTTCCTCCCGTTGGTTCGGAACATAATGACCACCTCCTGTTACCATTATAGATAACATATAATAATACGTCATTTATTATTTCAATTATTTATCGCGCTCCTCTACAACGGTTATGTCGGTCCCGCGGCAAGAGCATCCCAGGAGGCAGCCCGGGCAGACCAGTGTCCATCCCGACCAATGGCCGTCGCTAACCGTCACAGATAAATAGCGGGATGTTGCGTCAGGGGGAGGAGGGCATTCACCGCCCCCCGTAATACAGAAAACGGACTCCATCCCGCAACAGAGGCAAACGTAGCGGGTCTTTACGTCACAAGAAACCTCCATCTGGCACCTCCTGTAGAAAGAACTATTACTATTATAAACAATAATAATTGACATATCAATATTACTTATGATAGGTTTTAATGACAAAGGACACAGGAGGTGGGTCGCATGACAGAGATGGAGGCGCGGAGATTGGTTGAAAGGATCGGCCAGGAGCGTGACAGGGAGGCCCGGGAAGAGCCAGTTGACGTCAAAGGGGGGGAAGGAGCGAGCGAAAGGAAACTGCGTCCCGTAGAAAGAGAAACGGAAGCCTGGAGGGAGATGCCGGAAAACATTGCCCGGGAGATCTACGCGGGATTCAAGGATGGGTACGCCGGCGACAGGGTCGAGGTCCAGGTGGACGCAGAGCGACTGGGTGAGGTGTGGGGGAGAAGGTCAAAGGAGGCATTAGAGTCCTGCAAGGTGTACCTGGCACAAGGGACAAGAAGTGGAGTGGTCTCCAGGCTAACCGGAGAGGACGACTACGCATTCGAGACGGTGTCGGTTTCAGGGGACAGCATAACAATATGGGGTGCGCAGGCGTACCTTAACGGAGCGCTTCTCGGCGTGCCAGTGCTTACCGTGATACTGGATTCCATTTTGCGTGGCGCACTAGACCTCGCGCATCAGAGAGGGCTGGCTTGCCCAAGAACTCTAGTCAAAGACTACAGGAATGCGTACAACTCGGTGAACACCATAGAAGACGTGCTGGAGTTGGCGAAGAGAGCGATAACGTTCAAGAACTCGGAGTTCAAGCCCGCAATCTACGTGGCAACCCCGGGAAACGGGAAGGTAAAAACGCAAGCGAAGGTGGGGGTCGCCTGAGCAAGGCAGAAAAGCGGCAAACTAGGGGGAAACAGGAGAGGTGTTGACAACAGCAAACGGCGAGGGGAAGACAACCTGTATGCCTTTTTGGTTGGAAGGGGAAGAGCGCTGCCCTTTCAGGGTAGCGTTCAGCACCAAGAGATCAAACGGGTACAAGCCGGCCGAGGGGTCAAGGAAGCTCGTCAGTTTCAACCACGCATTAATAACAAGAGATCATGCAATAGACAACAGGGAACACCGGTTGACCAAGATGGTAATGAACGTGGTGTTTGCGGGACAAGCCGGACTAGGAAAGATGGGGCGAGTCTACCTGGACGGAAGCACGCTCGGGCTAACGTTCGTCTGGGACCACGGAAAGGGCAGATTCCTGGACGCGAAAACAAGCAGCCTAGTCAAGGGGGAATCGCAGGCGACCTGGGAAGCTGTGCGCGAGGATATATGGAAGACTCCAGAAGGGGGTGTATTCGTCGCTCGGGCCAGCGGCGAGACTTGGCGTCTGGAGGACCCGGAGGTCTTAATAACACTGGGGGACAGCAAGCCAGAGATCGTCGTGCCACTCGATGGGGACAAGAAGGCATACCTGGTTCGAACCGAAGGGGGGGTAAGGAGAAGGAGTGAACTCACTGAGGCAGGGGCCCACGAGATAAGTATAAACAATGACGAATACGGGCATGGCAGGGCAAACCCGGTGTTTGCTAAGAACAGAGAAGACCCAAGAGGCCTGAGGGAAGCAGGAGCGGGGGCACGGTGAACAAGGCAAAGTCGCTCGAGAGCGCAAAATACCTGATAAGGAACACCGGAGTGTTCGGGAACAGGTCCGTGAGATGTGCTGAAGATGGATACGTGGCATGCTGGAGCATGAGATACGCAAAGTGGCGAGTAGAAAAGGCGTTCAAGAAAAACCAAAAACTGGTGGTCAGCTCAAGCCACACAGTCATATACTCGCCCCACATTAAGGCAGCACGAGAAGTGGCAAGAGAACTACCGTCGCCGTTCGTATGGCGAGAGACGACCCTGGAGGGCAAGTACTCTGGGGATGAGTTGCCCGAAAATACCTTCTGGCCCATATTTCTGGGGAATGATGACGCAGACATGATATAAGGGTCATTCTGGCCGATTGAGGTTGACGCACTATTCCACAGCCCCTATCTTTGAAAAAGAAATGGACGTTTACTTTGTGTTAGGGAAAGCAACCGGAATAAATGCCGGGGAAATAAGCGAGATTGCCGAAGGCCTGGAACTGTTGGGGCTGCCGGCGATGGTTCACCAAGGGCATCTGATGGCCAGCGGGACAGTCATGGAATGGGAGAAGAAGCAAGATGACATGGCGGCGTTGTTCCAGGGACACATGGGTGAAGGGGGAGAGGTCCGCCTGGCCTACGTGCCAATAGGGGTAAGAAAAACGGGGACAATAGTAATAACAAAGAAGGGTAAGCAGGAGTTTAAGGGGACGAGGGGGATGTCGGTATCAAAGGAGGATGTCCTTGATATGGCGGGAGCGGAAGGCTGGGGAGGCGGGTCGTTTGAGAGAAAGAAACATGACCCGGTGTTCAGGCAGAGGAGAAGGATTAAGGGAGGCCGAGGGGGATAGCTTAGGGTATGCCCGGTTGTACTTTTTGGGGAAGATGGGGAGAAATAGAAAAGGAGTTTTCCAATGAAGCCAAAAGTGGCAGAAGCTTACCTGAGACTTTCTGAAAGATTGTCAACGGTGGCCGCAGTCAGTATGTCGATCATCCTTGGGTTCTTAGTGGCGGCAGCCTTCTCTGGAGCAGAGGCAGTATGCGCCACCGAAACTCCAATGTTAATTCTCGCAGTCGGATTGGGATCTCTCTTGCTCTCCATAGGCGCTGGTGTAAGCGCACTATGGGAATACGCATATTACGAAGAGGAGCTTCCGGGTATCTCGTGGTTAACTACCAGAAAAAAGGAGAAGGAAAAGAACATGTCTGTGGATGCAATCCAAAAGAAGCGAGTTTCTGTGATACAAAGCCGCATAATCGTCGTGCAAGTCCTCCTGTTGCTTCTTGGTGAAGCTATAATTCTTGCCAGCATCTTTTGGAAACTAGCACAGTAAAAAACACTTCCACAGGGATTACACAGACTTGCATTCCTCTTGGTTACATGTCCCTGAATAGCCACAATATATTCTCTATGTAAACCCAGGTAAACTTGTAAACCCTTGTAAACCACGTAACCCCTGTAAACCATACGATCCAGTTGCCTTTTTTGTCTATTTTTTCCAGGAGAGCGGTTAGACCCGCCATCCTGTGAGAAATTTGATTGGGAGAAGTCATAAAAGGAAATGAGGCGACCCGGGAGGCCGAGAATGGGGATGAATAAAGCTATAAGGTTGACGTACTATCCCTTACATAATAATATATAAACAAGATAACGAACGTTCCCGAGGGGAAAAGATGAGATTAGTAGTAGTGAAAATAGATGATGGGGAAAGGACAAAAGAGGCTCTGGAGAGAGTGGCGGGAAACGGAATCGGTTACCAGGAACTCTCCAGCGAGGAGATAAGAGATATTGATGAGGCCGTTTACCTGGCAGCGGAGTGGGCACCAGATACGGTTGAGGAAGAGATAAGCGACTATTTCGGGAAGATAGGGAAGGCTCGGAAGGCCTTGTGGAAACTGAAGGGGCATAAGAGTGAGAGTACTACTGGTTGAACCGAGGAGATCGTTGATCAAGTACCACGTAACCTACCCCCCGCTGGGCCTGCTCAAACTGAGCGCATACCATAAGGCGTTGGGGGATGAGGTCAAGTATGTGTGTGGGCCAGACGACTGCCGATATAACCCAGACGTAATTTACATCACCAGCCTGTATACATACGCTTTCGAGCGGGTAGGTGAGGCGATAACCTTCTACCGGAACGCTTATCCCAAGGCAAGGCTGATTTGCGGTGGAATTTACGCAAGCCTTTGCCCTGGTGATATCGAGGATTACTGGGGAGATGACGTTGAGGTACACAGGGGCGTATTCCCGGAGGCGGAAGACCTCATGCCTGATTACGACTTGCTACCAGCAGACGATGACAGGATGATAAAGCACGGGTCTACAAGCCAGGTGTTCGCATCCAGGGGCTGCCCCGAGAAGTGCCCGTACTGCTTCGTGAGGCTGCTGGAGCCTGAGTTCGAAGAGAAGCGATCGGTGAAACATCTCGTAGAAGAAAATCACAAAAAGGTTGTCTTCTGGGACAATAATTTCTTTGCCAACGCCCATTGGAAAGACGTGCTGGGCGAGGTGGCGGAGATGCCCAACATCAAGGAGATAGATTTTAGTCAGGGGCTCGACTGCCGTAGGGTGAACGAAGGCGACGTAGAGTTCCTTAGGAAGTCGAAGGTCAAAACCATAAGGCTTGCCTACGACCAGGGAAAGGTGTTCCGGCCGCTTAAGCGAACCGTGGGGTTGATAAAGGACGCCGGGATAAACCCGAGCCGCGTAATGGTTTACGTGCTGTACAACTTCAGGGATACGCCGGAGTCTTTCTGGGCGCGCATAAACACACTTATCGAGTGGGGCGTGGCCGCGTTCCCGATGAGATACCAACACAAGACGGCAGAGCCGAAGAACAACTTTGTGTCTCGGAACTGGGACATCGACCAGCTTCAAACGGTTGAGAAGTTTAAGAGGGTCCTGCACGGAGCAATACACTCCCGGGGATCCATCCCATCCTGCGAACTGACCAGACGGAAGTTGCTGGACGCAGCAACGTTTGAAGAAGCGTTCCGACCGTGGGGACCGGACGAGCTGCGCGAAATAATGAACAAGCCGAGGCCAACATCTATAGCGAGGGCCGCTTAGCAAGATAACCCAGGAGGAAGCTGATGGAAGCAACGGAAGCGAATGCAAGAGAGTTCGTGGTGGCATACACACTGGCCAACTACGATCACCTTAGGGAGATAGCGGCGGAAACCGGGGCAAACGTGCCTACCGAGAAAGACCTAGAGGCAAAAGAACCAGGGGCCGTAAGGATGGCGGCCAGGTACGCCTGGGCAAACCTGGATGACCTTAAGGAGATGAGGGGAGAGGATATCGGGGACACGGGGGAGAGCCGGGTGCCCACGGCTGGCGAGCTAAGGAGCATCGCGGGCGTAGGACTGGACGGGAGGTGCCCGAAATGTGGGGCAGACCTGGAGGCATGTTCCGGGCTGGATGTGGCGATCGAAGAAGCCTGTCAATACAAGGCAGAATTGAAACTGAGGCCTGGGGGGATGGCAGAACTCAAGATGAACAACGACAGCAGAATACATGACGAGTCGGAACTGTTTTCGTTGCGGTGCGGGGAATGCGGTGAGCAGCTCTACAGTAGCATGGACGAGATTGGATACTCGACTTACTAGGAGAATGGCTTGAAAAGAAAAATGTGTGTTTCTAAAACAGTTGACGTACTATCCCACGCATTATAATATAACAGACAGGAATACAACCCGAAAGGTGGATGATTTGACAAGATGAGAGCCAGTTATAGCGCGATAAGCACGTATCAAAACTGTCCGTTACAGTACAAGTACCAGTACGTTGACAAGATACGGGTTGGGCCGAAGGCGGTGTTCTCGTTTGGGAACAGCGTACATGAAGCCTTGAGGTGGTTCTACGACATCCCAACCGCGGACCCCAGACCTCTGGACGACCTGCTGGAGTACCTGGAAACCTGCTGGATAGGTGACGGGTACACCTCGAAGGGCGAGGAAACAATGTACTTCTATCAGGCGCAGGGAATCCTGCGGTGCTTCCACAAGCATAATGTTGGGGAGTTCAGGGTACCGGTGGCCCTGGAGCGCAAGTTCTTGATAGACCTGGGCGTTTGCAAAATGAGCGGGAGAATCGACCGGCTGGACAAGGACCCGGACGGCGGTTTCGAAATAATTGACTACAAGACAAGCCGACGCCTGCCGCCAGCGAAGATACTCAAGACCGACCTACAACTGCCGATCTACCACATGGCAGTAAGCGAGGTTTGGGGAGTGGAACCGGAGACGGCCTCATTCTACTACGTGCTGCCGAACCATAAGCACAGCGTGACGATAAGCAAAGAACGGATAGCCGAGGCCAAAGAGGAAATCGCCCGGGTGGTCACGGCAATTGAGGACAAGGAGTTTCAGCCGAGCAAGGGGCCGCTTTGCCCATGGTGCGACTACATAGAAAGGTGTCCGCTGTGGGAAGGGAAGAAGAAGCCAGACAAGGCCAAGAAGGGGAATGGCGGCGGGCCGGGGCTGGAGTTGGGAGAAGCCGTCGAAGAACTGGCTCTTCTAAAGAAGGTCGTGGACCAAAAGGTTGACCGTGCGTGGGTGCTGGCGAAGAAGTTGACCAAATACGCTAGGGAGAAAGGCGTTGACCGGGTTCAAGGGACCGACCACGTTGCGGTAATATGCGAAGACGGCAGGGTAAGATGCGAGCGAGATGGCTAACAACTTCAAATAGCTGAGTATCCGGAAACAGCCCCAAACTTTCCCAAAAACAGATATTCACCGGCAACAGTTGACCAACTATCTCTTAGAACATACGATAAGATTACACATAAGAGAGGGGGGCATCCCGTTGGTTGAGATAGAAGCTTCTATGACAAGGGGGAACGCAAAGTTCCTGAGAGACGAGATGGAACGTCGGGCAAAAGATATCCTGCGCCTAGGAATGGAATCAAACGATGAAGAGCTGGCAACAGCCGCGCTTTTCAAGGGGACGGCGGACGCGTCAGAGGACGCGCTTACTGGAAACGACAACGAGGTTGTAACGGTGGTCCTCAAGACAGACGAGGCGGAACATGTCACCTATGAGATGGATTACTGCGCGGAGTACCTGCGGCACGTGCATGAAGAGGGGGAGAGTCTCGAATACGGAAGACCCGCCCTGACGCCGGCAGAAAATGCAGAGCAGTTCGAGCAGGCAAGGGATGCGCTGATAGTGTCGCTTGGATGGCAACATACACTCAAGGAAACGTTTGGCAACAAGCAGGTAGAAATAAGCCTGATGCGAGAAGACGCCCAGGCCATATCTACGGCAATAGAGGGGCTGCTGGATTCAGGGGTCCCCCTGGAGGGGCATCTCAAGAGAGCGCACAACACAATAAGGACCGCGCTCAAAAGACAGCACGACCCGGCGTATATCTAGGAGGGTGTACCCATGACAAAGGGTATAGAAGTACGAATGCAGGAGAAGGAAGCGGATGATTTCGCGGATGTGGTCTGTGAGGACATCAACTCGATGCCAGATGAAGAGAAGTTCAAAGAAGCAACAGGGCGAGGAGCAAGAGTCCTCAGGGCATTTGAGGTGGCCGAAGAGGCCGGGGCCGACAGCAAAGGGATGATAACCGTAGTCATGGAGAGGGAAGACGCTGCCAGCATGGAGTCCTACAGCGAAGACCGGGCGCAGGAGTTGGTCGACCAATGCTTCAACAGTTCCGGCATGAGGGGTGCATCATACTGGCTGGCAGGGAGCGAAGCGATATACGCCGCGCTGCGGGACAACAAACGGGGGCAATAATGAAAGAGGCTGTCGAACCCGACTGTGACGAACTTGTACAGGAAGACCTAAAGGTCGAGTGGCAGTATATCGGCGAGGGATATTGCGGCTATTACAACGAAAAGGATCCCCAGGACAAAGCGTTGCTCCGCTTTTACTTCTCGCGCTGGAACCCTGAGTACAAGGAATGGGAAGACCTGGATGATGCAAGTTACTGCACAAGGTTCCCCTACGAGGCCACACCAGAGCAGAGAAGGGCAGGCCTCAAACTGCTCATGGACCGCTTCTCCTACAAGTGCGACGGCACCCGAGAAGGGCGGGGATGGAAGAAGCTTTGCGAGAGGCTCAGCTGGATAGGGCTTGACTGGCTGGACGACAGCCAGACGAGCATGGGTGACTATGCGGCATACCCGGGAGACATTGAACAAAGGGAGGCGACCCGTGGATGAACAAGAGCGGCGTATCTCCATCGTGATATACGGGAAGGCCACGACAACAGAAGAGGGTGACGAGGTGCTTGCGCCGGGAACACCATCTGAGAGGGTGACTTTAGCAGACATGGCAAGCGGGGGGACGTTGTAAAGGACCACCTGGGTGGAGAATCGGTGGTGGTGGAACTGGTTCGGGAAACGGATTGGGACGACAAGGGGACAAGGGAGAGAATAATCTGGATGTCGCTTGTGAGAAACCTAGAGCGCGTTGAAGTGGAAAGGGGGAAAGCGTGTTCGAGCACATAGACGGGCACGTAGCCGAGTTCGCGAAGAACCAATACGGATCCTACGTGGTGGTGACCAAAGGGGAGGGGAAATACGGGCCCTATATTGACGCGAGAGAGTATGTTTCCAAGGATGATTATGAAGGCCCAACCAAGAAGGGACTGCGACTGAGGGAGGACCAGGTGCCACTAATGATCAAGTACCTGGAAAGAGCGCTTTGTGAGCTGTAGCAAGCAAGCTAGAAGGCTGTTTGCTGAGCAAAAACCCCCAGAGTTACATTGCTAATTATTTGTTAACCCCTATGTGCGTAAACATGCGTTACCATGCACAATATTGGCAACATATAGTGTGAAGTGGAACGATTTGGCACAACATGGTCTAGCCCCTGACAGGCTCTAATGTGTTTTTAGACCTAACGCATTGTCCAGAGATGAAATCACCCCCAGCGACTCGGCTGGGGGCTAAGCTTTAGCGCCCGGCGGAGCCGCTCGGAAGCGACCCCTTGGAGGTGACGTCATACACCGGGAGGACAATCCCAGTGCGCCCGCTGAACGGGCAATTACATGATACATTATACTTACTGAATTGTCAATTAGTCATAACGAAAAGGGGGATAGATTGACGTACAATCTACGGCAACGTATGATGTAATCACAAGTTGAAACGAAGGGAGAAGGCAGTGCTAAAAGTTACTCGGGGGGATGGCGGCAGGGTTATCGTGGAGGCGTTCTGCGAGGTCACCAAGGAGCAGAAACTGCACATAGAGGTGAAGGAAGATGACGACAGGCCTCCAATCGGGGTGATAGTGGACGTGTTCAACGCGGCTGACAACGAACTGGCGATGACCGAGATATTCGCCTACGAGGATTTCGGAAAGGTTGAAGATGTCGCTTAAGGTGCGCGAGGACAAAAGTGTGCTCATGAAACCGGGCAACCGCTTCGAGTGTAAGAACTACGATGACGCGTGGTGCGGGGATGAAGCCCAAGGGGGGAGGGACTGCCCGAAGCATTTCAAGAATAAGAACAGGCCACAAAAGTGGATGAGTTGTTGCGAGAACTGCTATCAGATCATAGGGGGCGGCGATTTTCCACCCGTGGTGTGCGAAGGAATATGCGGCGTGGCTAGAGAGCAGTGCATAGAGGCTGCTCGAAGGGACTGGGGGTCGGCGACCCGGTGTACGCGGAAGGACTTACACTGGGACAACAACTTTGTTACCTCAAGACTGAAACCCTGATGGGTAATTGACGTCCTCAAGGTTGACCTACAATCCGTACCATCGTATTATCATATAGAAAGATAAACACCATGTGGAAGCACGGTTAAACGACGGAAGGGCGGTCATGGAAAAGGAAAGCGTGAAGGCGAGAGTGGAGGAGTTGAGGAAGAGCCTCAACTACCATATCTACCGATATTACAGCCTGGATGCCCCGGAGATCAGCGATGCCGAGTACGATGCGCTGTACAGGGAACTGGTGGACCTGGAGAAGGAGAACCCAGCACTTGTGACCGCGGACTCGCCGACACAACGAGTGGGAACTAAACCGGCAGAGGGGTTCGCCCCGGCGACACACCGGCAGAAGATGATGAGCCTGGACAACGCTTTCAACTTGGGAGAGCTGAAGGCGTTTGACGAGAGGGTTCGGAGGGGACTGGGGGTTAGCGAGGTGGAGTATGTCTGTGAACTCAAGATGGACGGCCTCGCGGTCGCGCTCACGTATGAGGACGGCCTCCTGGTGAGAGGAGCAACGAGGGGAGACGGTGAAACGGGAGAGGATATTACCAACAACCTACGCACCATACCGGCGATACCCCTGAGGCTCCTGACGGAAATACCCCCTGCTTCAATAGAGGTCGTGGGTGAGGTCTTCATGCCCCTGAAGGCATTTGAAGAGGCAAACAAGAGCCGGATGGAGGAGAGGGGGCAGGGGTTCGCAAACCCGCGGAACGCAGCAGCGGGGTCAATCCGACAGCTTGCCCCGGGAGTGGTCGCCAAGAGGCACCTGTCGATGGTGACATTCAACATAAGCTACTCTACAGACGCTCTGCCGGATAATCACGGAGAACTACTTCATTACATACAAGACCTGGGATTCCGGGTGGGAAAGCACTCAAGGCTGGTCAACGGAATAGACGAGGTGTGGGCTTTCTGTGAGGAGTGGTCAGAGAAGAAAGAGAGCTTGGGCTTCGACATAGATGGTGTGGTCTTAAAGGTCAACCCCAGCGAGCAGCAGACGGCGCTGGGGGCTACCAGCAGAGCGCCCAGGTGGGCAATAGCGTATAAGTTCCCGGCGGAGGAACAAAAGACGACTGTCAAGGATATCGTAATCCAAGTGGGCAGGATGGGCGCGCTTACCCCTGTTGCCACATTAACCCCGGTGTTTGTCGATGGCTCGACGGTCACGCACGCCACCCTGCACAATGAAGACGAAATCCGGCGAAAGGACGTGCGGATAGGCGACGTGGTGGTGGTCAGGAAGGCGGGGGACATCATCCCTGAGATCGTGCGGGTGATCGAGGATGAGAGGACGGGCAAAGAGGAGCCATACGAGATGCCCAAGGAGTGCCCTTCGTGCGGGTCGCCGGTGTTCAGGGTAAACGGAGAAGCCGTAACGAGATGTAATAACACATTATGCCCGGAACAGCAGTTCGAGCAGATACTTCATATAGGGAAGCGGGACGCTATGGACATCGAAGGGCTGGGGGGATCGACGGTAAGGAAACTGATCGACCTGGGCCTCGTTAGCGACATATCAGACATCTACTACTTAACAAAGGAAGACCTGGCACAGATGGAGGGTTTCAAGGAGAAGTCTGTCGCTAACCTGATTGCCGCCATTGAGAAGTCGAAAAAGCAGCCCCTGTGGAGGGTCATATACAGCCTGGGAGCCAGAAACGTGGGCAGGAGCGTGTCTAAGGACTTCGCCAAGACCTACGGGAGCATGGACGTCTTGATGGCAACAAGAGAAGAGGAGCTTGAGGAAATAGAAGGTGTAGGCTCGGAGATCGCTACGAGTATGGTGGCATACTTCGCAGAACCGTACAACGTGGATATCGTGAACAAACTGCGGAACGCCGGGGTCAGGATGGCAGATGAGGAGGACGAGAACGAGAAGCCCCTGGAGGGGGTCACGTTCGTGCTGACTGGGAGCCTGGAGAGGTTCACGCGGAATGAGGCGAAGGGGCTAATAGAAGCACTTGGAGGGAAGGTTTCTAGCTCGGTGGGTAAAAAGACGAACTATGTGGTGGTGGGGGAGAACCCAGGGTCTAAGTACCAGAAAGCGGTAGACCTCGGAATAACGGTCTTGGACGAGGATGAATTACAGGGGATGTTGTAACGACGAGTGGTATTGTAAGGGGGATGAACTGCTGGGGGAAAGGACGGGAGTGAGAGATTGAGAGGCGTACTTTACTGGGCAAAAAAGGGCGGCGAACCCATAGACCAGAGAGATGTGGGGGGAAGGGGTGACGATGCCGCAATAGCGAAGGCAAACGATGAGTTGCAATCCACGAGAAATACGCTTGTGACAGCAATAGTCGTGGTCGCGGTCGGTGTATTCATAGCACTTGTCTTGATTAACTGGAAGTTGCCGGCGGGAGGGCAGCACTATGTCTACCAGAGTGGAGATACCGTACTTGAGAGTATCGAAGTAGCGGAAGATACCTTTAGGGCAAAGAGGTGGCGAAGCAAAAGAAACGGGAGGGAGTACTCGCTGGACGATGAGTACGACATGGACAGATACGAACTAGAAGATCAGGACAGGGCAGTACAACATCTGATCTACTGGATTGCCGGCGGTGCAACCGTTCTTCTGATAGGGGTTTACAGGTTGGGGCTGGGATACAAGCGAGAAGAGTTGGTGAAGGAACTATTGTGGGGCTTGGCAGAAGAATAAAGATTGAACACTGCAAGCAGGTAGACGAAACTGCGCAATAATACAGCAACGTGACACCTTCGTGTATAATAAATCCTGCTGTATACACATACGTATAAGGAGGGGTACGGATGGCTGAGAAAAAGAAGGTAACGAAGTCCATAGAAGAGATCAGGAGCGAGTTGGACGATGCGGTAGTCGGGGCAATGCGGAAGGCCCTGAACACGGTTGGAGTAGCTACTACCCAGGACATAAAGGAGCTGGACGCAAGGATAAGTGCGGTAGAAAAGAAGGTTGCGAAAAAACCGGCCAAGAAGAGGGCGGCCGCGAAGAAGCGGAAAGCTCCCGCAAAGAAGAAGGCTGCTAAGAAACCAGCAAAGAAGAAGTCTGCCGGAAGGCCGGCGAAGAAGATATAAGCCGCAATAGCGGGTGGAGATTCATCAGGCATGAAAAATATCAGGGACATTATTGTTGAAATGACGGTTGACTCACTATCATGGCGATAGTATTATAGTTATTGTAGAGAAAGGTGTTGACTGGGAACAAGCGCAGAATGGAAAGCGTTTGTATAGACAGGGAACGAAAAGCGGAAGGTTGATGGTGAAACGAAGAGCACGACAACTGAATGGAATAGCGAGGAAAACCTTGAAGCACCAGACGGTGCCATCAGGGACCTGGGACCCGATTTGTGCCCTCACAGGTTATTTCGAGGGCGTACGGGAAGGCGGTGGTCGGGGGGCGTAACGTGACTCTTTGACGGATTACTCCTCAAGGCCGCCTCGAACGGGGCGGTTTTTTAGTGGGAGTACGGGTCGGTGGTGTAACGGGAACACAACGGTCTCCAAAACCGGAGAGTGGAGGTTCGAGTCCTTCCCGGCCCGCCAGCGGAGGTGTAGCTCAGACGGCAGAGCAACGGGCTTTTAACCCGGAGGCCGCAGGTTCGAGGCCTGCCACCTCCACCAGGAAATGAAGCGGGGTGGAGCTGGAGCAGCTCAGCGGGGTTCATAACCCTGAGGGTGCGGGTGCAACTCCCGCCCCCGCAACCAATAGTCGGTGACTGTCTCGCTGGAAAGACGCGGGATGCGGAACCTTGAAAAAAGAATAGCTGGAAAAGTATTGGTGCCGAAAGCACTCCGCCCGGTGTGACCCGGGGAGTGTTGCCGCGAGGAGTGAAGCGGTTTGGGGTGGACCCCGGTCCTTAGTGGCCTGGGTGGTAGCGGCTAGGCATCCTAAAAGACCCGTAGTTTAACCGGCAGAACGCACCCCTGATTAGGGTGAAGCGAGGGTTCGAAGCCTTCCGGGTCTACCAGGCCTCTTCGTCCAGCCAGGTCAAGGACGCCGGACTTTCAACCCGGAAACGCAGGGTTCAAATCCCTCAGAGGCCACCAGCCCTGTTGGTGTAGTGGCAAGCATACCTCCCTGTCGAGGAGGAGATAGGAGTTCGACTCTCCTACAGGGCGCCAAGCCCCCGTAGCTCAATTGGATAGAGCGGTGGACTTCTAATCCACAGGTTGTAGGTTCAAGTCCGACCGGGGGCTCCAAAGGAAAAGGCCATCTAGCTCAACTGGACAGAGCGTCACCCTCCTAAGGTGGATGTTCCCGGTTCGAGTCCGGGGATGGCCTCCAAATAGCAGAAAAAGACAAACAACATGTACCTCCGTAGCTCAACGGATAGAGCGCCCGGTTTCGGCCCGGGAGGTTCGGGGTTCAAATCCTCGCGGGGGTGCCAAACAGCCGGTGTAGCTCAGATGGCAGAGCAGGGCACTTGTAATGCCAAGGTCGGGGGTTCGATGCCCTCCACCGGCTCCAGGACCCGTAGTTTAACAGGAGAACGCCCGCCTCATAAGCGGGAGGAGGTGGAGCATCACCATCCGGGTCCACCAAGGCGGAGTGGCTGAGGAGAAAAGCGGCCGGCTGCAAACCGGCACACGCAGGTGCGATTCCTGTCTCCGCCTCCAAGGGGATGCGACAGCGTGGGAGCTGTGCCGGGCCGTAACCCCGGCGTCGATGACTAGGCAGGTTCGATTCCTGACATCCCCACCAAAAAACTAAAGCGTGAGTGACTGGCAAAGAAAGGCAAGGAAGGGGGTTTGATTGAAGAGAGAAGCAAGAGCGTTTGCAGCAGTATTAAGGTAACGTGATCGGCCAGGGCGGTCAACGGCAAGCCCGACCTCTCGAGTGGGGTCGGGCAACGCTGCGGTGTAGCTCAGTGGTAGAGCAGGCGGCTGTTAACCGCCGTGTCGCAAGTTCGAATCTTGCCACCGCAGCCAACGAGGTGACCTTAGCTCAATAGAAGAGCGTCAGGCCGTGGCCCTGGAGGTGCCGGTGCGATTCCGGTAGGTCACCCCAACAATGCGGCGTGGAGCAGTGGTTAGCTCACCAGGTTCATACCCTGGAGGTCGTGGGTTCGATCCCCACCGCCGCTACCATCGGCCCGTAGCTCAATTGGCAGAGCAACCGGCTCTTAACCGGTAGATTGCAAGTTCGATTCTTGCCGGGCCGACCATCGCGGGACTGTAGCTCAATCGGGAGAGCACCTGGTTTGCAACCAGGAGGTTGTCGGTTCGATCCCGACCGGTTCCACCAGCGAGCATAGCTCAATCGGTAGAGCCCCGGCCTTCCAAGTCGGCCATAAGGGTTCGAACCCCTTTGCTCGCTCCAAGCGACCGTAGCTCAGACGGTAGAGCGCAACCTTGCCAGGGTTGAGGTCGCGGGTTCAAGACCCGCCGGTCGCTCCAGAAAATCATCGGGGTGTGGCGCAGTCAGGTAGCGCACATGGTTTGGGACCATGGGGGCGCAGGTTCAAATCCTGCCACCCCGACCAATTATAAGCGTGCGGAGGGGCAATCCGAAGGCTGGCGACGGAGACTGTCTTGAAAACAGTTGAGCCCGAGAGGGTCTTAAGGGTTCGATCCCCTTCCCCTCCGCCAATGCCCGGTAGTCTAGTGGGAAGACGCCTGGCCCTGGACCAGGAGACGGGGGTTCGACCCCTCCCCGGGCATCCACTTGGGAGTAGTTCAACGGTAGAACGCCAGGCTTTGGACCTGGTGCTGGAGGTTCGATCCCTCCCTCCCAAACCACGGAGAGGTGGCCGAATTGGTAAGGCAGCGGGTTGCTAACCCGTGGACGGTCAAGTGCCGTCTTGCAGGTTCGAGTCCTGCTCTCTCCGCCAGAACCCGAGGTAGCTCAGACGGTAGAGCGCCTGGCCGAAGACCAGGGCGTCGCTGGTTCAATCCCAGCCCTCGGGACCAAATGGCCGTATGGCGGAATTGGAAGACGCAGGGGCCTCAAAAGCTCCCGTTCGCATCGAGCATCCAGGTTCGAATCCTGGTGCGGCCACCAGCTACCTTGAAAACTGAATATTGCCGCGACAACCACCTGTCGCTGAGGAACGAGTGTTCCTTAGGAGAAACTCCGGGGGAAACAATGACCTGGGGTGCATAAAGCCTCGAGATAGATGGCCGGGTAGAACGGAACCGGGGTTAATGGCTGTTGCGGTAACCGTGCCGGTGTGGCGGAACTGGAAGACGCGCCTGGCTTAGGACCAGGTGTCCGAAAGGGCGTGGGAGTTCGACTCTCTCCACCGGTACCAACACAGCCCCTTAGCTCAGCAGGGAGAGCGCCTGTCTTACAAACAGGAGGCCGCTGGTTCGAGACCAGCAGGGGCTACCAGCCGACGTGGCGGAACTGGAAGACGCGCTTGGCTTAAATCCAGGTGTCCGGCAACGGGCGTGGGGGTTCGAATCCCTCCGTCGGCACCAACAAACAACTGGCAGAGAGGTTCTGTTCCCCGGGTAAGACGTCGACCAGTACTGGCTGGTTCAAGATTGACGAAGAATGGGCCTCAGTCCCAGAACATGTTGACGAATATGGCAACGAAAAGGAAAAGTTGGCCAAGAACGAAAAACGTCAACTGGAAAAGAAAGAGGCTCTCGTAATTTCGCTTCTTGTCCTTCTGCAACTGGTTCAGGGCTTCGTCTCCCTTAACCTCTTCCTTCCTCCTGAAAAACAGAAGGGATCCGTACGGATCTTTGGTGCAGTAAGACATGAAGTAAAGAGGCGCGAGAAGGCCAGAGAAGACAGAAAAGGACAGCATGGCCAGAGATATTATGAGGAATACCTGAACCGTTGAATTGGCAGGGGTGTCAGGCGTGCAGGTGAGATAAATCGTGAAGCCGCCGATGAACCCAAAGATGATAGCTGAGGCCAATAGGACTCTCTCGTAGAAGACCAGATACTGATTCTCTTGTTCCACCATGTGCGACACCTCCATATGTTGACGTACTATCTCTACCATAATATTATGGTTCTAGGCAAAAAGCAAGAGCCCCTTGAAACGGAGGTAGAGAACATGGCAATAACTATACCAGAAAGAGACCGAGACAACGAGCAGTTCCGGATGGCGTGGCGCAAGGCAGGGGCGATATTGGTCAAGTATTACCTTTCGCTCATGGAGCCAAGCGAGCTGGCGGAGTTCGATTATGAAGATGAGGATGCTGTAGTGCAGGCGATGGTGGACGATCTCTTCTTCAACAATGACGACCTCACGGGCGACGGGGTTCGAGAGATAGTCGCCGCGCGGGCATCTGGAGAAGCCCTGAGGGTGTCGGCACCGACCGGGCTTGGCCGCGGATACACGTTCACAGAGACAATAGCAAGGGGGTGGTAGCTACAACGTCCACGTGAGAATGTTGATGCCTTGTAGGATAATAGGGCGCAAGCAGCCAAAGGGGAATATTGATAATATCTGCAAGCTACAGAACCGACATACCGGCGTTTTACGGGGAATGGTTCATGGCCAGGCTCCGTGAGGGGCACTGCAAGGTAAGTAACCCCTACAACGGCACCGAGAACCGGGTGCCTCTAGGCAGAGACGATGTTGACGGCTTTGTGTTCTGGACCAAGAACTTAGGCCCTTTCTTGCCCCATTTGGAAGAAATAGACGCGCTCGGCTACCCGTTTATCATCCAGCACACGATTAATGGTTATCCCAGAGAGCTCGAAGGGCGCGTTGTTGATTGGAGGGATTCTGTTGAGCAGGCCCATGCGGTGGCTGAACGGTACGGTCCGAGGACCGTGGTGTGGAGGTATGACCCAATAGTGGTGACAAACACGATGACGTTAGAACAGCATATAACGAGGTTCAACGCAATGGCCAGAGCATTGGAGGGGGCGGTAGATGAGGTAGTGGTTTCATTCGCACAGATGTATCAAAAAACCACGACGAACATGAACAGGGCTGCGGCAGAACAGGGATTCAGGTGGTTTGACCCATCAGACTGGTCAAAAAGAGAGCTGGTGTCAGACCTGGTGCAGGTGGCGGCGGAAAGAAGGATGCAGTTAAGCGTTTGCTCTCAGAAGAAATATGCGGTTGGCGGGGCGCAAGAGGCAGCCTGCGTTGACGCCTACAGGTTGTCAGACGTGGCCGGCTACCCAATCAAGGCAAAAAGGAAGGGGAACAGGGAAGGGTGTTGCTGTTTTGAGTCTCGAGACATCGGCGCATATAACTCGTGCCCTCACGGGTGCATCTACTGTTATGCGGTTGAAGACCACGCAAGGGCGGAAAAAGCGTACGAAGCGCGAGAGGATAAGGGCGAGATACTCGTTGGAGCCGGCGTAACCGGACGGAACGAACAGATAAGAGGTGGGTAACGATCAACAAGATGAACCTTTCTTACACCGTGACACAGCTGGGGCGAACAGCAATATTCATGGATGGGTGGAACTGGCGATCGGCCACCTGGGAACCGTTACAACTCAAGGTTGATTACGTGAAGCTCCTGAAATTACTGACGCAGAACGGGATGCTGCTCAGAGCATATTACTATTCTGGCCAGCACGGAGGCAAGAGAGATCTACGAGATAAACGGGTACAGGGCATCCGAGGAGTTGATACGGGCTGCCGACGAGTTCATTGATGTTATCGACATAGTAGATGATATTCGGTTTGAGGATGGGAAACAAAGGGGTTGAACCATAGTTGCTTAAGTCACAGACCGTAACGAAAGTGAAAAAGCTACTGAGGCTTGCCGACGGAACACCATACGAGGAAGAGGCGTTCGCGGCGCTGTTGAAAGCGCAGGAGATTCTTCTCGGCGCCGGGCTAACCATGGAGGAGGTCGGTGACCTGGACGACGAGGAAGATGAAGAGCGGGTCGTACAGGAAACGCTAGAAGACGGCATGAAGTCCGCCAGCACGTGGAAACTCATGATCACCAGGCCGATCTGCGAGAACTTTAGGGTAACGCCATGTGTTCGGACAGACGATTACGGCGGCAGTAGGATGGGGAGCAAGTTTGTCCTCATAGGACTGGAGACTGATGTTGCGGTCTGCAAGGAGACCTTGATGTTTGCGTTTGGGGCGTTCACAACATGTTTCCATCGTTTCTTAACCAAGTGGAAGAAAGAGAGTACCCGGGGGAGAAAGGGTTCACGCGGCTTAACCATGAGGATACGAAACGATTACCTCGGAGGCTTCGTGAGCGGTCTCGAGAACAAATTCCGAGAGCAGGTAGAGTCGAAAGCGCTTGTGTTAACGCAAAACGCGATGGTCATAGACTATGTCAACGATTTGAAGATGACCAATGGTGTAAAAAGGAAGCTCACCGCCTTTGGGGACGAAACCGCATACTCACAAGGTTACCGGGACGGCAAGTCTCTTGACCACACAGACCTTCGCTCCAGGGAAGGGGTTCGCAGGGAGATTGAAGGAGGCAGCGACAACTGAATACCGGGACCCGAAACCGACGAGACGTCGAACGTCTTGGGAAAGCGAGTGGAGGGGAACCATAGAAGGTCACATGAAGAGATGGGCTGACTTTCATGGCGGGAAACCAGTGGAACGATATATCCAGGAGTAAGAGAACGTAGAAACGGGGAGAATTGGCAGTTAAATGCAAGGAGTGTGGGGACGAGAACGGTCAGGTTTGCTCAATATGCGAGCTTTGCCGAAAGTGCCACCCGGAAGTAGCGGTGGATGAGGCGTTTGTCGTTAAAACCCGGGAAGCGTTTATGAAAAACAAGGAATGGGGTAAGTTTGAAAGCAAAAGCGAGAAGAAACGCGTTGTAACCAACATACTCGAAAAAGAGTACGGAACGCTCTGCACCCGAGATGCTACTAGTACTCTGTCTAGCTTGACATGATACGTTCTGAATCGTATACTCTCCTGTAGGAGATACTCTACAGGAGGGATCATGAACAAGAAATATGTTGTTGATCTGACCGAGGAGGAGCGGGACGAGCTGAAGGAGATAATCAGCACCGGGAAACATTCGGCAAGAAGGATCAGGTGGGCACACGTACTGCTCAAAGCTGATGCCGGATGGACAGACGAGAGGATCCGTGAAGCGTTTCTTGTCAGTCTCCCGACGGTGCAACGTATCCGCCAGCGGTTTGTGGAGGAGGGAATGGACATTGCCCTGGGAGCCCGCAGCATCAAGCCGAGACCATATGCAAGGAAACTTGACGGTGAGCAGGAGGCGCATCTGATCGCGCTGGCATGCAGCGAGGCGCCGGAGGGTCACACTCGCTGGACCCTGCGCATGCTGGCCGGGAAGATGGTTGAGCTTGCCTATGTGGACAGCCTCTCCCATGAGACGGTCCGCCAGGTTCTAAAAAAAACGAAATTAAACCGTGGCTTGTCAAAGAGTGGTGTATAGCACCAGTTGCCAGCGCCGAGTTCGTATGGAAGATGGAGGATGTTCTTGAGGTGTACACGCGCCCCTGTGACGCGGAGCGCCCCCTTGTCTGCATGGATGAGACGAGCAAGCAGCAGATCATGGAGGTGCGCGAGCCTCATGCCATGAAGCAGGGCCGAGGCCGCCGCTACGATTCCGAGTACCGGCGCAACGGCGTCAGCAACCTGTTCATGTTCTTCGCGCCCTTGGAGGGCTGGCGGCATGTTAAGGTCACCGACAGGCGGACGAAGATCGACTGGGCTCTTGGGATGCGCGAACTGGTGGACGAGCACTTCCCCAGTGCGAAAAGAATCACGGTGGTCATGGACAACTTGAACACACACTGCCCCTCCTCGCTTTACGAGGCGTTCGCTCCCGAAGAGGCAAGACGGATACTGTGCCGCCTTGAGCTTCACTACACCCCGAAGCATGGCAGCTGGCTGAATATGGCGGAGATCGAGTTGAGCATCCTTTCCCGCCAGTGCCTCTCGCGTAGGATTCCCGACCAGCAGAGATTACGAGATGAGGTAGCAGCGTGGGAGAAAGCGCGCAACGCTAAAAACTCATCCATCGACTGGCGTTTCACCACCGACGATGCTAGGATCAAATTGAAGAAACTCTACCCATCATTTGGCGAATGACAGAGTACTAGGCACACGGTAAAGTACTGCCCGGGAGACCTTGTAAATTGTATTACTGTAGTAAAACTCGTAGGCGAAGAGAGAGAAGAGGCTGTACGAGAAATTGAGGGACTGCAAGGGTCGAATAAGGAGGGAAGGGAAGAACCTGGGGTAGAAAAGCAGCCAGATGAAAAGGGACCAGCTGAAGGAACAGGCGGAGAAGACGAGGGAAGAGGCTGACCAGGTGAAAAAGGAGAGAGACGAGGTCCAGGTAACCGTGGAGGTCCTGGACAAAAAGGTGGAGTTGTTGGAGCAATCCCTCGAGGAGGCAAGAGCTAACGCTAAGTGGAGCTGGCGGAGAAGGATGAAGAGGGCCGCGGAGGGGTAGTCCCGTGATAGTATTGGTTGGCAACTAGGAGGCAACGAGGGGGGGTCCAAGTGAGAAAAGGTGTGTGCTTGTTAGTGGCCTTGATGTTTGTAGCTGTGTCGTTACTTGGTTGCGGCGGCGTAGCCACTTATTCTGTTGGGGGCCGGGAGATGACCCCGGAGGAATACAGGATCGAACTTAAAACACTTTACGGGGAGTACCAAGAGGCAAGCAATGCGTACTTAGAAGGCCCGGAAATGGACATGGATGCGTTAGACAAGGCATCTGAAGCCGCTGATAAACTTGAGGTATTGGGCTTCCAACTGGGTTACGACTTGGTATCACCTGGCCCAAACAGCGCCCAGGAGGACATCATAGAAGAGGTCTTGACGTTCAATGACGAACAGCTCGGCAGTTGGATGAAAGGGATCTGCGTAATTCCATAAGCGGCAAGGCAACGACAGGGGGGGAGATTCAATTGCGGAGACTGTTCATTGTTCTACTGGTTGTGTGTTTACTCTCAGTTGGGTTGTTAGCGATAGGTTGTGGGTCTAAGGAGGTACAGTACATTAGTCCCAGCGGTAAGACGTATACGCCCGAACAATTCAGAAGCGAGTTACAAACTCTGTACGATGATTACAAGGAGGCAATAGAGAGGGTTGAGAAAGACGATAGTGATAACAACATGGAGCTTATGGTTAAGAAGTTTGAGGCAATCTACGCCTTCGACCCGTTTGATGCGAGTGCAGAAGAATACAACGCCAAAGGGCAACCGTTAGGGCTATCAGAGGGGTCAGAAGAACGAATCGTAGAAATATTAAGAGCCGGTGACGCGGAATTATCATTCGCCATTGAAAACGCAAACAAGTATAACGATGCTGCTAAAGAAGTCGAAAGAAGGGGAGATTAGATGCCGATAAAGTCTGTTGTCGGCCTGGTCGTTGTTTTTATGGTTGTTGGATGTTTGGTTGTTGTGGGGTGTGGACAACAAAAACAGAAAGAAGCATCGTCAGAACCTAAGAGTGAAGAATCCACCAGTACTTCGGATACAAACCAAGTCAAATCCTATATAAATGGAACCACTGGGAACACAATGGTGCTTCGGAGAGATGATACTGGCGACGGTACTGCCGTCATTTTTGTTGGCCCCCCACCTGGCGAAACACACGGACGTGAACTTAGAGGTCGATATCACGAAGAAGACGAAAAAATTGAAATTGCGGTGTTTGAAGTTGAGGGAACCGAATCACAAGAGTTTGTATGTAGTAAATCAGGTAAGGACCTTCGGGTAATTGAAGGCACAGGTGTGGGTGAGACTTGGAAAGGTTCACAAAACAATGAAATGTAAGGACTGTGGCTATAAGTGGTGAGGATTAGCAACGAAAATGATGGCAATCAAGTGTAAGCACTGCGGTTCCGACCTAACCCAGGCCCCCCCTTCATAGCCCGCCTGACGTCCTCATTGACTACGTGGGTGTAGATCTGTGTGGTGGAGATGTTCTTGTGCCCGAGGGCCTCCTGGATCACCCGGAAGTTGACCCCGCTTCAGCCGCCGGGCCAAAGGTAAGGTATACGTGGGGTCTTTGCCCCGCGCCGGCGGCTTGCCGGGCGTAAGGAGGGCTCTCAGAGCTTCGGGATCCGGACAACGGAAAAATACGAGGCCTGGAGGTGACGTGGAGAGGTCAATCGGCGAGCATGCCGCAGATTCCAGTCGACCATGCTGGAAAGGCTCGAATCGTGGTAGAATATCGGCGTTGGAAGCGGTATATGAAGGATATCGGGTGAAACCTCTCTTGGGAGAGAGCGAAGCGGCGCAGGGAGTTCCCGAGGTTGTCAACCTTGAGGGAAAGGCCGGATTCGTGATAAGAAACAGGTGTTGGAGGGGGCCAATGGGGAAATACCGGCTTAAGCGGCACAACTAATGGAAGGGCCAATATGCCAATCAGAAATCTCATCCATAACGAGCTTAAACATGATGAAGATTGGGAAGGAAACAATGCTGCCCTTACATGCCCTGCATGTAAGAAAGTATTCATAGTCAGCGATACTCGGATGCATGTCGATCCCCAAGGCGAGAAAGGATATAGAAAATGTCCCGCCTGTGGAAAATCTGTCGGTCGGGTCAAAGGCGGCAGAAAATCAGACGGAACCGCGAGTATAGAATGGTAGTTTGTTCTCAGGCATCTTAGAAATAAAGTTTAAGGTGAAATCGGTCACCTGCGTTGCCCTCGATCATCACAGTTGTTTCAGGGAAGCATCTGCAGCCCGGATTGCCCATATGGTCGATGTTGTTGTCACGTACATTTTGGTTATTGCCGCTTACACTCACTGCACACCTCCCGATGCTCCAGGTTACCTCGTTGTTGTAGAAACCCACAGCCCCGCCCTCAGCCATGATGGTAGTGAAAGCGATCTCCTGGCGGCTGTTTCCGTCTAGTGTCGCGTCAACCCTCAAGTGTCGGGTAAAGACGCGATAGCTTTATCCGGGCATCCTCTGTTGTAAACTGCCAGTTGACCTTGGCGTTCTTGTTGTTCCTGTATTCTTGCCATGCCCGTACCTCTCTTCTGACAACATCGATATCGTCGATCCTTCTTTTCAAACATTGTCCCGTGAGCACGTTCAACTCTATCTCGGCCATGTTCAGCCAGCTTCCGTGTTTGGGAGTTTACACGAACTCGAATCTGTCCCATAACGCCTTTGCTAGGCAGGGTTTGGCACGGCGTGGTTAGGTCCGGTTTGGTTCGGCATGGCTCGGCGTGGAATGGTGTGGTGTGGTTCGGCGGGGTATGGCAAGGCTACAAAGCGGCCCATTAATTTGGGCCGCTTTTGTTGTACTTGAAGATGCCGTGGCAGGGTTCGGTTAGGCCCAGTATGGTTAGGCGTGGTCGGTGTTCGGAAGGGCGCGGTTCGGCATGGTAAGGCATGGAAAAGCGGGGTCAGAGATGGCCTCGCTTTTGTTATGTAAGAACGGCTCATCGCCCGCCGCACGTCCTCGTTTACGACGTGGGTGTAGATCTGGGTGGTGGATATGTTCTTGTGCCCCAGGGCTTCCTGGATCACCCGGAGGGTTACCCCGCGGCGGCGGCTTGCCTGGCGCAGGGGGGCTGTCTGGGCCTCGGGGCGTTACTGGTGATATAATCCTCGGTGAAGTGGCGAGATAACAAAGGGGGGAGATCTACCATGAAAACGAGGGCAACCGTTGTGCTGCTGCTGCTCATGCTGGTCATCACGGGGGTGGTATTCGGCTGTGGGAAGACCGTTCCCGCTGCGTTCACCCTGGAGAGCAAGAGTGTGAGCGGGGCGAACCTCAACAATATGAAGCTCTCGAAGTCGGGGAGCGCCTACCGCCTCACCGGCGAGGTGACAACGGACGGACCAGGCGACATGATAATTAAGTTAACCTACGAAAAGGAAAGTGGGGAAACAGGGAAAGAGGAGCTCGAGTTCGAGGTCTCCAGCAAGGGGACCCACTCCATAGATGAGGAACTCTCGCTGTACAGTAACCTGAGCGGTTGCACGCTCGCCGGGCTCTCCTTTGACGAAAAAGAAGAAGAGAAGGAGGAACAGCCGGAGACTACCGCTCCTGCGCCTGCTCCCGAACCTGCGCCTGAAGTTCAACCGGCTCCCGCTCCGGCTCCTGCACCAGCTGCCGAGCCGATGGTGGTGGTGACCCGCACAGGTAAGAAATACCACAACCCCGGTTGCAGGTACGTGACGGGAAAGACCGATACCCGGACCATACCGCTATCACAGGCCAAGGCCGAAGGGTATACGCCGTGCTCGGTGTGCGGACCACCGCAGTAGGGGGTAGCGGACGTGGGTAAGACCAGTTCGAAGATGTTTAAGCTTTCGAGGATCATGAGGGACCTCGAGGTAATAGCCAGTGGCAGACCCAAGAAGGTAGCAAACAGGGCGAAGAACAAGTACGTCGGCCGCAAGGTCATACGCAAGCTGTGGAAGTGGCCCTGAGGTGGCTGTTATAAAGAAAGTCATGGCGGCAGCAGTCCTGGTAGCCCTTGCCGCTACTCTGCTCGCGGTTGTTGGGTGTAGCAACAGCGGTCACTACGGGACACCATCCTCGGACTACAAGGAAGAGGAGGTCTACGAGAGCACAATTGACGCCAATGACGAAGGACTTGAAGACGGATATGAAGCAGGATACGAGGCCGCCGGAGAGGGTTCCTACGACGACAATGAGAGTTACTGGGACGTTGAGGCACAGGATAACGGCGAGTACGAGACGGAGGCGGCTCAAAGCGAGTATGAGTCCGGGTGGGAAGCGGGTTATCAGCAGGGCTACGAGCAGTATGCCGAGGACGCCTGGGAAAACGATATGGAATCGAGATGAGGACAAAGAGTTGACTCCCGGCGAGACGACGCCTACCACGTATTATCCACCAGAGCCTGAGTTGTTTGTTCTGGCTTGTTGTTGACACAAGCCAGAACGAGTTCTGTCATTTGAACTCTGTCCGGTCTATCAAAGGGTGAAGCACCAATATCTAGGCGTTCCGGTACTGGCCGGAAGCCTAATCCATTTCCGAAGGAGAACACGGCATGATGGCGCAGAGAAGGACGACTGCAGTCCTTGTATTGACACTGGTTATAGTCCTGATAGCTGGCTGCGGTAAAGGGGAAGCGCCTACCAAGAAGCAGGAATCAATACGCAGGAGAGTGAGCGGTGAGGGTGAGATGATAGTCGCCTTCGTTGATGTGGGACAGGGCGACTCATGCATAATCAGGCTGGAGGCGGGGGATGACGACTTCTTCGCAGTGGTGGACACGGGGAAGACCAACGCTGGGGGCGAAGTGGTAGAGGAGCTTGAGGATCTGGGATGTGACGACATCGAGGTCCTTGTGCTGACTCATCCTGATTTCGACCACATAGGCGGGGCCAATGAAGTCATCGAGAAGTACAAGGTTGAAGAGGTGTGGGAGTCAGGCGTTGGCAAGGACACCAAGGCGTGGGAGACCACTAGTGCGGCGATAGACGAGAAAAAGATACCCAGGAGACAGGTAAGGAGCGGCGAGAGCTACCAGTGGGAGTCGGCAAGCGTCAAGGTGCTGAACCCGCCCAATGGACTATACAGTGGGACGGGAGCCGACGAGAACAACGACAGCGTAGTACTCCTGATAAGTTTAGGAGAGCAGGACTTGCTGCTAACCGGAGACGTGGAGGTACCGGCACAGGAGTACATGGTGTCGCAGAGATTATCACCCGTGGAGGTATTGAAAGCGCCACACCACGGTGGGGACTCCGCATACTGTCAGTCGTTTATTGATGCTGTTAAACCACAGGTGTCGGTCATATTGGTTGGGGCTGACAACACCTACGGTCACCCTGGAGAAACAATGTTAAGAGAACTGGGGGCGTACGGGCAGGTCTACAGGACAGACACAAACGGTAATGTTGTGGTAACTATAGATAATTCGGGATACAGCGTTACAAGCGAGAGGTGATAAAGGGTGAGTGATTGGGCTATAATCCTCATATAAGCCGCAAGAGACTACGGAGCAAGTATGGTTAAACCTATAAAGCCAGGGGATATATGTACGGTCAACCAGGACATCGTGATTGACGGTACATTGGCTTTCAGGGAAGGCGAAAGGGTCATGGTGGAGACGGTGGCGCCGAACCCTCAGATGCCTGAGTTCAAGTACACCGTATACTCTCCCCTCCACAATTTGAGGTATCAGCTTAGCGACAATAATATTTCTCCAGAAGCGACCCTTGAAGCGGCCCCCGCTGGTGGTTCAGTTATCACTCCCCCCAAGCCTCCTATTCTAGCCAAAAAGGCACGTGGACTCTCCAGGAATGCCAAGTACGTAATAGCAGGCGCTGTAGCCTTGTTTGTGATAGTCGTGATTATCGTAGCTATAGCAGGGGGATTTGAGCAGAAGGAGGTAGCGAAGAAGGACGAGCCAGCAACTTCAACCACCGAGGCTGAAGTCGGTGACGTAGGCAAGAAGGACGAGCCTGCAACCGATACTACGGCTCCAGCGGCAACACAACCGGCTCCTGCTCCCACACCGGAACCCCCAGCCACATACACCGATGAAGAAATCGGGCAACTGATTGAAACAGCCGCCAGTGGCAACGTTAACATCGGAAGTGCCAGGATAGCAGATGGCAGGGCAAAGGGTGGCGAAAGGTTAGCTATTATCACGTTTGTCCCGGAAGGCCCTGTTGGAAGTGAGGGTTATTACCAAGACCTTGGCTTGATTTGGGGATATGTAATCGGTGCACAAAATGAAATGAACGCCGATATAGACAGTGTTGCTGTGATTGTTGGAGACGCCGCTGGCAACGCAGTACAGACTATCACTCTTGGGGTAAGCGATATCCTAGCGTGGTACAACGGACAAATCTCAGACGAAGACTTTTTTTCTAGATGGCAGGTTCTTTGAAGCGCGCCATTGGCTACATCCGGGTGTCCCACGCCCGGCCGACAGAAGAAAAGCTCTCCCCGGAGATCCAGCGTCAGCGAATCCGCGAGTACTGCAAGCTCAAGAAGTGGCCGTTGGGAGATATTCTTGAGGATATCTACAGCAGGGGAGCAACCTTCGACCGCCCCGGATGGGAGGCTCTGGAGCAATACGATAACCATGATGTTATCGCAACCCGCAACTATGAATCAGATGCAACTGGAAAGGGCTAGAAAAAGGGAGTGGGTTCGTTATGAAAAAGTCGCTTGTATGTTTGGTCGTAGTGCTTATGGCAGTTGGGTGTTTCATGGTTATTGGATGTGGAAAGACAGAAGAAACAGTCGATGAAGAAACTATCGAAGAAACAACACCAGCAATCGAAACTACAGCACCAGAACCGGAACCAACACCTCCACCAGCAACTCAACCAGCACCTCCACCACCCTCTGATGTTAAAAACGGACTTACAGAATCTCAGAGAAAGCAAGCGTTTTGGGACTTGGTAGTAGCGCAGGACAGTGGTATTTCTGATGCTGAGGCTTATGCTGTTGTATCCGCAAAGTACGATGTCAGTGTGAATGTTTTGAGGGATATTGCTTACGAAGGGGTTGCAAATAACTGGCCGGTGCCGCCAGCACCGTAAAACGAAGAATTCAATAGTAAGCAAAAGGTGAGGCCATCAAGTGCCACTACTACGGCTAAAACCCAACCCAGGCCCCACCCTCATAGCCCGCCGCACGTCCTCGTTGACAACGTGGGTGTAGATCTGGGTTGTTGAGATGTTCTTGTGGCCCAGGGCTTCCTGAATCACCCGCAAGTTTACCCCGCGGCGCAGGAGCTCGGTCGCGCAAGTGTGACGCAAGACGTGGGGGGTCACGGTCCCGGGGTCCAGTCCGGCGGGAGAAGATTCTGCTCGATGGAGTGCTACCAGCATCAACGAAAAGCAAGTGTCTGTCTGAATGACTACTCGATTCTACTGAGGGTGGTAAACTCTTGAAAACTAAGATTGAAACGCGAGTCCACTATCTCCCCGCCATTGCCCTCGGCAATCATGCCTATTCCCGGGACGAGCCAACCATATGATATGTAATTCTGTATTGTTCCATCCACTAGCATCTCTGTTTCATGCACCTGCACCAGAAAGCAGTTGTCATATTTCCCACAAGGGGACTCAACAGAGTTATATCCGGGATCGCCCACATGTCGCACATGATCGAGACTACCCTCGAAGACTGGGCAAAACTGCTGGCGGTGAACCTGTGGTCGATAATCCACATGGTAAACGCGTTCGCCCCGAAGATGATAGAGCGCGGGTCGGGCCAGGTGGTGAACATATCCAGCGGCCAGGCGTTCTTCGCGGTGCCGATGTGGGGGGCGTACGCCTGCACCAAGTTCGCGGTGGACGGCTACTCGGAGGCCCTGCGCTACGAGTTATTCTGGCACGGGATCGGGGTTACCACGGTCTTCCCGGGGATAGTGAAGACCCCGTTCTACGAGACGATCACCGGGGGGCCTATTGTCAGGATGGGCATGAAGTTGCTCATGGCGGTCGCCGCCAAGCCGGAGACAATGGGCCGCATGATAGTCAAGGGGATAAAGAAGAACAAGAGGCACGTAATCCAGCCCATAATGCTTCCTGTATACTTCCTCAAGCGAACGATGCCGTGGATCTTCGAAGGAGCCGGAAAGGCCGTTGCCTGGGTGCTCAAGAGGGAGGAAGCGGGCATCGCCCCGTAAGGTGGGGATGGCCCTCAAGGTATGGAGCGGCGTTGCCGAAAAAAGTGGTAAGGTTATCAGTGTAGGTTGGTGTTTGCAGTTGCGGGATGTCTCACAAAAGGATCTGGCATGAAAAAAAGAATCGTCATCTCCATGGTATGCGTGTTGGCGATGCTGCTGGCGCTGGTCGCCGCCGGGCCCCTGGTGGTGGCGTCCCCACCGGGGGCGTCGGGGGGGAACGGTGGGGAGGCGGGCCTAGCGCCGGGCGAGCACGGGTTGGGCTGGTTGCCCAGCGAGCCGGACCCGAAATACAAGCTGGACACCAGCAAATTAGGCACCGGTATGCCGCTTGCCGCCTCGGTGGACCTCTCGGCCGACCTTCCGCCCGTCGGTAACCAGGGAGCCCACAACAGCTGCGTGGGCTGGGCCACCGGGTATTACTATAAGAGCTGGTGGGAGAAGCGGGAGCACCCTTCCTGGGATCTCACCAACGATATGTACTACTTCAGCCCCGCCTTCATCTACAACCAGATAAACGAGGGGAAGGACGAGGGTTCTCGCTTCTCGGACGCGATGACGCTCCTTCAGAACACCGGCGACTGCGACTATAAGCAGTTTCCTTACATCAACGACTACCTGAAGCAGCCGAACACCACAGACGTGGAGGCGGCCAAGCAGTACCGTATACCCGACGACTGGGGTTTCTTCTTCAACGAGCAGACCTGGGGTCCCTATGCCCGTGCGGATGTCATCACTGACCTGAAGACGCACCTCGATGGCGGTACCCCGCTGGTGATGGGGATTCCGATTTACCTGGATTTCCCCGACTACGATGTCAACCCGAGCGCTGATTACTACGTCTATGATGGTTCCTCGGCCAATGCCGGAGGCCATGCCGTTTTCATCGCCGGGTACGACGATAACGCGGGCGGCCCTGGCCTTGGCGGCTTTCTGATGATCAACTCCTGGGGCTCCGGCTGGAACGGGAACGGAGACGTTTACCTCAGCTACGACTTCGTCCAGGGTTACGTCCCCGATGCGTGGGCGATGGGGAACAGGGACTCCAGCCCCGAGATCTCCGGCATCACACCATCGAGCGCCGCCGGAGGTGACGTGGTCAAGATCTCGGGCACGAACTTCGGGGCCTCCCGGCGCCTGGCCAAGGTGACGTTCCCCGATGCGGGCTCGGCGGTAGCACCGGGGGCCGGCGAGGCGACGGTGAGTTCGTGGAAGAACGACGAGATACAGGTGTCCGTCCCCAATGACGTCGAGTCAGGGAACGTCTACGTCTACGACTGGGATAGCGAGAAGTCCAACGTCGGTTCGTTCACCGTCGCACCGTATTCCAGCGGAAGCTGGTACCTCGCCGAAGGCGCGACTTGGCCCGGATTCGGCGAGTGGGTGCTGGTACAGAACCCCAACACGGACGATTCAGTAGTGGAGCTCACCCTTCTCACGCCCGACGGCCCTGTTGCTGGCCCGACCTTTACCGTTGATGCCCAGAGCCGAACCACCGTGAACGTGAACGCACTGGTGCCAAACCAGGATGTGGCCACGGTGGTGACGTCCACCAACGGGGTTCCTATTTGCGCCGAGAGGGCGATGTACGTCAACACGCTGGACGGCAAGTGGGGCTCTCACGACTCGATCGGATCCCCGGGCGTTTCCGACGTCTGGTACCTGGCCGAAGGCGCCACCTGGACCGGATACGACGAGTGGATTATGGTGATGAACCCTTACAGCGACACGGTTGACGTTGAGGTGACGTTCCAGACTCCCGGCGGTGAGATCCCCGGTCCGCGGCGGAGCCTGCCGGGCGGCACCAGGGATACCGTTCACGTCAACGATTTTGTGCCGAATAGCGATATCTCCACCAAGGTCGAGTGCCTGACACCCGGCAGGGGGGTTATCGCGGAGCGATCGATGTACATTAACGCCCCTGACGGGAAGGTTGGTTGCCATAACTCCATGGGTTCTTCACAGGCGGGCGGGGGATGGGCCGTCGCCGAGGGGGCGACCTGGCCCGGTTTCGAGGAGTGGGTCCTGATACAGAACCCGACCGGCTCCGCGGTTCCTGTTTACCTCTTCTTCCTGACACCTACAGAGATTATCACCGGCCCGGAGTTCATGCTGGCAGCGGGGAGCAGGAAGTCTATCTGTGTCAACGATTACGTTCCGTTGGAAGATGTGTCGACGCTGGTCTTCACCGACGAGGAAGGACAGGACGTCGTGGTCGAGATGGCCATGTACATAGCCACGGCCGAAGGCAAGTTGGGCGCGCATAACTCCCGCGGGTCTATCTACAGTAGTACGGGCTGGTACCTGCCCGAGGGATGCACCGCGGCCGGATTCGATGAATGGGTACTGGTCATGAACCCGGATACGGAAAACTCGGCCGATGTGCAACTGACTTTCATGACGCCCGAAGGTCCGGTGGCCGGGCCCCCCGCGACACTACCTCCGTCCTCCAGGAAGTCGTTCAACGTTAACGACTACTACATTGGGGACGTTTCCACCAAGGTGGAAAGCGACCAATACGTGGTCTGCGAACGCGCGATGTACGTGAACACGGCGGATGGCAAGAGCGGCGCGCACTGCTCACTGGGGGTGCTGTCCGCGTACGTTGGTCAGGGGTCGAGCGGTTCGGGTGCGTCCGCGCTCCCCGCGGAGACGCTTTCCTCCCTCAGGTCCAAGTACCGCAACAGGTAACCGTGTGCAAAAGGGGCCAGGCCCCTTTTGCACATACTTGTGTGCCGGGCATGTCCGACAGCTTGGAGGTGAAAGTCCTCTACACAACCTGATGGAGGTGAAGTGTTAGTGAAGCGCAAGGGCAGCATCGCGAGGTGTTGTCTGAAGGAAGCGTGGAGCAAAACCGCGACCTGATGGACAAGAACCGGATAGGAGGCAATCATGGCCGGACGAGCGGGCAAGTGACCACGAAGTCCATATCCATCAAGGGCCATGGCTGTAAATCCGGCAGGTGCGCGGTGAAGGCGGTCGGACTTACCCCGGGAGGTCTGCGACGTGTCCCGTAGCACAGGGACTGAGGGAACCGTGAGGAACCCGGAGCGCGGCGCAGAAGTCAGCAGAGGGCATAGTAGGCGAGAGAAATATACGCCCAAGGCCCGAACGGTAGGGAGTGGCTAGTAGGACGCGTGACTCATGGGTAGAAAGCGGCAGAACAACCAGGATCAACTGGCCTTGTGGGAGGAAGGAAAGGGTGAAGCCCCGACCTCCACCCACCAAGGGACCGAAATGCCCGCGGCGGAACGCGAAACCGAAAGCCCGGCAGAAACCGAATTCCTGATGGAGGTGGTGGTAGAGCGCGAAAATCTGGATAGGGCACTCAAACGAGTCAGGAAGAACAGGGGAAGCCCCGGGATAGACGGTATAACCGTCAAGGAGCTACCCGGCTACCTCAAGGAGAACTGGCCCCGTATCAGGGAGCAACTGCTCTCGGGCACCTACGAGCCGAAGCCGGTCAAGCGGGTACAGATACCGAAGCCAAACGGGGGCGTGAGAAATCTCGGAATCCCCACGGTTCTGGACCGCTTTATCCAGCAGGCGATACTACAGGTGTTGACACCGACGTGGGACCCCACCTTCTCCGAGAGCAGCTACGGCTTCCGCCCCGGAAGAAGCGCACACCAGGCGGTGGCCCAGGCGCAGACATACATAGCCGAGGGTCACAACTGGGTGGTGGACCTGGACTTAGATAAGTTCTTCGACCGGGTAAACCACGACATGCTGATGGGGCGGATAGCCAAGAGGGTGGAGGACAAGCGGATGCTCAAGATCATCCGCGCCTTCCTCAACTCCGGGGTCATGGAGGGAGGGCTGGTAAGCCCTACGGTGGAAGGGACGCCACAGGGCGGACCCCTGTCACCGCTTCTCTCCAACATCATGCTGGACGACCTGGACCGGGAACTTGAGAGAAGAGGCCACAAGTTCGTGCGGTACGCGGATGACATAGTCATCTACGTGAGAAGCGAACGGGCGGGCAGAAGGGTAATGGAGAGCATAACCCGCTTCATCACCCGCAAGCTCAAGCTCAAGGTCAACAGTGAGAAAAGCGTGGTAGACAGGCCCCGGAAGAGGAGTTACCTGGCATTCAGCTTCACAGGGGGAGAAAACCCCAGGCGACGAATCGCCCCGAAGGCGATAGCGCGCTTTAAGAAGCGGATAAGGGAACTCACCCGCAGGACGCGAGGGATAAGCATAGAGCAGATGATAGCCGACCTCAGGCGCTATCTGCTTGGATGGCGGGCCTACTTCGGCTTCTGCCAGACGCCCTCGGTCCTACGTGAGCTTGACTCGTGGATAAGAAGGCGACTGCGCTCCGTTATCTGGAAACAGTGGATACGGGGCAGGACCAGGTACGCGGAACTTCGCTCAAGGGACATAGGGAGAGAGCTGGCCGCAAAGACGGCGGGCAGCCCCCACGGTCCATGGCGGATTAGCCGCAGCCCGGCCTTGAACTACGCCTTCCCGAATGCCCACTTCCACGCGCTCGGACTCCCAACGCTGGAACACGGTCTGATAGCATAACCTTACCGAACCGCCGTGTACGGACCCGTATGCACGGTGGTGTGACAGGGACAGCCCGTGAGGGCCTACCTATGTCGATTACGTCTAAAGTAGTTGCGTTGGTGCCTGTCACCATCTTGCGCGGACGCCTGTTTCTAACCAAACTGAGGATGAGGTACAATCACTATCCGGCCGAAACGAGTAATGAAGGTTGTCTATGAAGGTCAAGTGTGACGCCTGCGGGCGCGAGTTCAACAAGATCTACTGGGACATGGAGCCTCACCTGTGCCGGCGGTGTCAGAGGCTGGGCATGGATGCCTGCGTGGAGTGTGAGGGGTGGTGCTGCGAGAGGCCGAACGAGGAGGGGCGAATAGCCCTTCTAGAGGACGAGAAGGAGCGTTTCGGCTTCGAGCGGGACTGGATGTGGGCTGAACCGTGCCGCTACAGGGACACGGTGACCGGCCACTGCCTCCTCAAGGTGCGCTTTCAGCCTGTCGTCTGTAAGGAGTATGTCTGCGAGGACATGGTCAAGACGGCACGGGCAAGGTTGGAAAAAGAAAAAGCCTCCAAGTAGACCCCTCCCCCGTAGACAAGCCCACCGGCACTTCTTCTTGCGGACATGCGCGAAACCGGTTAGGATTCCCGGTTAGGATTCCTGGTTAGTGTTCCATTAAGGAGGCATCGATGCTGGCGATAGGCGCACTGCTGGCGGTGGTGGCCACAGTGTTGATCAACTACAGCAACTACCTGCAGAAACAACAGCTCGAGGATCTTCCGAGGATCGGCTCAGAGTCGGCCCTTCGCACGATTCGGGCGTTCCTGAACTGCCGGCCGTGGCTCAAGGCGCAGGGAATACAGATACTCGGCGCCTGGACCCATAACGTCGCGGTGGGCCTGGCGCCCCTCTCGGTGGTCCAGCCGATAAACGCCTCGGGGATATGCCTGCTGGTGATACTAGCGGTGACGAAGCTCCATGAAAAGGCATCGGTGGTTGATTGGGTGGGAATCGGTTCGATCGTCCTGGGGGTTGTCCTGCTTGGGATAAGCCTGGTCAACACACCCAGCGTAGAGCTGAAGTACCACTCCGTGATCCTCTGGTTCTTCATACTCCTGATGATGGCGGTTTCGGTGTCCACGCTGACAGCCGCTTTCGTGAGAAAGGACGAGAGGGCCTCATCGTTCCTCGGCATCGGGGTCGGCATGCTGGTGGGTTTGACCGCGATACTGACCAAGATCGCCTGGATGGACGTGGCCAACAGGTGGGCCGAGTACAGGGTCGCCGGCGTCCTCTACTCCTCGTACTTCTGGATGGCGGTGGTATTCACGATTATCGCGATGGTATTTTTCCAGACCGCGCTCCAGAGGGGTGCCGCCATAGTTGTCGTTCCCCTGGTGACCGGTTTCAGCAACCTGATACCGACCGTGGTGGGATTCCTGGCGTTTCACGAGCCATTCCCATCGGGCGCTCTCATGGGGTTCTTCCGCCTGGCATCCATCTTTCTAATAATCGGTGGGGCGGTCATACTCTCGCTCCGCAAGGAGGGGGGCGCCGCCGCCAAGAAGGTGTACACCGAGGACTCCTGCAAGACGGTCTACCAGTAGGTGGCACAGTACATCACTGACGGGTATCGAGATAGAGGAGGAGCCTGGTGAAAGAGGTAGTCGCGTTCTTCGACCTCGACCACACACTGTTGGACGGCGCAAACGGAAATATCTATGCGCTGGTAATGGTGAAAGAAGGGTTCATGAAGAAGAGCATGCTCTTCTGGATGGCGTGGTACACGATACTCTACAAGCTCAACTGCCTGCCCGGGCGGGAGGTCTACCGCAGGGTCCTGAGCATCATGGGCCGGTACACGGTCCTGGAGATGATAGAGATGATGGACAGGGGGTTCGAGGAGTCCATAATGCCGCGCCTGTACCGGGAGGGGGCGCGGCTGGTCTCGATGCATAAGGAGAAGGGGCACAGGACCGTCGTGGCCACCGCCGCCGGGGAGTACATAGCCGAGAGAGTGCGGGCTCAACTGGGGGCCCACGACGTGATAGCGACGCCGATACCGATCGAGGGTGACCGCATATCCACCGAGATGGAGGGCCCTACCGCTTTCATGGAGGGCAAACTGAAGATGGCCCGCTCCTACTGCGAGTCGCGTGGCTCGGACATGGCGGACTGCTACTTCTACTCGGACAGCGCGAGCGACCTGCCGCTCCTGGAGGCGGTGGGGCACCCGGTGATGGTGAACCCCCAACTGAAGCTCTCGCTGGCGGCGAGGGGCCGCCCCTGGCCGGTTCTGCGGTTCAGGGAGTACGCCGACTTCGGCCGTGCCCGGCGGCCCGGTCGCCTGCTGACGCCGGAGATGGACCGCTTCAACCGAGTCTACGAGGCGGAGCTTGAGGCCGGGCCCTAGCCCCATGGGCGAAAGGAGTGTCGCCCATCAAGGTGTAGGCTCGAAGTGGTCTATGTCGTTCAGCTTGCCCGCCGGTTCATCCACCCAGACCGACTTGACCTTCATCCCGACCTCGACATCCTCCCAGTCGATATCGGTTATGGTCCCCACTATCCAGGTATCCGCTCCGTCCAGCTTTATCATGGCGGTTATCCCAAATAATATACCCGGTACGGCGCCGGTGTAAAATGCGGGGATTAAGCGGTGGTCGAGTAATATGTCAGAGTGTTAAGCTCGTTACCTTGTTGGGGTAATAAACACGCCGCCGGGGTGCTACTATTATTCTGAGGGGGTTAGGGTGAAGAGGATATTGATAATCGAAGATGAGCCGTCCATGGCGGAGGCGCTCATGTACACCCTGGAGAAAGAAGGGTACCGGGTTGATGTCGCGACCGACGGCGCGAAGGGTCTGGACATGTTCAAGACCGACGGCGCCGACCTTATCCTGCTCGACCTTATGCTGCCGGTAGTCGACGGCCTGGAGGTGTGCAAGAGGATAAGGAGCGTCTCTGCGGTCCCCATCCTGATGTTGACCGCGAAGGACTCCGATATTGACGAGGTGCTGGGCCTGGAGATGGGGGCCGACGATTACGTGACGAAGCCATTTAACACCCGGAAGCTGATCGCCAGGATAAAGGCTGTCCTGCGGCGGGGGGACAACCGGGAAGAGGAGGAGCGAGAGTTCGAATGTGGCGGGATCACCATGGACTTGGAGAAGCACCAGGTGTTTCTTAACCGAGAGATCGCGGACCTTACACCCCTCGAGTACCGTATCCTGGAGGCGTTCATGCGGCGCCCTGGCAAGGCACTGTCCAGGGAGTACCTGCTCAACAGGGTCTGGAGCGGGGAGTTCTACGGTTCCCCCAAGACGCTGGACGTCCACATCCGTCACCTGCGGGAGAAGTTGGAGGACGACCCCGCCTGTCCGCAATATATCGTGACCGTAAGAGGAATGGGATACAGACTGGAGAAACCGGGAGGGTGCTCGTGAAGAGCCTGAAGGGTATCCTTTTCTTCAGGTACGCGGTCGCGGTTACCGTTGTCGTAGCGATTATCGCGGTAGTACTGATATTCCCCCTGCGCTCGCAGATGCGTGGCGAGAAGGAAGAGCATTTGAGCATAGAGGCAAGAAACCTCGCCGCCCTGCTGAGACCGTACTTCCTGGAGAACCAGAGCCACGAGATAGGCAATCTCCTCCGGGAGGTGCCTTTCTCGCCGGAAGAAAGACTCACGGTTATCGATTCCGACGGTGTCGTCCTCGGGGACTCATGGGCCGACCCGGGGGAGATGGACAACCACGCCGGCCGCCCCGAGGTTAAGGGGGCCCTCACCGGAGAGGAAACGCTCTCGGTGAGGTATTCGGCCACCGTTGACAAGGACATGAGATACGTCGCCGCTCCGATTGAGACCGAGGACGGCGTGGTGGGCGTAGCCAGGGTTGCCATAGAGGAGGGCGGCCTGGTCCCGGTCGTGGCTCCGGCATGGCTGATAATGGTTGCCGGCCTCGTATTTCTGCTGATGGTTCTCTTCGGTCTCACCTACTGGACACAGAGGACGCTTTCGGCCGACCTGGAGGAGATAGGCAGGGGCCTGGAACAGATAGTGGTCAGTAACGATCTGGAGACCATGCCTCAGCCGGAGCTCTCCGAGCTGCGGAGCTTCGCGGTGGACATCGATACGATTGCCGGGAAAGCGAGGGAGAGCTACCGGTTACTGGAGAGCGAGAGGGACCGGCTGGAAGCCATCCTGGTGAACATCAACGCGGGAATACTGGTGCTGGGCGCCGATCGGAAGGCGGTGCTCATCAACCCGGTAGCCGAGAGGATACTCGGGGTCACCAGGGAGGACGCGCTGGGCAGGACCATGACCGAGATACACCCCGCCGGGGCCATTGATAATGCAGTAGAGGAATCGTTCGCGGGAGAGGACATAAGCGGGGAGATAACCATAACTAGCCCGAGGAACATGACGTTGAGGATGGCGGCAAGCCCGATCAGAACCAGCGGAGGTGGCGCTGCGGGCGTCGTCTGCGTTCTGGAGGATATTACCTCTACCCGCCGGCTGGAGAGGATGAGGAAAGACTTCGTGGCCAACGTTTCGCACGAGTTGCGAACCCCGGTGTCGAACCTCAGGGCGACGCTGGACGCGATGATGGAAGGGGCCCTGGAGGACGAGGAGGCGTCCCGCCGGTTCATCGCCAACCTGGACAGAGAGTCTGACAGACTCATGAGGACGATCGAGGACCTCCTGGTGCTGTCCCACCTCGAGTCCGACGAGGCCTTACTGGAGCGGCAGGGATTTGACCTGGTGGGGTTGCTTGACGAAGTCATCAGCGAGTGCGCAGACACCGCCGCTAACAAGCGGGTCGAACTCGAGTTCGGGCGGCCCGATGGGCCAATGAACGTTGTCGGGGACAGGAACATGATGGGGACTGCGTTCGCCAACCTCCTGGATAACGCTGTGAAGTACAACAAGGCGGGCGGCGAGGCGGAGATCACGCTTGACCGGCTTGACGACGGTTTCGTTATTCGCGTCCGGGACACCGGCATCGGCATCCCCGCGATGGAGCAGGACAAAGTTTTCGAGAGGTTCTACAGGGTGGACCGGGCCCGTTCCCGGGAGACGGGTGGCACCGGACTCGGTCTCTCCATTGTAAAGCACGTGGTGGAGCTTCACGGCGGGTCGGTCTCGGTAGAGAGCACCGAGGGCCACGGGTCGACGTTCAGCGTAACAATGCCCGCTTCCTGATACCGGCGAAGGAGGCGGCCGTCCCGCCGGTCCGCCGTGTTTCTTCTTAACCCATTATTAACCGAAATCAAACCGTTCCCTTACCGCGGCGTAACCCGTTTTGAACGTTCAATTGCTTGAATACGTGGTGTACGGAAGTGCGAGAGGGGGTGAACGGAGTCGTGGGGCACTAGAAAGATACGGGAGAGATAACGGCGGGAATGGTCTCGTGTTCAGGAGTATTTCATTCAAACGACAGGAGGATCAATGCGAAAGAATTGTACAAGAAACGGGCTGCTGGTAGGAGTTGTCATCCTGGCGCTGCTACTGGTGATGTTAGCCGTGGGATGTGGCAACGGCGAGACAGAGGAGAGTACTACCCCTGCGAAGACGGAAGGCGAGTACTCGGGGACGGTGAAAGCGTCCGGCTCCACCACTGTGCTGCCACTGGCGCAGGAGGCGGCAACCGGTTTTATGGAGGATAATCCCGACGCAACGGTAGAGGTCCAGGGCGGTGGATCGAGCACCGGTATCACTCAGGTGAAGGAAGGCGTTGTGGACATCGGTAACGCTTCTCGAGATCTAAAGGACGAGGAGGACGATGGTGCCCTGGTTGACCACAAGATCGCGTTCGACATAATCGCGGTGGTAGTCAACCCCGGCGTAACAGTAACCGACCTCACCACTGACCAGGTGAAAGGCCTCTTCACCGGCGCGATCAAGAACTGGAGCGAGGTAGGCGGAGCCGACGCGGAGGTCGTCGTGGTGTCAAGGGACCAGGCTTCCGGGACCCGGGAGATGTTCGACCAGGAGGCCCTGGGATCCAGCAAAGACGCCCCGGTAGTGCCTGCCGAGTCGGCGATCGAGACAAACAGCAACGGGATAATGCGGGAGACGGTCGCGTCGACGGCCAACTCAATCGGATACCTGTCGTACGGTTACATCAATGATTCGGTGAAGCCGGTCAACTACAACGGGGTCGAGCCCACAATCGAAAACGCCAAGGCCGACACCTACCCCCTGGCGCGGTACCTGCACATGTTCACCAACGGTGAGCCCGAGGGTGCGGTCAAGGGGTACATCGATTACGTGCTCAGCGACGCGTTCCAGACCGACGTGGTCAGCAAGGACTACATACCGATAAGCGAAGTCGAGTAGGCAGGTCATCGGTTAGTTTCCGACTGAGCCGGCAGGGCGGGCGGGAAGATCCCCCTTTCTTCTCGCCCGTGCCTTGTGTTGTAGCGCAGGCTGGAAAGGCGAAGGTATGAAAGGATCGAACGGCGCCGGCGGGCGCGAGAGAGTAATAAGGTTCGCGCTTTTCGCCATGGCCTCGATCTCCATCTTCTCGGTTCTCTTGATACTCCTTTTCATATTCAAGGAGAGCCTTCCGGCGATAAGAAGCCAGGGGTTTACGCTGCTGACAACTAACTGGTCCCCCAATGTCTCCGACCCCTCGGCGGGGAGCTACGGGATGCTGGCTTTCCTTAACGGTACCATCCTTACCACGCTGGGGGGAATGGCCCTGGGTGCGCCCCTTGGTGTAGGGACGGCGGTTTTTATAATCCAGATCGCTCCCGAAAGGATCGAGGGGATACTCCGGAGGGGTATCGAGATGCTTGCCGGTATCCCCTCGGTGATAATCGGCTGGTTCGGCCTTACGCTCCTGGTCCCCTACATAGCCAGGGTGACGGGCACATCCGGCTACGGCATCCTGGCCGCTTCCATCGTACTGGCGGTGATGGTGCTGCCGACCGTGGTTGTCCTGAGCATGGAGGCGTTGAAGTCCCTGCCGCACGAGTTGGAGGAGGCTTCGCTGGCGATGGGCGCGACCAGGTGGCAGACGATACGGCACGCCCTGCTCCCCGCCGCCAGGAGAGGTATCCTGGTGGCGGTCATACTCGGCATGGGAAGGGCGATCGGGGAGACCATGGCGGTACAGATGGTGGTGGGTAACGCCAGGCAACTGGCGTTCTCCCTGACGGAGCGGACCAGTACCTTGACCTCCCGCATCATCACCGATATGGGCGAGTCAACCGGCGTTTTCCGCTCCGCGCTTTTCGCCCAGGGATTGGTGTTGCTCCTGCTGGTGATGCTGCTGATACTTGGTGTGAAGCTGGTCTCGCGCGACAAGAAGGTTAAATGATGAAGCCGAAGACGGCCGACAGGATAGCAACGATAGTCTTCTGGCTTCTGGGGGGGATTACCGTAGGAGTCCTGCTCTTCATCATCCTCCAGATATTCGGGCGCGGGTTGCTGACCGCCCTGAACCCGAAGTTTTTGCTGGGCAAGCCGGAGGCGATGAAGGAGGGTGGAGGAATCTTTCCCATGATAATATCATCGCTTTACCTCACCGGACTGACCCTGCTGATAGCCCTTCCAGTTTCTCTTGGCGCGGCGATATACCTGGCGGAATACTCGCGGGAAGGCAGGGTGACAGGCGCCATCCGTTTCTGTGTCGACAGCCTGGCCGGCCTGCCGTCCATCGTGTTCGGCATCTTCGGCATGACGCTTTTCGTGATCTATTTCGGCTGGGGCTACTCGCTCATCGCGGGCGCGTTTACCTGCGCGATCCTGAACCTGCCCACATTGATGCGCAGTTCAGAGGAGTCCATTCGGTCCGTGCCCGGGACGTACCGGGAAGCGTCGTTCAGCCTGGGGGCGACCAGGTGGACCACCGTCAGGCAGGTGGTGCTGCCTTCCGCGACACCGGGGATACTGGCCGGTACCATGCTCACCATCGGGAGGATACTGGGCGAATCGGCCGCCATCGTATATACAGCGGGGCTGTTCGTGAGAAAGGCCCCGACGAGCCCAATGGATACCGCCGCGCCCCTGGCGAGTTACATATGGTACGCGCAGACGGAGGCCCTCATTCCAGATTTCCGCAGGGTCGTGGACGGAGGGGCCGCGTTTCTCCTGCTGCTGGTGCTCCTCATGAACTTCCTGGCCAGGAGACTGGCGCGTTACTACCAGAGGAAAAAGCTGGCCGGAGGCGCGGATGGTTGATGAGACACCAATAGACGATACGAAAACGAGGATATCCGAGTACTCGCGCAGGTGCGCCGATTCGTTTACACGGGAGACGCGGATGGAAGAGCCCACAAAAGAGTCGGAACCGAGGATAACGACAGACAGTCTGTCTATGTCGTACGGCGAATTCAAGGCGCTGGAGGATATCACGGTGCAGGTTCCCCGCAGGAGCATCACCGCCATCATCGGCCCTTCCGGATGCGGGAAGAGTTCGCTGCTGCGCTGCTTCAACCGCATGAACGACCTGGTCGAAGGGTGCCGGGTGACCGGTGAGGTCAAGCTGGATGGCGAGGACATCTACGCCCCCGGCTACGACGTTATTCAACTGCGCAGAACGGTGGGCATGGTGTTTCAGAGGCCCAACCCGTTCCCCAAGACCGTCTACGACAACGTGGCCTATGGACCGCGGCTGTCCGGCGTCAAGGACAAGGAGAGACTCAACCGGGTTGTAGAGGAGAGCTTGAAGAAGGCGGCTCTCTGGGAAGAGGTTAAGGGGAAACTTAAGGGATCCGCGATGAACCTCTCCGGGGGCCAGCAGCAGAGGCTGTGCATCGCACGCGTTCTCGCGGTAGAGCCGGAGGTCATACTACTGGACGAGCCGTGCTCGGCGCTCGACCCGGTGGCGACCCAGCGGGTGGAGGACCTACTGGCGGAACTGAAGGAGAGGTACACAATGGTCATCGTTACTCACAACATGCAGCAGGCGGCCAGGGTGAGCGATTTTACCGCTTTCGTCATGATAGAGAACCAGGGTGAACCGGGAAAGGTGGTGGAGTTCGGGGATACCAACCATATGTTCACCAACCCGGTCGACGAACGGACGGAGAGGTACATCACGGGAAGGTTTGGATAGCCGGAGCGAGAGAGGTATTCGCATGGAAGGAAGAAAAGAGTTCCACGAGCAGTTGGACGACCTGTACCTGGAGTTGCTGCGGATGGCAAACGCAACGCTGGAGGTCCTGGAGCGGACAAAGGTCGCCTTCAGGGATGGTGACATAGAGACCGCCGGGCGTATCATCGAGGGCGATGACGAGATCGACCAGTACGTTACGCGTATCGATGAGGGTGGAATGGAACTACTGGCCAGGCAGGCACCGGTGGCGATAGACCTGAGGACGATCGTGGTCATCATGAGGATGTCCCAGGAGTTGGAGCGTGCCGCCGACAACTGCGTCAACATCTGCAAGGCGATAGTGAATATACGGCGGTACACCCTGTCACCTTGGATAAAGGAGAACATGGATGAGATGTTCAGGTGGGCGATCAAGATAATGGCCAAGGCAATAGACGCGTTCAAGGAACGTGACCCTGACATGGTAGAGAAGCTTGTAAGGATGGACGACACGGTAGACCGTATCAACCGCGAGTTTCTAACCACCTATGACAGGGAGAGCGAGAATGAGACGGAACTGGTGGTAAGGGTAGTCATGACGGCCCGATTCCTGGAGAGGGTTGCCGACCACGCGGTCAACATCGGGGAGGAAGTGTATTACATGGTGACCGGCGAGTTCGCCGATTGAACTAGGAGGTGAGGATCTCCTTCAGTTCCTTTTCCTTGTCCACCGACGTGACCGCTATCACCGAGTCGCCCGGCTGAAGTCTCACGTCGCCGTGGGGTATCACCATCTCCTCGTTTCTGATTATCGAGATCAGGACGCACTTCTCCGGGAGGCCGAGGTCCTTGATCGCGCGCGCGCAGGAACTGCAGCCGGTGTCCGGCATATCGACCTCGACCACCGCGAACTTCCCTTTCTGCATGACGTGCAGCGTAATGATGTCGCCCACCGTCGTCTCCTCCTCGATCAGGTGGCCGATGACGGTGGTGCTGGATATCGCGTCGATCCCCATCAGGTTGAAG
>JAHIKV010000146.1 GCA_018897395.1 Planctomycetota bacterium | reverse complement strand
TGTCCGACTCGATGGACGCTACTATCTTTGCTCTGATGGGCAGCATGGCCGACGGCATTCCGATCGACGAAAAGTAGTGAAAAAATCGGTCGAACCATAGAAACGTAGGTTATGCTTTAGCATAACACGCCAACCGCAACATCGGGGGCGGCAGTCGATCTGCCGCCCCTTTTTTTGCGCCTTGACGAAAGCATGTGAATATGCCACTATCAAGGGAAACTTATCTGAGGGGGTAGACATGACGACCGTGGCTATGGAAGAGGCCCAACACTCACTTCCGCAACTCATCGACGTGGTTGCGCATGGAGAACACGTTCTCATTACCAGGGACCAGGTTCCCGTTGCCGAGTTGGTGCCCGTGAATCGCGCCGCCCCGAAGCCCACCTTCGGCAGCGCCAAGGGCCTGATTAAGTCGTCGGAGGATTTCGACGCCCCGCTCGATGATTTTCGGGAATACATGGAATGAACTTGCTGCTCGACACCCATGCCTTCCTTTGGTTCATCGAGGGGAGTCCCAAGCTCAGTGCGACAGCCAGAAGCGAGATCGAAGCTCAAGCAAATGCCAAATGTGTCAGCGTCGCAAGCCTTTGGGAAATAGCCATCAAATTCAGCCTTGGCAGGCTCGAATTTCAACAACCATTTGAAGTTCTGATTCCGGCACAGTTGGAGTCGAACGGTTTCTCGTTATTGCCGCTCCGCATCAGCCATTTTGCCGAGACAATACGCCTCCCGTTCCATCATCGTGATCCATTCGACCGCATTCTGGCGGCACAGTGCATGACGGAAAAAATGTCCGTGGTGAGTGCGGACACCATTTTCGACCGGTATTCGATACCTCGATGCTGGTGAGAAGTGCCTGGCGTGACCACCACAGCGCGGCTTTATGTTATTACTTCACCCCGCATGCGCGCTGAACGCGGAGCAGCACTTCCGTCGCCTTTTTCCGCGCGGCCGCGGCGCCGTCGCCGAGAATCTCGCGGACCCGCTCCGGGCGGGACTCCAACTCGCGGCGTCGATCACGCGCCTCGGCGAAATACTCCACCGCCGCGTCGGCCAACGCCTTCTTCACCTCGCCGTAGCCGAATCCGCCGCGCCGATACACGGCCGCCATCTCTTCACGCCGCCGGTCGTCGGCAAACAACGAGAAGAGCAGAAACAGATGGTCCGTCTCCGGCGGCTTCGGCTGCTCCATCGGGCGCGAGTCGGTCACGATCCGCATGATCTGCTTCCGCAGCGTCTTCGGCTCCTCGAACACGTCAAGCGTGTTGCCGTAGCTCTTGGACATCTTCTCGCCGTCGGCGCCCGGCACTCGGGCGGAAGAATCCAGCAGTTTCGCCTTCGGCATCACGAAGGTCTCGCCGTAGTGATGGTTGAAACTTGCGGCCAGATCGCGGCAGACCTCGATGTGTTGCACCTGGTCCTCGCCGACCGGCACCCAATCGGAGTCGAAGGCCAGAATGTCGGCCGCCATCAGCACGGGATAGGCGAACAGTCCGGCGCTGGCCGGCAAACCCTTGGCCGTCTTGTCCTTGTAGGCGTGGCACCGCTCGAGCAGGCCCATCGGCGCGCCGGTCATCAGCAGCCAGCAAAGCTCGGGGACCTCATGCACGTCGGACTGCACGAAGAGCGTGGCCCGATTCGGGTCCAGCCCCAGCGCCAACAGGTCCACCGCTGCGTCGAAGGTGTTTTGGGCCAAAACCTCCCGGTCGCGGACCGTGGTCAGCGCGTGCAGGTTGGCGAGAAAATAGTAGGCCCCCTCCGGCTCGCCTTGCAGTTCGATGTACTGCCGGATCGCGCCGAAATAGTTGCCCCAGTGGAACCGACCGGTGGGTTGGATGCCGGAGAGGACTCGCATTTCAGTTGTCAGTGGTCAGTGGTCAGTGGTCAGTGGTCAGTTGCGAAACCGCAAGCGACTTAACTGGGCGGTGAACCGCCCAGCCCTCGCTTCTAATCCCTAATCCCTAATCCCCAATCCCTCTATCGTTCCCACCACTTCACCGACCGATTTCGCCCTCAACTCAGCCAGGGCGGCGGGAAGGGAGTCAAGTATCCGCATCGTCGCGGTTGGGTCATAAAAATTGGCCGTGCCGATCTGCACCGCGCCGGCGCCGGCGACGAAAAACTCCATCGCGTCGTCGATCGAAGCGATGCCGCCGATGCCCACCAACGGAATCTTCACCACCCGGGCGACTTGATATACTATCCGCAAGGCGATGGGCTTGATGGCCGGTCCGCTCAGCCCGCCGAAAACGTTGCCCAGCACGGGCCGCCGCCGCCGCCAATCGACGGCCATGCCCAAGCAGGTGTTGACCAACGACAGGGCGTCGGCCCCGGCCGCCTCGGCCGCGCGGGCAATCTCGGCGACGTTTGTCACGTTGGGCGTCAGCTTGGCTAGGATCGGATACGAGCACGCGCGGCGAACCGAGGCGACGACCCGCTCGCAGAGCGACGGATCGGCGCCGAAATCGGTTCCCCCACTGACGTTCGGGCAGGAGACGTTCAACTCCACCGCGTCGATGCCGTCGGCCTCCTGCAACCGTTGGGCCAATTGGACGAACTCTTCGCTGCTTTTGCCCGCGATGCTGACGATCACCGCCGGTCCCAGCGCTGCCAAGTACGGCAACTGCCGGGCGATAAACGCCTCGACGCCGTCGTTGTCCAGGCCGATCGAATTGAGCATCCCGGCGGCGGTTTCGACGGTCCGTGGGGGCGGATTTCCTGCGCGAGGCTGCTGCGTGATCGTTTTCGGCACGATTCCGCCCAGCCGCTTTAGATCGACCAAACCGGCCATCTCGCGGGCATAACCGAACGTGCCCGAGGCCACCAGGACCGGATTGGCCAGGCGCAAGCGGCCTAGTTGAACGTCGAGACGGACGCCGATTGGATTCTCAGGCATGGACGGTCGCCAAGCTGGTCGGACAAAACCACCAATGTAGCGGTTTAATCCGCCGAGTGTCAACTTCCACGGTCCGGCCTAGCATGTTATGCCGAAGCATAACCCACGGATAACTCGTTTAGCCCCGGCGTCCACGCCGGGTGCGCAACGAAGCGGGAAATAAGCTAATTTTGACCCGGCGTGGACGCCGGGGCTAAACTAGCGGCATACTCCCGATACCGTGCTAGTCCACTAAATCAGTCCGCCGTGCGTCCGGTAGGGCGAGGTATGGTCCGGCTGGTCCAGGAACCAGAGCCGCTCCCACTCGTCCAGGAACTGGCGCAGGCCTTCCGAAGTGAACATCAATTCCTGGGTGCGGCGCGCCGGATCGCCCGAGTAGGCCGGGAGCAAACATCCGGCGGTCGTGCTCAGCATCAAGCCGCACGCCAAGACCAATAGCAGGTTGCGCATCGAAAACTCCTCCGTGAAAAGACGACCAGCGTTACCGGGAGTCGGCGTCGTAACTTGTTGCGGCATTAAGCGGTTCGGACATGGGTTGAGCGGGGTTTTCCTTTCCCGCCGTCTTCACCCGCGCGACCTTAGCCGCAGCCGCCGCCTGACGCTCCAACTCCTTGACCCGCTCTTCCATTTCCTTGCCCGGTTTGAACGTGACAACATACTTTTCGGGCACATACACTTTGTCGCCGGTACGGGGGTTTCGGGCCTTGCGGGGGGCCCGGCGCTTGACCTCGAACACGCCAAAGTTGCGAAGCTCGATCCGCCGCTCCGCCACGAGGGTCTCGACAATGGCGTCAAAGGTCTTCTGCACGATCTTCTTCGTCTGCAACTGGGTCAGCCCAATTTCTTCGGAAATGGTCCGAACGATCTCTTTCTTGGTCACGACTCAGTTCTCCTATCGAAGAAGGGTCGCCGCAGGTTTTCGCGGCGTGCGCCGCCGCGACTTTCCGAGTAGATGTTCTGCTCCAAGTGTAGGTGTCGCAATGAGTAGTGTCAAGGCCAATCATCCTAACTCGACGTTTTCGGCGGGAAAAAACCGTGCCGATGGTCTCCACCGAACGCGCCGATTGGACAATCGCCGGAAAAACCGTAACCGCTTGATTCCAAAGAACTTACGCTGAATAACCCCGTATCCCGACGGCGCAGCGTCCCATCCGGCCCGCCGTGGGCTGAATCCATTATCGGTTGCGCCACCGAAAAACTCCAGCCAGCCCGCATAATCTATACAATCATGCTGAGTTCGTAGGCCGGGTCGAGACCCGGCGTGGTTGGGCAAAATGCCGGGTTATAAACCCGGCCTACGGGAGCAAACGCTCCAAACCACCTCTTCGCTCCTCTCTTTCCACCAAATCATCGCCAACTCCCCTTGTCTCAACTGGCCGTTTTGGGTATCTCTACGCAACCTTTTCGACCCCAGGGGAGAACCCCTGCGCCCCATCCGGCGTAGCAGAGGTTCGACACACTTGAATGGTCGGATTTTCTCGAAATCTGTTTTGCCGGCGGGCTTGCCCGCCGCGTGGAAGCACCAAACGGGGCCAAAGCAACCATGCGGAAAGGGCCAAGGATGGCCGACATTCAAACCAACAGGGCCCATTGTCGCCCTCATTGGTCCAGGAACTTGCGGCTGGCGGTCGTCGCGGTCCTCATTAGCGGGTGGGCCTCGTTGGCCGTCGCACAGATGCGGCCGGAGCCGCCGGGGCTAATGCCGCCGGGCGCCGCTCCACCGCAAGCCGCCGGGCCGGCGGATGCTAATCAGACCGTGCCGGCGGCCGACGAACAGCCGGAGATGGTCGTCGACGTGCGGATCGCCGGCAACAAGTCCGTGCCGCTGGAGAAAATTCTACCTAGCCTCCGCACCCGTGCCGGCAGGCCCTTCGATCTGGAACTGATCAACGAGGACGTTCGCCGGCTCGATCAAACGCGGATGTTTGTAGACGTGAAGACCTATTGGCAACGGGTGGCCGGCGGCCGGGTGGTGATCTTCGACGTGTTGGAGCGCCCCCTGTTGCAGGACGTGAAGTACATCGGCTGCAAGGAAATTCGCAAGAAAACGCTCCGGAAGGAGACGAAGCTGAAGGCCGGCGATTCGCTCGATCCGTTCGTCGTCGAGGAGGCCCGCCGCAAAATCGAGGAACTCTATCACAAGCGCGGCTTCACCGGCGCGCGAATCACCATCATCGAGGGCGACAAAGCCGAGGACCGTAGGGCGATCTTCTACATCAACGAGGGGAAGAAACAGCGGATTACTTCGGTCGATTTCATCGGCAACACGATCGCCGACGACGCGCGGCTGAAGACCCAAATCCAGTCGAAGCCGCCGTTCCTCTACTTGTTCAAGGGCGAGTTGGACCGCAAGCAGCTCGACGAGGACGTCGAACGGCTGACGGCCTACTACCGCGGCTTGGGGTTCTTCCGCGCGCGGATCGGACGCGAATTGAGTTACAACGAGAAGAAAGACTGGGCGTCGATCACCTTCGTCATCGACGAGGGGCCACGCTACAAAATCCGCGACGTGTCGGTGGTCGGAAACAAGCAATACGCCGGCGACGAGTTAATGGCCGACTTGAAACTCCGCGACGGCGAATACTTCAACCAGTCGAAAATGACCGCCGACATCGGCGCGCTGCAAGACAAGTACGGCTGCGTCGGCTACGTGTTCGCGGAGGTCAAGGCCGACCCCCGCTTCCTCGAAGAGCCGGGCCAACTCGATCTGGTATACAACCTCACCGAGGGCGACCGCTACCGGGTGGGCAAGATCAACATCCGCATCAAGGGCGAGTATCCCCACACACAACTTGCCACGGTGCGGACCCGCCTTTCGTTCAATCCCGGCGACATCATCGACATCCGCGAGATCCGCGCCAGCGAGCGGCGTTTGCGGGCGTGCGGGCTGTTCGAGAGCAATCCCACCATGGGCCAGCCCCCGAAGATCGTCTTCAACCCGCCGGGGCAAGAGAAAGAGGAACAGATCGCCGACCGGCCGGAACCGCCGCCTTCGGGGAAGTTCCGCGGCCAAAGCCCCGACCCGGCGACGCGCGAGCGGGTTTTGGACATCACGCTGGATTGTGGACGGCTCGTCGAGCCGAAGAATGAACAATTAGCCCCCGGTGAATATTTAGCCCCCGGTGAATATTTAGCCCCCGGTGAATATTTAGCCCCCGGTGAATATTTAGCCCCCGGTGAATACACCGGGGGGAAGAATCGCGAATACAATAAGCCCACTTCCATCGCCGGCCAACCGACCTCCCCGCCGTGTGTTCACGGCGGGCTAAATGGTGTTCACGGCGGGCTAAATGGTGTTCACGGCGGGCTAAATGCCCAGCGGCCGGTCACATACGCCTGCGGCACCGACAACAACGATCTCCAACGGGCGACCCAGGAACTGACCGACGTCCTCTCGCAGCGGCGGAAACCGCTCGACGGAGTGATCCGCACGCAGTACACGCCCAACGCGGGGCAGGTCAATCCGGCCTCGCTGCCGCGATCGCATTCTCCAACCCCCACGACG
>JAHIKV010000145.1 GCA_018897395.1 Planctomycetota bacterium | reverse complement strand
GCATCGCGGTCTGCTTGTTGTGCGTCTTGATGAGGGCCGAGGGGGGCGGACGCGAACACTTACAGCGAAGCAACTCGCTCGACTTGCTGGCCGATCGGTTCCGCCGCGACGTCCACGCCGCCGTGGATGTGCCGGAGAAAATAATCGATCACGAGGCTGCTTGGGATTTCCCGTTGGCGGCTGACGGCTTCTCGCATTATATAAGATACGAAGCCCGCAGCGGATATATTACACGCAATGAACAGACGTCGGGACAACCGGATCGTTGGGATACTTACGCCCTGCCCAAGGGTTGCTCGGCACGGATCGAGACCGAAACGGCGGCCGATGGGCGGCTGGTCGGCCTGGTGATTACGCCGAAGGACGCCTTGATGGCCGGCGGACGAGAAGTGCGCATCGAGGCCGTGCTCGGCCGGGACCATCGCTTCGCGCGCCGAGCAGAGGGGAGCGAGTGAAATGGGACGATTTATGCGTTGCCGTTGCGGAAATGCCCGTGTAGGGTGGGTCAAGCGAAGCGCGGCCCCACCAGGATTTTCCCGCTGTTGGTGGGGCCGCGCTTCGCTTGACCCACCCTACTTTCCCGGAGTCGTCTCCCGCAAGGGGCGAACTCGCCGCGGGGCGGTCATCGTAATCGTCATGGTCTGCTTCATCGTGGCGGCGGCGATTTTCGTCTCGCTGGCCCGGACGGCGGCCGTGGAGCGCCAAACGGCCCGCTCGCGGCATTGGAACGTGCAGGCCCAGTGGCTGGCCGAAGCCGCGCTGGAACGAGCCGTCGCCCGATTGGACGAAGCAGCGGACTACGCGGGCGAGACGTGGACCCTCGCGCCCGCGGAGCTTGCCGGCCGCGACGGCGCGGTGGTGCGGATCGGCGTCGAACCGGTCGCCGACCATGCGGACCGGCGTCGGGTACGAGTCGAGGCCGATTTCCCCGATGATCCGCGTCATCGTTGCCGATGCAAGAAGGAGATCGTCGTCGAGCGGAAGGAAACAACTTCGCCGGAAGACGCGGAACAGCCGAAAGAAGTTGAGAAACCAGAAACACCCAAAGAACCGGAGTGATATGATGCGAAACACGATTTTTGATTTGCCGCCGCGCGGCGTGCAAGCACGCCGACTAAACGTCTCCGACTGGCCGCTGAAGCGGCCAGCCCTCCGCCTTCCGCCCCTACACGGTTTTACGTTGGTGGAACTGCTGGTGGTGATTACGATCATCGGTATCATGCTCGCCTTGACGTTGCCGGGGGTCATGGCCTCGCGGGAATCCGCCCGACGAATGGCCTGTCTGAACAACCTCACGCAAATCGGCATGGCGTTGGCCAACTACGAGGCGGCCCAAGAGTCGCTCCCCTCGGGCACGATCGACGCGGAAGGCCCCGTCCGCAATATCCCGCAAGGCTACAAGATGAGCTGGCTGGTGCAAATCCTGCCGTATCTCGACGAGAAGGTGCTCTTTGACCAGATAGACTTTTCGGTCGGCGCATACAACGAGAAGAACGCACGGGGCCGGGCGATCAACGTCCCGACGTTCGTGTGTCCTTCGTGCGGAATATGTCGGATCACGCCGCCGGCGCCGGGGTCCGACGGCCAGTGGTCCAGCTCCAACAAGTCACGTGCGGGCGCAGGCACTTGGACGGCGAGCAACTACGCCGGATGTCAGAACGGCGTCGAGACGCCGATCGACTCGGACAACGACGGCGTACTGTTCCTCAACAGCAAGGTCCGCCGCGACGACGCGACCGACGGCGCCGCGCATACGATTTTCGTGGGCGAAAAGCTTATCGGACTTCATGACCTCGGCTGGATGTCCGGCACTCGGGCCACGCTGCGCAACACCGGCACGCCCCCGAACCAAACCCCCGGCGACTCCTCCTCGCTGCCGGTTGCCGCCAAACCGGCCGACGACGACCCGGATGCAACGAAGCCGGACGCGGAGATGAACGATCTGTTCGTGGGCGGATTCGGCTCCTGCCACCCCGACGTATGCAACTATCTGTTCGGCGACGGCCGGACCGATTCGATCACCAACAGCATCGATCCGGATGTGCTGCGGAAGCTCGGCGACCGCGCCGGCGGCGAATTGATCGAGGGCGGTCCCACGCGGGGCGATTGGTGGTAGAATGGAGTCTCCCCTCTCCCTTTGGGAGAGGGGCCGGGGGTGAGGGCTTGTTCTCTCGCCACCAGCCCTCACCCTCACCCTAGCCCTCTCCCAAAGGGAGAGGGGATGTTTTGCCACCCGCACCCCAGATGATCCTCCTCGACGTTGCCGACGTAAAAAAGCGTTTCGGGCCGGAGCCGGTTCTGGCCGGCGCGACCTTCGAGCTGCGCCCCGGCGACCGCGTCGGCCTGGTCGGGCCGAACGGGAGCGGAAAAACCACACTCCTGCGTATTCTGGCCGGAAAAGACGAGCCGGACTCGGGCACGTGTCGCGTCCATGCGGCCGCGCATCTCGGCTATCTCGAACAGCAGCCCGATTTCAGTCCGCAACTCACCTTGCACGAAGAGGCCCGCGGCGCGCTGGCCGACCTGGTCTCGCTCCAGCGGGAAGCGGTCGAAGTGGCCGATGCAATCGCGGAGTCGACCGATCCGGCCGAGCAGAAGCGGCTCTCCGCCCGCTGGGACCACCTCCAGCACGAACTGCACCGCCAGGACGCCTACAACCTGGAGCATCGAATCGAGCGGGTCCTCGACGGGCTGCGGTTCCGACGCGAGTCTTTCGACCAGCCGGTCGCCTCGCTCAGCGGCGGCGAGCAAAACCGCCTGATGCTCGCCAAGCTCCTGCTGGCCGAGCCGAATGTGATGATCCTCGACGAGCCGAGCAACCACCTGGACATCGAGACCACCGAGTGGCTGGAAAGTTTTCTGCTGGAAAGCTCGGCGGCGATGATCCTGGTCAGCCACGACCGGTATTTCCTCGATCGGGTGACCAACCGCACGCTGGAGCTGTTCCACGGCACGGTCGATTCCTACGCCGGCAACTTCTCGGCCTACTGCCGGCAGAAGGAACAACGGTTGCTGGTCGAGCGCCGCGCTTACGAAAAGCAGCGGATCGAGATCGAAAAGGCCGAGGATTTCATCCGCCGCAACGCCTACGGCCAGAAGCACTCCCAGGCCGAGGACCGGCGGAAGAAGCTCGAGCGGATCGAGCGGGTCGCTTCGCCGCGCGAGATATCCGCTCCGGCGATGAGTTTTCCGCCGCCGGCCCGCAGCGGGGACATCGTGATCCGCGCCGAGGGCGTGGCGAAGGGTTTTGACCGCCCGCTGTTCGATCACCTCAGCCTCGACGTCATGCGCGGCCAGCGCTGGGCCGTGCTGGGACCGAACGGCTGCGGGAAGACGACGCTGCTGCGGTGCCTTCTGGGGCTTTTGCCGCCCGACGAGGGACGAATCAGTCTGGGACACGGCGTTATGCCCGGCTACTTCGATCAGCAGTTGGCCGCGCTGGACGACGACCTGCCGGCGCTGGACGCCATCGGCGCGAAACATAAACGGCTGAATCAGCAACAGCGGCGCAACCTGCTGGCCCGCTTCGGGCTGGTCGGCGACAAGGCCCTGCAAAAGGTGGGCAGCCTCAGCGGCGGCGAGCGGTGCCGCGCCGCCTTGGCCCGGCTGGCCGCCGCCGAGGCAAACTTGCTGGTCCTCGACGAACCGACAAATCACCTCGACCTTTGGGCGAGCGAAGCGCTGGAAAAAGCGATTACCCGCTTCGACGGGACCGTCTTGCTGGTCAGCCACGACCGATACTTAGTCAACCGCGTGGCCGACCACCTGCTGGCGATCGAACCGGACCGGGTCCACGTCGTCGAGGGCAACTACGACACCTACCAGATGCTACTGAGCCGAGCGGAGAGCGAGATGACGACGGCTGTGGGACAGGCCGCCGACCTGTCCCACAACACCGCCGCCAAGAATGTAGGACCGGTTGCCGACCTGTCCCACGGCACGGCCCGAAAGCGCCGGTTCCCGTACCGCAAGGTGGCCGATCTGGAGTCCGAAATCGCCGAGCGCGAGACGTGCCTCGATCGGCTCCAGCACGAACTGATCGATCCCAACGTGCTCCGCGCCGGGCAAAAAGTCCGCCAAATCAAGGCCCAAATCGAGGAGCTACGAGCGGCGCTCGAAAAGCTCCACGAACACTGGGACGAGGCCGTGGAGTTGAATTGGTGAGCAAACCCCGCCGGGGAGTGGTTTTACGGGTGGCGAAACGGCAATTCGCCAACTATAATTGAGTATGTTTGGAGAAAAGGAACAGTTTGTTTTGTTTGCATAACCTGGAGAGTCAATCGTGGCCAACATCGAAGACGAGAACCTCAACATTGATGAACTGAAGACGCCCGGCGAAGAGGCCGCCGCGGAGGAACCCGTCTTGGAGGACGAGGCCGCGCCGGCCGACGGAGCGGACGAGCAACTCCAGCCCGTCGAGGCGACCGACGCCGAAGCCGTGGAGGCCGAGGAAGCGGAGGTTAAGGCCGAGGAAACCGAGGAAGGCGAGGAAGAGGAGGCCGAAAAAAAACCCGGCAAGCTGCCGCTCTATTGGGAGTTGGCCGGAGTGATCGGCGTTCCCGTGGTCCTGCTGGCGTTGTTTTGGTTCAAGATCATTTTTTTCTCCACCACGATTTTCCTGATCGGCGTCGGCTTCATTCCATACGGTCTTTGGAGAGGGCGCAGGTCGAACACGGTGTTCACGGTCTTCTTGGGCTGCACCCTGGCGGCCCTGCTGACGGCGGCTTACTGTCTGTGGATGGAGCTTGGGCGGTATCAGTTCGACCTCAAGGCCCAAGAGGCTAAGCAGCGGGTCGGCATGTCGCCGCCGATCGAACGAGCGTTATTCGCCCACGGCGACGCTCCGTCTATAATGTCCGATGCTTGATCGCAATTAACTTAGGGCGCGCGTCAAAATAAGCTGTACAACTTACCGTAGGACGGATTTCCTAATCCGTCCAGTTTTCGGGGACGGATTAGGAAATCCGTCCTACAAATGTGATCAACTTATTTTGACGCGACGCCTTGCCTTGTCGATCGCCAACTTGCGCTAAGGCGCCTGCGCGATTTGCCCGTC
>JAHIKV010000144.1 GCA_018897395.1 Planctomycetota bacterium | reverse complement strand
CTCGCGGCTGAATCTCGCGTCGGAGCCGCGCGTCAAGCGCTCGGGCACCAACGAAACGCCCAAGGCGGTCCATCCGTTCTTCTGGGCCGGATACATGCTTGTCGATTGCGGCACCTCGCCGGACAAGTCGGAGCCGGAACCCGACGGCCCGGTCATCAAGCTGAAGTAGCCGTAATGAATCTGGTTATCCGGATTATCCGGGAATTGCCTGGTGTCCTACAACCATTGCACACTACGATATGCTGTGTTCGCGGACGCTGCCACATACAAGATGTTGTGGTGAAATCAGCCGGTGCAATGACCATAGGACACCAGGAACACCCGAGATTCGCCATCAAAGCCGTTACGCACATTACCCAAAACACCAAAAAAGCCGGACTGTCTCTAAACGCCGGGCCTGAGACCGGCTGCGCCGGAAACGCCCGTCAACGGGCGTCAAAACAAATTGCCGAAATACGATTGCCGCGAGCTTCTCTATTGACCCTTTTTCCGGGCAGACTCGTAGGTTATGCTTTAGCATAACGTCTTGACCCTCAATGCATTTCGTTATGCTAAAGCATAACCTACGACTACGACTACGTGTTTTCAACGCAGCGCCCCCTCACCCCCTGTCCCTCTCCCGCAAGCGGGAGAGGGGAGTTATTATTGGACAGCCGCTGACGATTGAAAACTGAGAACTGAAAACAGGTCGTCAACCCGACGAGACTCGATCTTGCGACTGAAACTGATCGCCTGCGAAATCTTTTACCGCGAACTGTGCGCCGCCGTGGCGCGGTCGGTCAACCAGATCGACCTCGAATTCCTGCCCAAGGGACTGCACGACGTCGGCCAGGAGCGGATGTCGGCGCGGCTGGCCGAGACGCTGGCCGCCGTCGATGAGTCGAAGTACGAGGCGGTGCTGCTCGGCTACGCGCTGTGCAGCAACGGAGTGGCGGGACTCGCCGCTCGGGGCATCCCGCTGGTCCTTCCCCGCGCCCACGACTGCATCACCCTCTTTCTCGGCGACAAGGAGCGGTATCTCGACTACTTCCAAAAACATCCCGGAGTCTACTTCAAGACCAGCGGTTGGATCGAACGCGGCGAGGGGCTTACACAGTTCGGCCGGGATTCGATCCAGCATCTGTCGGGCATGACGCAGACCTACGAGGAGTTGGCCGCCAAGTACGGCGAGGACAACGCCCGGTTCCTCCACGAGCAACTCGGCGACATCACGCGGAACTACAGCGGTCTGACGTTCATCGAGATGGGCGTCGAGCCGGACGACCGTTTCGAGCAACACGCCCGACGCGAGGCGGCCGAGCGGGGCTGGACCTTCGGAAAACTCTCCGGCGACATGACCTTGATCCAGCGGCTGGTCGATGGTCCCTGGGACGACGAGCGTTTTTTGGTGGTTCCGCCCGGCGGACGCGTGGCGACGAGCTTTGACGAGCGGATTGTCAAGTTGGCGCGCGACGGATAAGCAGCGAGCGGAAAAGCGAAGGAAATACGAAACGAGCGCCGTCCGACGGCCGGGCTTGCTCGCCGCGTCCGCGGCAGGGTATACTCATCATTATGGCCGGCCAAGCGGAAATCCAGACCTTCGTCGATCGTGTGGTCGAGCAATTCGCTCCCCGGCGGGTGATCCTCTTCGGCTCTCACGCCCGAGGAGACGCCACGCCCGACAGCGATGTGGACCTGCTGATCGTCATGTCGACCAAGAAGTCGTTTCTCGACCAGGCGGTGGAAATCCGCCGGCGCGTTCGTCATTCCTTTCCGCTTGATTTGATTGTTAAGACCCCCGAGGACGTGTCCTGGCGACTGTCGCTGAGCGACAACTTTTTGTCAACGATTATGACCGAAGGAGCCACTCTGTATGAATCCGCTGGTGGCTGAGTGGATCGAGAAAGCTGAAGGCGACTTCGCAACCGCTTTGCGAGAGATTCGGGCGCGCAAGAACCCCAACTACGATGCGGCCTGCTTTCACTCTCAGCAGTGCGTTGAAAAGTATTTCAAGGGCATTCTCCAATCGGCGACTATTCCTTTCGGCAAGACGCATGATCTTTGCGTTTTGCTGGACGCATGTATTCAGATGTATCCGCTCTGGGAAGCCTTTCGTCTGGATTTGGAAGCGTTGACGGAGTATGCCGTTGCGTTTCGATATCCCGGACTTTCCGCCGATCGTGACAAAGCAAAAATGGCCGTCGTCATGGCAAAGAGGTTGCGAAAGACGTTCCGCTTGGCACTTAATATCGAAGAACCATGACCGGCCGCGAGCGAATTCTGGCGATGTTCGATGGTTCGCCCGTCGATTCCCTGCCGCTGATGCCGATCACGATGATGTTCGCCGCCGACCAGCTCGGCGAACCGTACGGCAAGTACGCGGCGGATTATCGGGTGTTGGCCGAGGGGCAAATCCGCACCGCCGAGAAGTTCGACTTCGACTACGTCTCGTGCATCTCGGACCCCACGCGCGAGGCCGCCGACTGCGGGGCGAAAATCCAATTCTTCGACGACCAGCCGCCGGCGGTGGACGAAACCCATGCGCTGCTGGCCGACAAAAGCGTGCTGGCCCGGCTCGAGGTCCCCGATCCGCTCGGCGGCGGCAGAATGCACGACCGCGTCCGGGCCGCCGAACTGTTGCGCCAACGGGTGAGCGACGAAAAACTGGTCGAGGGCTGGATCGAGGGGCCTTGCGCCGAGGCCGCCGACCTGCGCGGCATCAACCGACTGATGACCGACTTCTACGACGACCCGGCCTTCGTCCGCGACCTGTTCGACTTCGTCCTGGGCATGGAATTGGAGTTCGCCCGGGCGCAGCTCGACGCCGGCGCAGAGCTGATCGGCGTGGGCGACGCCGCCGCATCGCTGGTCGGTCCGCGAATCTACGAGGAGTTCGTCCTGCCCTACGAGCGTAAGATGGTCGATGCCCTGCACGCGATGGGGGCGCGGGTGCGGCTGCACGTCTGCGGAAACATCGGCCGCATCCTCTCGGGCGTCGGCAGCCTCCGCTGCGAGATGGTGGACATCGACTGGATGGTCCCGCTGGACGAGGCGCGCCGCGAGATGGGACCGGAGCAAGTCCTGGCCGGCAACATCGACCCGGTGAAAACGCTCCGCGGCGGCACTCCCGAGTCGGTCGCCGCCGCGATTGCCGAGTGCCATCGTCAGGCGGGCGGGCGGTACATCGTCGGCGCCGGCTGCGAAGTAACCCGCGACACGCCGGAAGCAAACCTGTTGGCGCTGACGGCTTATGCAAGGTCACATGGGCCGTGAAAAGTCGCCCATCCGATATATGCCGCCGGGGCGTTGGAGATCGGTTTGCCGGCAAGGACCGCCGCCCGAACGAAAGCTCGTGGTCCATCAAATGCGGGCTAATCGCAAAATGCTGAAAAACCGCGAAAAAAGCCCTTTTTTCGCGGTTCGCGCGTTCTTTGTGTTTTCCCCCTTGACAGGGCATATCGCGGCCAATATCACTAATTTTATAGGCGTAGCCGACCGGCCGGCGGCCGTCGAAAAATCTGCTGGAGGCGTCTCCAGACCCGATTGCGCACCGAAAACCCTCAAAATCGGCGACTGAAGTCGCTTCCTACAATCGCGAGTTTTTGTCCACCGATCGCCAATCGCTACCAGACGAACCACGCGAGATGATCCATGAAACTGTATGAATACGAGGGGAAAAACCTATTCGAGCGCGCCGGAATCCCGATCCCACCCGGCAAGGTGGTCGCCTCGGCGGAAGAGGCCGGCGGGCTGACGGGTCGGTACGGCAGCGTGATGGCCAAGGCGCAAGTGCTGTGGGGGCGGCGAGGCAAGGAAAACGCGGTCGTCGCCTGCGATACCGAGGAACAATTGGCCGACACCCTCGGTGCCCTGTTGGGCCGAAAACTGTTCGGCGAGACCATCCAGAAGGCGCTGGTCGAGAAGAAGCTCGACATTGCCCAGGAGGTATACGTCGCGGTGACCTACGTGGGCGCGTCGCCCGTGGTGATCGTCTCCACCCAAGGCGGCATGGACGTGGAAAAGGCGGCCCAGAAGTCGCAGGAGGGGGTGTGGACTGAGCCGGTCGACATTCGCCGCGGATTACAGCCCCAGCAGGCGGCCGATCTGGCCCACCGTGCGGGCCTCGACGCCCACGGCGGCCCGTCGCCGACCGACCTGCTGTTGAAGCTCTATGGCCTGTTCGTCGATTGCGATTCCACGCTGGCCGAGATCAACCCACTGATCCGAACCCACTCTGGCGAGTGGATCGCCGCCGACGCAAAGGTGGAGATCGACGAGGACGCCATGTTCCGGCAGTCGGGGTTGAACCTGCCCGAACGGCTCAGCTCGGGGCGGACTCCAACCCGGCTCGAGCAGCTTGCGTTGAACAACGACCGCAGCGACACCCGCGGCGCCGCGGGCCGAATGTTCTACGAACTGGACGGAGACATCATCGTGCTGGCCTCCGGCGGCGGGACCAGCGTCGAGGCGCTGGACGACCTCTGCATCCTCGGCGGCAAGCCGGCCGTCTTCACCGAGTACAGCGGCAACCCCACGGCCGAGAAAGTGCAAGAACTTACCAAGATCGCTCTGATGCATCCCGGCCCGATCAACGCCATCTGGGTGATCGGCGGCCGGGCAAACTTCACCGATATTTATGATACGCTGATCGGCGGCATCATGGGCGGCATCCGCGAAACGCCCAACTTCGACAAGACGATCCCCATTCTGATCCGCCGCGCCGGCCCCCGCGACGAGGAAGCCTTCGCCCAGTTGAACAAGATTCAGAACCAAGAGGGATACCGCCTCTTCCTTCGCGGCATGGCCACCTCGGTGGCCAATTCCGCCCAAATGGTCATTCACCAAGCAAAAAAACACCAAGAGCAAAGCCAACCGGCGCAAACACAGGAATAATTCATGAGCAGCCTGATTGACCATCAGACGCGAGTCCTCATTCAAGGCATTACCGGCAAACAGGGGCGTCGGGTATCGATGGAGATGCTCGACTACGGAACGCACGTGGTGGCCGGGGTCACGCCCGGCAAGGGGGGCCAGGACGTTTACGGAGTGCCCGTGTACAATTCCGTCGAAGAGGCGCTGCGGGCACATCCGAACATCAACACCAGCCTGATCTCTGTTCCCCGCGAGGGGACGAAGGAGGCCGCGCTGGCGACAATCGAATCGGGTAAAATCCGACTGGTGAACATTCTCACCGAGGGCCTGCCGCGATTGGACTCGGCCGCCATCGTCCAAGCGGCCAAGGAACACGGCGTCCGTGTGGTCGGCCCGGCCTCGGTCGGAATAATCAACCCCATCGCGAGGGTAAAGATCGGCGCCATCGGCGGCAACGATCCGGGCGTATTCTATCCCGGAAATATCGCCATTTTCTCGAAAAGCGGCGGCATGTGCCTGTCGATCGCCACCGAAATCTTCAACACCCTGGGGCACGGCACGAGCATCGTCGTCGGCATCGGCGGCGACCGGATATCCGGCACAAACTTCAAGTACCTCCTGGAACTGATCCGCGACGACGAGCGGACCAGGCTGGTGATCCTCAACGGCGAGGTTGGCGGCAACTACGAGGAAGAGGCCGCCGAATATATCCAAGAGTCCAACTATCCGAAGCCCGTCATTGCCCGGATTACGGGCATCGGCGCCCAAAACATCTTTCCCCGCGGCTCGCGGATGGGCCACGCCGGGGCAATCATCGGCGAAGGACGCTTCGGTACCTACGAGAGCAAAGTCGAGGCCTTCGAGCAGGCGGGGGTCAGCGTGGCAAAAACCTCCGCCGATCTGGTCGCGCTCGTGGAAAAGGCCCTCCCCCGACGCAGCCAGGACTTGGAATCGGCGATCTCCGAGGCCTTCGAGTTAGTCAGCATCTCCAAGCAGAAATTGGAGCGGCTGAAGAGCCAAGTCCGGGCGGTGCAAATCCGCACGCAACTGACGCAGATCATCGAGGGCATGCCCCATTTCCGCGGGCGCCCCCTGCCCCAGTTGATGAAAACCGCCTCGGTGCCGCAGATGATCTTCGAGGCCCTGACGAAAGAAGACGACGGCGACGAAAAGGCCAAACAGTTGGCCGAGGACCTCGTCCTCTGCGTCACGACCAATCCCACCGACGAAGCCGCGCGGCAGGCCGCCGTGGCTTCCTTCCAAGGCGGCTCGCCGATGAACGCCGCCATCAGCGCGGGGTTGCTGGCCGGCGCCGCGTCCAGCCAAAAACCGCTCCCGGCAAGCCTGCACGAAAGATACACCCCCGCCGAAACCGAGGCCCTGGCGTTGATCCCCCAAGTCGTCGACCTGGTGGCCGCAATCCTCGGCCACGAAACCAGGTGGTGCAACGAGCAAAGCATCGAGGAATCGATCTTCGCCGCGCTGGCCGACAGAAAACCGACCGCGGCGGAGGCCAATCTGCTCAGGGCGGTGTTCGTCTCCTGCGTCGACCACACCCCGGCCACCCCCTCGTCGCTGGCGGCGGTAACGTCATATTCCGGCGGCAACTCGCTGAAAACCGCCCTAGCCGCCGGCATCTCCGCCATGGGAGAAGCGCACGCCGGCGCCGGCGAGGGCACCGCCCGAATCCTCATCGATTTCCTCGCCAAAATGCGGCAGGCCGAGGCCGACGGCGGCGTGTTCGAGGCCGACGGAGTGCGGATCGCCGACCTGAAAGAACTGGCCGGCTACGTCGTCAACAAGATCACCGGCGCGTTCGGCGACCCGAAGGGACGGATACCCGGCTACGGACACCGCTACTACGGACTCTACGGCCGCGACCCCCGGGCAACCACCCTCCTGACCATCGTTGACGAGCTAGGGCTGGCGGGCGACTATTGCACTCTCGCCCGCGAGATCGAAACCGTCTTACGGAAGAAGAAATCCTCGGCGCTGTGCTTCAACGTCGACGGAGTGATCGGCGCGCTGCTCTGCGACCTGAAGCTAGCACCCGAGACGGGCAAGGCTTTGTTCATCATCCCGCGCACCGTCGGTCTGCTCGGCCAATTACTGGAGCAAACGCCCGGCTCGTTCTTCCGCTTGCAGAACGAATCGATAATTTACATCGGCCCGGCAGTGCGGGGTTGAGCGTTCGGCGTGCGGCTTACTTTTTGCGCTGTTTCTTGGCCGGGGATTCGCCGCCGTGGAATTCTTTCGCAGAGCACGCTTGGCAGCGGTAGCCTTTGGCGCCGTAAGAATAGCCGTCGTAGGCCAGCCGGATCACCCGACCGCACGCGCCGCAATGCGTCGGCTCGTAGCTCGGTGGGTTTTCCAGCTTTTCGAAATTGTACTCGTTCGTGGCGTACCAGACGTACATCTCCGTCTCGAACGCCTTGCGGCACTTGGGGCAATCCTGCCATTTGCCCTCGTGCCCCTCGTGATAGTGACTTGCGCAAAGCGTATAACGATCGTGATTGCGGTGGCAACTGTTCCGCGCGTAGGAGAACAGCATGTAGTTGCTTTCGTCGTCGCAGATCCAATTGCCGCAACATTCGGTGCGGGTCAGGTTCTTCGTCTTCCCGCACAGCCCGCAGCGGGGCTTGTCCGACGTCTTGGCGCGGGTAGCACCGCTTGACTTTTTCGGCTTCATATTGTACCCTTCCCGCCGCACGGCGGAAGTTCTTGGTCAACAAGGAGCGGGCTTTCCCGGAAATTACTCCTTTCCCTCACCTTTTGTAGCTGGCTGGTAGGCCGCGGCCAGTTTCCCGGCGATTGCGTCAGTGCTCGTTTTTCCAAGTGTTGGTTTCCGTGTGCCGTTGAACGCGCTCTGATCTACGTAACCAAGCCCTGACGATTCCACTGCATGAAGGAACAATTGGCATATTTTCGTCCCTGGTTTGATCACGATCGGAATTTCCCCTGGTGTCCTATGGTCATTGCACCGGCTGATTTCACCACAACATCTTGTATGTGGCAGCGTCCGCGAACACAACATATCGTAGTGTGCAATGGTTGTAGGACACCAGGGAATTTCCCCCACGTTGGTCAACTCTAGTGTTAGACAACCCGTGAAGCCGGGATGCACCCCAGCAGCAGTTGCTATTATCAGCCCGCGCCTGCCCCAACTTGATCGCCCGATGACGTATCCAGCAACGTTCTTTGGCAGCCGGATCCACTCCAAAGTGGCGCAAAGAACAAACGAACTTTTGTGAAGATAATATTCCCTGCCGAATGGAATATAATGGGTTTTTGTGAGTTGGGCATCGGATTCTATCGTCTTGCCACCGAGTATCTTGCTCGGCTTATCTGTCACCTGTGCCGCACCATCTATGCTAAGATATGGCATGCGCGCTTGGCGCAAAGTCACGAACCAGGTTCCAAGGCGAAGATCAATGGAAGCCGACCCACTTTCTCGGAGATCGTCCAAATCGAGAGTGGGACTTACGATCAGAGGATCATCCACCTCCGGAGCCTGGCCTTCTTGGAGCAGGTCCGCAATTTTGTCTGATTTCAGTATCATGTTCCCGATCCCAGCGCCTGCTGGAACTCAAAAACCTCGATATTCTTCAAGACGAGCTCTTTCAACTTCGCTCTTTTTTGTCGGCTCGTCAACAGAATTTGTGGGTAGATATTGGGCCAAAAAGCAGCTTGGGGTGCGTTTTCCAGGCATTTGCAGGGCAAATGAATGATGTGGAATTCGGTATTCAGATGCCGTGAAGGACCATTTTGCGACCTTCCGGCAT
>JAHIKV010000004.1 GCA_018897395.1 Planctomycetota bacterium | reverse complement strand
CGACGTGCGGGCCGCCGATCTGCTCGACCAAATACGCCAGCGGCGGAATTCCCGCGAACACCGGCAACCGGCCGTCGTCCGATCGGTCGGCCGAGGTCTGCCCGCAACCGGCCGACAACGACACGGCCACGACGCAACAACTGCAAAACGCCCGTTCGATCATACCCATCGGTTACGTCCTTTTTCGTCCGCGCCGGAGTCGCATACCAGATGCACGGCATGGCAATCGTCGCATTCCGTCAACGCGTGATGCTGGGCGAACTCGAGCCAGTGGTTCCGCTGGTCGGGCGTCAGGATGCCGTTCCCTTTGCACAACGGGCAGACGCTGTCCAACGCCGAAAGGATTGCGGCGCGGATGAACTCCGACCTGTTGGGGATACCGCTCATCGCCTTTAGCAGGGGTTCGTCCGCCTTGAACGTGACGATTTCCCGCTTGTTTCGTCGATTTGTCATCGTGTGCCAACCTCCCGTGGTCTTAATACATTGTATTACCCAGTTTTGGATAGTCTACCCACCGGCGGAAAAATCGACTACTCTGGGCCGACATACGCTGGATTGCTCTCGTTCCCATGCTCCGCGTGGGAACAAGGTGTATGTCGATGTCACAAGCTGCTGCGAAACCGCCGAAACGCTCGACCAGCCGGATCGTCATTCCCGCCCGGCTGGCCTCGACCAGGTTGCCGCGTAAGCTGTTGCTGCGCGAGACGGGCAAGACGCTGATTCAACACGCCTACGAGGCCGCACAGCGCTCCGTCCGGGCGTCGGGCGTTTGCGTGGCCGCCGACTGCGCCGAAATCTTCGACGAGGTCCGTTCGTTCGGCGGTCAGGCGGAACTGACCGACCCGGCGGCGCCCAGCGGCACCGACCGGGTGGCCGAGGTTGCCCGGCGGATGACCGACGCCGACATAATTGTCAACCTGCAAGGAGACGAGCCTGAGGTCGCCGGATCGTCGATCGACCTGGTCATCGAACTGCTGGAGGAAAATCCAGAGGCCGCGATGAGCACGTTGGCCACGCCGATCCGCAGCCGCCGGCAACTCGAGGATCCGGCGTGCGTGAAAGTCGTTTTCGACGCCGCCGGCCGGGCGCTATATTTCAGCCGCAGCGTGATCCCGCATCCTCGACAGTGGGACGACGCCCTATTGTCGTCCAACCCTCCGACCTTCCACCAGCACGTCGGTCTGTACGCCTATCGCCGCGAGTTCTTGCTGAAACTGGCCGCCATGCCTCCCTCGTCATTGGAGCAGACCGAAAAGCTCGAACAACTCCGCGTTCTCCAGGCGGGCTATTCGATCCTGGTCGGCGTGATCGACGAACCGACCTTCGGCATCGACACGCCGGAGGATTATCGGGCGTTCGTGGAGAAGCACCTTCAGACAACATGGGGATCGCCGTGAGACTTCCCCATCACGAACTTGCACTAACACCGCGAGAAAAGATAGTTGACTATCTTCTCTCGGCGACCCATTCCCAGGGCCGGCATAAAGCGGCCTTTTTTGCCGAGTTCGGTTTCTCCATGGAGAACTGGGAGAAGTTAGCCGACTCGCTGAAGCAGCACACGGAGGATCATCCTGTAGTGAAGGTAGAATCCACGAATTTCGGGACACGGTACGTGGTGGAAGGTATAATGGAAACGCCCGATGGAAGGTTTCCCTGCATTCGGACGGTATGGTTTGTGGCGGAGGGAGAGCAAAATCCGAGGTTCGTCACGTCGTACCCTATAAGAGGAGAGCGATAATGCTCAAGGAGCTTGATACGATTGTTCTCGCCGTGGACTTGCCCGAACACGGACTCAGCCGAGGCGATCTCGGCACCGTCGTATTGGTACACAAGGATAAAGGCTATGAGGTCGAGTTCATGACACTCGACGGGGAGACGTTGGCGGTAGTATCTTTGTTTGCGAAACAAGTGCGGCCGGTCGGCCACCGCGAGATCGCCCACGCCCGCGCCGTGAGTATGGCTTGATTATTGGAGAGACGGCGGGCAAAGTAAGCCCGCCACACCCTATCGCGGGCTAAGACCATTGATCGTCCTCAATCAGGACGCGGCGCCTCTGATGAGTGACTCGATAGGCGGCCGGATCGTCGCCCAGCCCGTGATACCGTGAAATGGGAGCGTCCCCGGTCCAGTCGATCTCGTACCGGCCGACGACCAGTTCCGTGTCGGGGCCGGGCCGGTTGATCGTCACGCAAGGGACGACCAGAAAGACGGCGGGCGAGCGGGGGCGATGCTCCTCGACGTCGGCCGCCGCGCGGCGGGCCTGGAGCCGGGCATTGACCGCCGCCGCCAACAACGCGCGCCGCTCGATCGGCACGCGGCCCCCGTCGATGAGAGTGCCCACGCGATCGCGCCCGTCGAGCGCGAACAAGCCCTCCAGTTCCCGCGCCGCCGGCAGTTGCGAACCTTCCATCAGCGAGGTCAACGCGCCGCAGCAGGCCGACCGGCAGCCGTAACGATCGAGCCAGCCGTACTCGGCGCCCTCGGGCAAGTCGCGGACCGCCACGTGCGAATTGATTTTGACCAGCATCAGATTGAAACCGTGGGCCGAGATATTGGGGACGGCGTAGTGTTCCTCGGCCACCCGGACGGCGCCCCATTCGTAACGGGCACCGAGATTGACGGTGCGGAACACGGCCCGATCGGCGGGTTTCAACTCAGGCAACAGCCGCCCGGCAAACCAGCGGCGAAACGCCTCGGCACACTCCCGCTCCGATTCGTCCGAACAGGTGACGTGACACGCGCCGACCGCCGCCGGGGCCAGCTCCTCGACGTACTCGCGCAGCGTGGCGCTGGTGCTCTCCAGCTTGCACTCCGCGCCGATCAGAGCGTGCAACTTGGTTGTCACGGGGCAAAGGCGAAGGGATCGTCGGGCTGGTCCTTCTTTTCGTCGGCGGGTTTCTTCTCGGCCGGCTTTTCCTCGGCGGGCTTGTCGTCCTTTTTGCCTTCGCCGTCAGCGGGCTTCTTCTCGGCGGGCTTGTCGTCCTTTTTGCCTTCGCCGTCGGCGGGCTTCTTTTCCGCCTCGTCGGCAAACGGATTATCCTCGCCCGAAGGTTCTTCGGCCGGTTTCTTATCGGGTTGGGCCGCCGGTTTCTTCTCCGGCACGGCGAACGGGTTCTCCTCTTCCGGCACGGCAAACGGATTATCTGCCTCGGCCGGCGTAGCCGGCGCCGGTTTGATCGGCTCCTCGGGCGCGGCCAGGGCCTGCTCGCGCAACACCCGCGCCTCTTCTCGCCGGATGGCTTCATAGCGGGCCTTGCGGATTCTTTCGACTTCCTCCAGCGCGGCCATGCGGGCCTCGACCCGGTATCGCTCTAGTTCGATCCGCGCCTCCCCTTGCACTCGCTCCAGCGCCTTCCCCACGTTGTAGAACCGATTGAGGTCCTTGCTCTCCAGTTCCGCGCCATGGCGGAAATCCATCGCCGCCTCGGGACCGCGGCCGAGTTTCAGGTAGACGAGACCGCGGAAATAGAAGGCCCGCGGGTCTTTCGAGCCGCCTTTGATCGCGGCCGTCAACCGCTCGTGCGCGGCGATATTATCACCCGTGAAAAACGCATGAACGCCGCTTCCGTATTCCTGTCCCAAGACGGCTTCCCCGGCCGATGCCGTAGCGGCGCAAAGCGACACCAATCCTCCGGCCAGCAAAATAAAGACGATGCTTCGAACCATGAGAATGCACTCCTGCCTGAATCGTGAGAGTCATGATCGGCGACCGGAGCCGCCTCGGAAAAATCCCTACTCGTACGCGAGCCGTGGCCCGACGTCTATCTATCCCCATATCCCCACGACAACACTCGATGATAGTTGCTACGCACACAAATATCAAGCATTGTCTTGAATCTTGCCGACCCGCAACCATATTGGGGGGGTACGGCTGCTTGACGCCTGACAGTTGCGGCAACTATACTAGATTAACAAGATATGGAGTCTGCGCAAACCCTGTGCGGGCAACGCCGGAGCCGTTTTCCGAAGAAGAAAGAGCACCCGCGATGAGTTGTCAGATGTACGTTCGGGTCTGTTCGGCCGTATTAATGTTGGTTTTCGTCGGTTCAGCCGTTTATGCCCAGGGAGTCCCCCCGGCGAAGGAACCGGCGGACCAGGCCGGCGAAGATAAATCCACCCCGGAACCGCCGACCACCAATTCTCCCTACCGCAAACTTGCCCCGGGCGTGATGAAGTCGGTCGAACCGAGGCAAAAGCAGGCGGAATCGACCAGCCGGCACGACGTTATCGAACTGCTGGCCGTCGATCCGAAACTCGACTTCGCAAAGGACGTCCCCTTCCGCCACGACGTTTGGACGCTCGAATTCAAGTTCAAGCCGATGCGGATGATTTGGATCGACATCCCGCAGCCGAGCGGATTCATGCAGCGAAAACTCATTTGGTACATGGTTTATTCTGTTACCAACACCGGAAAGGTCATGCACCCGGTAAAAGAACTTGAATTGCCCTACGATACCCACAAAGAGGAACTGCTCTATGAAGTGCGGACCGAGGAACGCCCGGTCCGCTTCATTCCCGAGTTTCTGCTCGAAGGGCACCAATTCATGAAGGACGACACGGGCTTCACGAAGGTCTATCCCGACCGCGTGATACCCGTGGCGATGGGGCCGATCAGCCAACGCGAGGATCCCAAACGGAAGTTCCACAACTCGGTCGAGATGAGTCGGGAAATCGCCGTGGGCGAGACCCTTTGGGGCATCGCCACCTGGGAGGACATCGACCCGCGGATCGTCCGCTTCTCGATCTATGTCTTCGGCCTGACGAACGCATACCGGTGGAAAGACACCCCCGGCGAGTACAAGCAGGGCGACAAGATCGGCGCCGGCCGAAAACTCTACCGAAAAATCCTAAAACTCAACTTCTGGCGCCCCTCGGACCAGTTCTTCGAGCACGAGGAAGAAATCCGCTACGGGATTCCCGGCGGGGTTGACTATCGGTGGGTTTACCGCTAAAAAGAGAGATTCGTGGGCTTTTGCCCCGATAACCCATTGATGTAAGGGATTTTGTACGGATTGAGGGTGTCCGGGAATATTTCCATTTAGCTCGCCGTGAATACACGGCGGGCAACGGTGGTTGGGCGCACCAGACCGTGCCCCGGGTGTATTCACCCGGGGCTAAATAATGTTTCCTTTTTTCGGGATCACTTGCATCCCGGCTGATTCGTGGTGAAGACATGGCACATAAAAAAGGACAAGGCTCCAGCCGAAACGGACGCGATTCTAATGCCCAACGCCGCGGTGTAAAGCGGTTCGGCGGCCAGCAGGTTAGGGCGGGCAACATCCTCGTCCGCCAGGTCGGCACGAAATTTCATCCCGGCAAGGGCGTCGGACAAGGCACCGACTACACCCTCTACGCCCTGATCGACGGCTACGTCCACTTCGACCGCGGCGGCCGACGAATCCACATCGTCGAAGCGTTGCAGAACTGAGCGGCCTCGCTAAACGATTCGCTTTTTATCTGATCAAACCACTCGCGATGGCCTCACTGCGGTTTCGCCAAGCACTCGGGTGGAATCAAGTTGCGGATGGTTGAGACTAGTTGACGCACTTGTTCGGCCGCTTGACGACAGGCTTCGCGTCCCTCGGGGCTGTCGCCCGGCGATTGGCCCAACGCCTCCATTGCCATTTCCAGCGTCGTCAAGCTGTAGTTCAGCATGTTCGCCAATTCAAGAATCTTCCTGCTCGAAGCGTCGGTCTGCTTGGCCCACGACGCGCCCGGCGGCGGCGGAATCGCCTCGAAACGCTTCTTGAGCGCTTCGGACTGCTTGAGGTATTCGTCCGGCTTTGGGACCTTTTCGAGCATTTTCGCCGTTTCATCGACGCCGTCCAGGAAGGCCGCCAGTTTCGTCGCGTAAGCGATCTCGTCCGCCGACGGTTTCGACTCCTCCGTTTTCGCCGGCGTCGTCGGCGGCGGGGACGGCGAAGGAGTAGACGCGACCGGCGCGATCGGCGACTCCGGAGCGATGTCCCTTCCCCTCAGAAAGAAAACGAGGCTCAAGACGAGCAAGACGACCAGGACGACGGCCGCCGCGCCGCCGCCGATCGCCCACACCGCCGGCGACGCCGATTGCGATGGGACGCTGCCGTCGGTCATTCCGGCCTTTTTGCCCAGGTAGGTGCCGCAGTGCTTGCACTTGATGGCCACGGCGAGAACCTGTTCCCCGCAATAGGGGCAGGACTTCGTGGAAGGCGAACCGGGTGAAGTTGCTTCGTCGGCGAAGTCATCCAGCTCATCGTCCAGATCGTCGTCGTCGGCCTTAATGATCTCGTCGATGCGGTCCATCGCATCTTCTTCGTCGTCGTCGACCGGCGCGGAGTCCCGGACGATCTCCAGGCTTTCGACGTAAACGCCGTGGTCGTTGGCGATTTTCATCGCCGTTTCCTTGTTGTCGGCGGAAACCACGGCGGAGACCCGTTGCCCGGTTTCCCGCATGACTCCCTTGCAGCAAAACTTCTGCTTGGCCATAGCTCCCCCCTGTTCGATGAGATGAGGAAACGCCGCCGTGTAGGATGTGTCAAGCGTAGCGCAGCCCCACCAACAGCGGGAAAAATCGTGGTGGGGCTACCCGCAACAGATACGAATTATACCGCCACGCCTAGGAAAAGTGCAATGCAACGGGCGACGATGAGTGTGTTCTGAATAAGTCCTCCCCCTGCCGGGAAAACCATCGGTTTGCTACATTGTGTCATTAATCTCGTGAACAATGGCCGGGGGCTAACAGCACCCGGTGGGAAACTTCCGCAATTCGGGCACATTCCGGGGGCTGTTAGCCCCCGGCTATTGCAGCATAATTTTCCAGAGTCAATAAACAATCGTCGCACAACCTACTTGGAGTTTCTTTTGTGACTGCTTCGATAATTGACGGCAAAATGCTCTCGGCGCAAATCCGCGCGGAAATCGCCCTGGAAACCGCGGATTTCACCGCAAAGACCGGTGTCACGCCCTGTCTGGCGGCGGTGCTCGTGGGCGACGATCCGGGTAGCCAGGTCTACGTGCGGAACAAGCAGAAAGCGTGCGAAAAGGCCGGCATCACCAGCCAACTCCACACTCCCTCGGCGGAAACCTCCACCGAGGAACTGCTCGCGCTGATCGACCGGCTCAACCGCGACCCGGCGGTGCATGGAGTACTCGTGCAACTGCCGCTGCCCGAGCAGATAGACGAGCGGCAGGTGCTCGAGGCCGTCGATCCGATGAAGGACGTAGATGCCTTTCACCCCGAGAACGTGGGCCGGCTGGTGCAAGGCCGGCCGCGGTTCCTCCCCTGCACCCCGCACGGCATCCTGCAAATGCTCGCGCGGAACGACATCCCGACCGCCGGGGCGAACGTCGTCGTGGTGGGGCGTAGCGACATCGTGGGCAAGCCGATGGCGGTGCTCCTGATGCAACGCGGCGGCGGTGGCGACGCCACGGTGACCGTCTGTCACAGCCGCACCCGCGACTTGGCCGAAGTCACCCGTTCGGCCGACATTCTGATCGTGGCCATCGGCCGGCCTAGGTTCATCACGGCCGAGATGGTCAAGCCCGGCGCGGTGGTGATCGACGTCGGCATGAACCGCACGCCGGACGGATTGGCGGGCGACGTCGATTTCCAGGGCGTCCAGCAGGTGGCCGGCCGAATCACTCCGGTGCCCGGCGGCGTTGGGCCGATGACCGTAACCATGCTCCTGCACAACACGCTCACTGCGGCCCGGTTGCAGACGTCTTGACCGCCAAGGCGATTCCGGCCAATGTCAAGTTGGGGACGTAGCAGGCCGCGGGTCCGAGCAGATCGGCCACCGCCGCGCCGGCGCCGCCGGTGAGGAAGACTGGCGTTGGGGTGGCAGTTGAACGTGTTGGGGTGGCAGTTGAACTGCCGCCCCAACCTGCGCCGCTTGCGGTTTCGCATTGCCGCTGGACCAACTCCCGAATCGCGCCGACGGCGCCCCAGTAGAGACCGGATTGGATGGCCGAGACGGTGTCGATACCCACCGGCGGCGGCGGAGACTCCAAATCCGACGTATCGACCAGCGGCAACAGATCGGTGAATTGGAGCAGCGCTCGGGCCGACATCTCGATTCCCGGCAGGATCGCCCCGCCCAGAAAAACCCCTTCGGCCGAGACCAGATCGACGGTGATGGCCGTTCCGACGTCAACGATCGCGGCGGGCTGTCCCGGCCGCCGGAGCCGATTCACCGCCACGGCGTCGACCAGCCGGTCGATCCCCACCATGTCCGGTCGGGGCAACCGCACTTTCAACGGAAGGTCGTCCGCCGCCAGCAGCGTGACGCGGTCGGCCGGGCGATGCTCGCGGAGCCAATCGATCAGCCACGTCGTCGCCGGCCGGTTCACGCTGGCGATCCGCCAGCAAAAGCTCTCCTGGGCAATGTCGGCCAGCCACGGAGTGATCCGGTCAAACTGAAAAATTTTCCCTTCCAGCAACGGCAGCGTCCGCAACGGTTCCGGGACCGTTTCCTCGAACAGCCCGAGTTTGATCCGGGCGTTGCCCACGTCGGCGGCGACAAATAGATGATTGGACATGAATTGCGAAACGCGAGTCAGCACAGCTTGCGGAACTCCGCTATGGTTAAGCCGGCTTCTTTGATGATTCCGGCCAAGGTCCAGCGGTTCACGGGATTGTGCCGTGGAATGGTAATCACCGCGCTGCCGTCTGTCATTACCACGTGCTTGCCCTGGCGAAGAACGCGGAACCCTGCTCGTTCAAAGGCTCGAACAACCCGTAAATGCGGCAAGACGGGGACGTCAGCCAACGGCCACCTCCACTTCTCGCACCTCCTCGCCGGACGTCAACTCATCGACCGCCGTTAGATACTCCTCGATCGCGCTGCGGATGTTGTCCAAAGCCTCTTGTTCGGTGGTCCCTTGGCTCCAACAACCTCGTAAACCAGGGCAATGAACGGTGTACCCATCCTCGTTCCTACTCAATATGACCTTGTAACGCATGATTGGCTCCAATTCGGTTTGCCGGTCTCCACTGGTATTCTCCCTCGAAAGCCCGCGAGAATCAAGAGATTTACCAAGACGGCGTATCTCCCTTGAGCGATTTGACGATTCGACCCACCAATTCATTCAACCCCTGTCCGGTCACGGCGGAGATCAGCAGCACTTCGCTGCCGATTGCCTCGGCCAATTGCCGTTGCGCCTGCTGCCCTTCGGGCAGGTCGGCCTTGGTAACGACGACGATCTCCGGCCGGCGACCCAGTTCGGGATCGTGCATTTCCAGTTCCGCGCGGATCGCGCGGTAGTTTGCCGTCGGCTCGGCGCCGTCGGCCGGCCGAGGCTCGACCAGATGGACGAGTAATCCCGCCCGTTGGATGTGCCGGAGGAATTCGTGACCCAAGCCCGCGCCGCGCGAAGCGCCCTCGATCAGCCCCGGAATGTCGGCCATGATGAACGTGCGGTCGAAATCGACTTGCACTCGGCCGAGATGCGGCTGCTTGGTGGTGAAGGGGTACGCGGCGATCTCGGGCCGGGCGCGAGAGAGACGGCTCAGCAGCGTGCTCTTACCCGCGTTCGGCTTGCCGACCAGCCCCACGTCGGCGATCGTCTTCAGTTCGAGCCTCAGCGAGCGGGCCTCGGCGGGGTCGCCGGGCGTGGACTGGCGCGGGGCGCGGTTGGTGGCCGACTTGAAACGAGTGTTCCCCTTGCCGCCCTTGCCCCCGAACGCCGCCACCACGCTATCGCCCGGAGCGGAAAGGTCTTTCAGAACGTGGCCGTGCTCGGCGTCGAAGACGACGGTGCCGGGCGGGACCGCGATCACCAGGTCTTCGGCCGATCGGCCGTGGCACTTCGCGCCCGTGCCGGGCCGGCCGTCCTCGGCCTTCCAGAGCGTCCGATGGGTCAGCGGGGCGAGATTATCCATTCCTTCCTCGGCCACCAGGACCACGTCGCCGCCGTCGCCGCCGTCGCCGCCGTCCGGTCCGCCGCGTGGAACGTACTTCTCCCGCCGGAAACTGACGCAGCCGTCGCCCCCTTTGCCCGCCTCCACGCGTATTTCCACTTCGTCGATGAACATGAAATACAAGTGTACTTGGCGGGGACAGTGAAGGGAAGGAGCCGATTTTTCCACCGCCGTGGACTATTGCGAAACGACCAACAGCGGTATAATCCCGGCGATGGAATGGGGAGTATTCGTATTTAGCCCCGGGTGAATACACCCGGGGCAAGCGGAACTACATGCGGTCAACTCTCCCCGCCGTGTATTCACGGCGGGCTAAATAAACGATTTTGCAACACGTTATTCCGTGCGTCGTGGTATGCTTCAGTTCTTCTTGTCCTAACTTAAGGAGGGCGGCGTCATGGCGGAAGTAGAACTCGGCAAAGTCACCCATTACTTCAGCAAGATCGGCGTGGCGGCGATCGAAATCACCCAAGACACCCTGCGAGTGGGCGATACGATCCACATCAAGGGCCACACCAGTGACTTCACCCAAAAAATCGACTCGATGCAGATCGACAACGAATCGGTCGCCGAGGCCACGGTGGGACAATCGATCGGGTTGCGCGTGAAGGACCACGCCCGCGAACACGATCACGTGTTCAAGGTCGTCGAGTAGTCGAAGCGTTCAACGTCGTTGTTAATTGATGCCCGGCTTGATATTGTTCGGGGTCTACCGCGGTAATGGACTCCTTCGCCGCCGGATACTATCCGGCCGTGGAGACGATGTGGGCGATGTTGGCCCGCAAGATCATCCGCCGTCGGCGCGCGGTTGTGGCCTACTCCTCGCTCTCCAATTCCTTTGCTCGGGCGAAATCGGCTTCGGCCTTGGCGTTGGCGCCGAGTTGCTTGTGGAGCCGGCCGCGGGCGCGATAAGCGGCGGAGTTTTCAGGATCGAGCCGGATCGACTTGTCGTAGGCCGCCACGGCCTCGGCCGGCTTGTTTAGCTTCACCAGACACGCCCCGATCCAATAGTAAACGTCGGCTTGCTCCTTATCGTAGCCTTCCTCGGCCAGCATCTGTTCGAGGAGTTTTCGGGCCTTTTTATACTCGCCGTCGCGCCAGTAGCGGTGGACGGTGGCCCAGTCGTGCTCGCGGGCGTAAGGATGCCAAGGGTACGCCGTCTTGTCGGTGAAGCTGTCCAAAACGCTCTCGGGCGTGTCCCACCACTCGCAGAACCAGAGCGTTGGGTCGGTCGGAAGTTTCTTTTTCGCCGCCCAGGGGAGGAACCGTTGGACGTAAAACGCCCTGGTGCGTTGCGCGGCCAGCAGCTCGAACCTGAGAATGCCGGCGACGAACTCCTCTTTTGAGAGTTTGCCTTCATCGGCCTCGTCGTGCAGACGGATGAACTCCCGGGCGTAAGCGACGTTGTGCAGTTCGTAGACCGCGCCGGCCCAAAGCTCCTCGAACGACCGCGGCTTCCCGTGCTTCGGTCCTTCGGTGTAATTCTCCTCGATCAGAATGGCGGCGTTGCTGTCCTCGTCGGGGGCCAGGTGTTCGGCGTCGGAGTGCAACGGCGGCGTCGGGTCCCAGTCGATTGGAGAGTCGAAATCCTCTCCGGCGAACTTCCGCTCCGCCCAACGGCGCAGAAAATCCGTCTCTTCGCCATACTTGTCCATTGCCGGCCGGTCGCGCAACATTCGGTCGACCTGCTGCCGGCCGTGTTTCAGCTTGCCGGCCGGGAGCTTGGCCGTCGTCGAGGGCCGGTATCGGATGCCGGCGTCGCCGGGGTTCATTTCGATGGCCGCTTTCAGATCGGCCTCACCCTTGGCGTAGTTGCCTTTGCAGAGCCAGGCCACGCCGCGCACCCCGCGGTACTTCGCCTCTTTCGGCGACTGGCCGACAGCTTTGTCCATCAATGCCAGGGCGACGTTGTAGTCGCCGTCCTCGATCGCCTGTTTTGCTTGCTCGAAGGCAAGGTCGAACTGCTCGTCGGCCGGCGCGGTCTGCCCGGCCCACAACGCCGCCGCCGCCGCGACGATCAGGACCGTCGGTGGTTGCGAACATCGCATAAATGGCCTCGTGTCGTTGCCGATCCTCAGTTCCAAAATCCGCCGCCATGTAATTATCCCTCACGACGGGCTTGTCGGCAATCCATTCCGGCTTGCCTTGCCGGCCGAGTCCGCCTATCATGGCCGCCACCAGTTAGCTATTTAGCCCCGGGTGAATACACCCGGGGCACGGTCTGGTGCGTCCAGCCACCGCTACCCGCCGTGTATTCACGGTGGGCTAAATGGACTTATTTCCGGCCGCTTCCAGTTGCCCACCACCGAGGGGTGCTTGAAATTGTTCGATTCCGCGTCATTTCGTGATTTGGTCAGCGGTCGGCGGCGAGGGGCCGGGGCATCGCTGCTGCGCGGCGCATTGCGGTTGGGCGAGACCTGCTACGCAACGGCCGTCCAACTGCGTAATTGGGGGTATGATCTCGGCGCGGTTGCGGTGCGCCGGGCGGACGCGCCGGTGGTCAGCGTCGGCAACCTCACGCTCGGCGGCACCGGCAAGACGCCGATGGTCCGCTGGCTGGCGCGATGGTTCCTCCAGCGCGGCGTCCGCGTTTCGGTGGTCAGCCGCGGATACGGTTCGGCCGCCGGCGAGGCGAACGACGAGGCCTTGGAGATGCGGCTGCTGTTGCCCGACGTGCCGCACTTGCAGAACCCCGATCGCGTGTCTGCCGCCCGCGAGGCCGTCGAGAAGCACGGCAGTCAGCTCGTCGTGCTGGACGACGGATTTCAGCACCGCCGGATCGCCCGCGATTTGGAAATCGTGCTGCTGGACGCATTGACTCCGTTTGGATACGGCCACGTGTTTCCGCGCGGGATGTTGCGCGAGCCGGTCTCGGGCTTGCGGCGAGCCGACGCGGTGGTCCTTTCCCGCGCCGATCTGATCGAACCATCCGGGCGTGAGGCGATTTGGCGGATCGTCCGCCGCCATGCCCCCGATGCGGTTTGCGCCGAGGCGGCCCACGCACCACGAGCGTTGATTTCCGCCGGTGCCGGAAAAGGTGTCAGGAACCTTTTGTGCGAAGCACCCGAAGGGCCGTTCCGGCAAAAGGTTCCTGACACCTTTTCCGGCACCGAGTCGATCGGGGGCAAACCGGTAGCGGCGTTCTGTGGTCTCGGCAATCCGGCTGGCTTCCGGCATACGCTCGAACAATGCGGCTGCCGGGTTGTCGGCTTCCGCGAGTTCCCCGATCACCATCGCTATACTCCCGAAGATGAAGATTCGCTTTCCCGATGGGCCGAGGAGCTTGACGTTTCGGCCGTCTTGTGTACCTGCAAAGACCTGATGAAAATCTCCCGTGACCGGCTGGGGACCAAACCGCTGTGGGCGGTGCGGATCGAGTTGGAGTTGCTCGTCGGTCAAGAGGCGTTGGAATCGCGGCTGCGGCGGTTGTGCAACGTTTAGCAAAATGGTGGCACACCCATGCTCCGAATCGCTCTTGGTGGGAATACATCGGCCGGTTATGCTGATCTGCCATGAAGATCGCGGTTTTTCTGCCGAATTGGTTGGGCGACGTGGCGATGGCCACGCCAACGTTGCGTTCGCTGCGGCGGCACTTCGGCCCGCGGGCGCGAATCGTCGGCATCATGCGCCCCTATCTGGCCGACGTGCCGGCCGGCACGAGCTGGCTCGACGAGCAGTGGTTTTTCGATCCCCGGTCGAAGCAGCGCGAGCTGCGCTCTCGGGCGGTGGCGCGGCGGATGCGCGGCGAGCGATTCGACATCGCCGTGCTGATGACCAACTCGCTCCGCACGGCGTGGGTCGCCTGGCGAGGCGGGGCCAAACGGCGGGTCGGATACGTTCGTTACGGCCGCGGCCCGTTGTTGACCGACAAGCTCTATCCGCTCGGCGCGTGCCACTGGCTAAGCCAGTGCCACCCCCGCCGGATCGTGCCCGAGCCGATGGTCGAGACTTACCTGAAGTTGGCCCGCTCGATCGGTTGCGAAGAGGAATCGCCTCGGCTGGAACTGACCACCACGCAGGCCGACGAGCGATCGGCCGACGCAGTTTTCGAGCGGCTGGGGCTGTGCGGCGACAGACCGGTCGCGGCGCTCAATTCGAGCGGCGCTTACGGCGGATCGAAGCTCTGGCCGGTCGAATACTTCGGCCGCTTGACTCGGTGCATTGTCGATGAACTGGACTATGACGTGCTGGTCTTATGCGGCCCAAAAGAGCGTGAGATTGCCCGTGAGGTCGTCCGCCTGGCCGAAGCCGGAAAAGGGGACAGGCACCTTTTGTGCGAAGCACCCGTAGGGCCGTTCCGGCAAAAGGTGCCTGTCCCCTTTTCCGGCCGCGTGTGCTCGATGGCCGATCAACCGATGGACTTGGGCACGGCGAAGGCGTGCATCCGCCGCTGCCGGGTGATGGTGTCAACGGACAGCGGTCCGCGGCACGTTGCCGCCGCGCTGGGGCTGCCGGTGGTCACGCTTTTCGGTCCGATGTTGCCCGTCTGGAGCGAAAATCCGACGCAACGGGCCGCGAACCTCGTGCTCGATCTGGACTGCATCGGCTGCCACAAGCGGGTTTGCCCGCTGGGGCATCATCGTTGCATGCGCGACCTAAGCGTGGAGACGGTTTTCGCGGCCGTACGCGACGTATTGCATTAAACGCAACTAAACCGCTTGCGGTTTCGCAATCAACTCCCGGTACACCGCCAGCGTGGACTCTACCATTCGGTCGGCGGTGAATCGCTGTTCGGCGCGATGAAGAGCACGCCGCCGCATCGCCGCACATTGGTCGGGCGAATCCAGGGCGTGAAGAATCGCTCGGGCCAATGCCCGCGGATCGCGCGGAGGAACCAGCCATGCAACCGGTTCGGAACTTTCCTCTGGCCGGAAAAGGGGACAGGCACCTTTTGTGCGAAGCACCCGTAGGGCCGTTCCGGCAAAAGGCGCCTGTCCCCTTTTCCGGGCCCCGACCAGGTCCGGGATTCCGCCGGCCGTGGTGGCGACAATCGGACAGTCGGCAAGCATCACGTCGATCAACGTCGAACATAGCCCCTCTTTATGCGACGGCAAAACGAACAGGTCGGCGGCGTGGATCAGATCGGGTACGTCGTCGCGGAATCCGAGAAAGCGGACGTGCGAGTCGATTGCCAACCGTTCGGCCTGCCGCTGGAGCGCCGCCTGCAAATCGCCGTCGCCGGCCAGGGCGAGGATCGTGTTGGGCGCCTTTCGCACCACCTCGGGCAATGCCTCCAAGAGAAACCTGTGTCCCTTGTGGTCGGTCAGAGTCGCCACGGTCAGCAGGAGCGTTTGATCGTCGTTCAGACTCAACGCCTGCCGCCCTCGCGCTCGATCGCCGGAGCGGACCCGCGCCGGATCGACCCCGTCATGCACCACTCGCAACAGGCGGTCCGGGATGCCGCCTTCTCGGCAAACATCGGCCACCGCGCCGGAAACGCAGACCACGCAATCGCAGAACCAGCGGTACTGTTTTGGCGAGCGGATCGTGAAATCCACTCGCCGGGCGGCGATGCGAGCGGGTATTTGCAGCCCCAGCGAGGCCAGGCCCGCGCCGCCGATGGCATGTGAATCGTTGTAATGCAGCACGTCGGGTCGGACGCGCCGCAGAGCGCGGCGAATGCGCCACAACGCCGCGGGGCCGCGCCCGCCGGAGAACGTGACGACCTCGAAACCCTCGTCTGCCATCCGCTCGGCGAACAGACTGCCGCGGCGTGCCAGCACGACGCATCGGCAGCCCCGCCGTCGCAAGCCCACGGCCAGCAGCCGGGCCTGCTCCTCGCCGCCGTGCCAGCGGCGCTGCGTCGAGACCAACGCGACGGTCATGGCGGTGGAGGACATTGAAGGAGGGATTAGGGATTAGGGATTGGAAACTGGTGAACTATGATGCAGCTAATATGCGCCGGACACGGATGTATCGCAATTGCACGTACACTATTGTTTAGCCCCGGCGTCCACGCCGGGTTATTCGTTGGAATCTTGCCGGTAGCAGCACGGGTAAGCTGCGCTTACCCATGGCACCCGCTATTTTTTTGAATCACGACTCAGTTGCCAGAGTTTAGCATACTTGAGAAACGTGTAATACATGCTGCTCAGGCAGACGATCAGTCCGGCGACGCCGTCGAGAAATCCGCCGCGAAAGACGTAGAGTTGCAGAAACCGCAACGGCGGCCGCAACAGTATTCCCGGCCACCCGGCGCGTCGACCGGCGGCGTATCGATCTTCCGCCCAATATGTCGTGTAGCGGTTTTGCTTTTCGGTCCACCGTGCGAGCGACTGGCACGTGTAGTGGAGTATCCGGCCTTGGAGCATTCCCACCCGGTCCGGCTCGACTTCCAACCGCTCGTGTACCCGCGACGGGCCGTAGCGGCAGGCGTCACGGCGGAACAGACGGATGACCGTCGAGCGGTTCCAGCCGCAATGCCGGATCGGCCGGCCGAGAAAAAAGTTGTCGAATCGCACGCGGTAGGCGTCCCGGTTCGGATCGTCGCGTTCGAGCACGTCGCGGACCTCGGCGGCCAGTAGCTCGGTCAGCCGCTCGTCGGCGTCGATCTGAAGTATCCACGGATGAGACGCCTGCGGGATCGCCCAGTTCTTGAAGTCGGCGTGATCGACGAACTCCCGCTCGATCAGCCGGCAGTCGCCCAGCCGGCGGACGATCTCGGTGGTGTCGTCGGTCGAAAGCGAATCGGCCACGAGAATCTCGTCGGCCACCGGACGGACCGACTCGACGCACGCACGAATGTTGTGCGATTCGTTGCGGCAGGGGATCAATACCGTGAGTTTTTCGGGCATGGCGGCTCGGCTGCTTCACCGCTCCGACGGGTGCAATTGTGTTTTTAGGTCGTTGGGGCGACAGTTGTACTGTCGCCCCGGGGTGGCAGTGCAACTGCCACCCCAACGCCCATTACGGCGGGTGCAATGGCGTTTCCACAAGGTCCTTTCGGGTGGCACGGACGAGGATAATGAATCCGGGTTCGTCGGTCGGCATGGCGTCCGGGCGCACCGGCGCCATTCCCAAGCGCCGCGATCGTTCGACCAACGCCGCGCATCGGTCCTCGGTAAGTTGCTTCGCCGGCCTGAATAGCACGACGTCGGCCCGGCTGTTCTCGATCATTTTCAAGATGAACTCGTCTTTCGCATCGCAGCGAAACGCTCGATACGGCGATTCGGCGGCGTAGTAGCTGACGATCGGCGTCACTCCGAGCGGACCGGCCAGTACCGTGGGGCGTGGAAACTCCCGAAGCACCCAATGCCCCACGTCGACGGCCGTCCGCCTACCGGCGAAATACGCTCGACTGCTGGTCATGGCGGCGGTCAGATTGGCGGCGAATATCACGCCGAACACGACCGTGGCAATCGTGTCGGGGCGGACCCGCCGGCGAAACCACTCCGCTACGCGCGACAATCGGGCCACCAACCCCAACAGACCCAACGCGGCCAGCGGCGAGGCCATCAACACGATCGGCAGCGCGTAGCGCGGGCAGATGTTCTGGCCGTACCAAAGATGGATCCAGATTCCGCACATGATTACCACGGCGGTGTAGAACAGCGGTTGATGATCGCGTCGGGACCAGACGCGGCGCCATCCCCATATCCCGCCGAACATCAACAGTGCGAAGATCGGCGACAGCCCGCGCGTCATCGTGGGAAAGAATACCCAGGCCATCCGGCCGACGGTCATCGACGCCGCCGGACTGTTGCCGCCGTCGGCCGGCGCTTGGCCGAAAAGGTGTTCGAGCCACGGCTGCACGCGCTCCAGCGGGTCGAGCCGGAGCAGGGTCCAGCCGTGGCGGCCGTGCAACCACGCTATATTGACCAGCAACAGCAGCGCGGGAAATATCACCACACACAACACCACGCCGAGGAGCAACTTGCCGCGAGCCGGAAAAGCCGGAAAAGGTGCCAGGAACCTTTTGCCGGAACGGCCCTTCGGGTGCTTCGCACAAAAGGTTCCTGGCACCTTTTCCGGCCCCAATGCCAGCCAAGCCGGCGCCAAAGCCCGCCAGCGCCAAAATGTCCACAGAACGAGCGGTATCAGCAGAAACAGGCCCTCGACGCGGGTCAGCGAGGCCAGGATGATCGCGACGCCGGCGGCGAGGAAATAGCGGTGGCGAACTTCCGTCACCGCACGCCACATCCAATAGATCGCCAGCATGAAGAGCATCCAGAAGGTCGGGTCGCGCATGACCTCCGGACTCCACTCGATGAACTTAGGATGGACGGCGTAGAGCATACAGGCCAGCAATGCCACGCGGTCGTCGAACTGCCGCCTGGCCCAACCCCAAAGCGGCAGCACCACAAGGCTGGAGATCGTCACTCCCCAAAGTCCGGCGGCCAGCTCCCAATCTAGTCCCAGACGATGCAATGCCGCGAGAATGATCGGATAGGTGTTTAGGTCCAGGTCTCGAAACGCCATGTGGAGATTGCCCGATTCGATGGCTTTCGCGGCATGGATGTAGAGCACTCCGTCGGGGCAAACGCTCGTGATCCGCAGCGCCATCATCGCCCGCGGCGCGAGGCACAGCAATACCATCGCCGTCAGCAGCCATCCGGCCGGCGGAAGACGCAAGCGTTCCGGCCGCGGCAGGGCAAGATGGTTTGGATAGTCGGCCGCCGCCGGCTGAAACGGAAGAAGCAGCCCCATGACAACCTATGCGAAAAAGTCGAACGACGGAAAACGCCCCGGACACATGAAACTAATCCACGGGGGGGCCGCAGTATACTTCGACCGCCGAAAGCAAGCAATAGCAGGCGGCTGGAGAAACCCGGGAGAAAGCGGAAGATTAACGGCGAAACATCGATCCCATTGCACTCGGTAGATTAGCTCAACGATCCAAATTCCTTCGTCGTGTTACAGGACACTGCTCTAAAGATCGCTTTCGGTCAATCCGGCCACCTTCAACAGATGATTCAGCAGTCCTTTCTTGAGCGCCGCATTTCCGTGTATCAGGATTGAAAGCCGGATATTACTGCCCGGCTTGCCATAGATGTGGTGGCTTCCTCGCACGCGCAGCAGTGCCCAACCATTACGCTCCACGGCCTTTTTCAAGTCTTTCCCGGCGATCGATTTCATACCGCGATCTCGATCACTCGAGCATTGGAGACAGTCGGCGGTGGCGGCGTCACATCAACGGATAAACATCCTTCGACGGCTTCGTAGAGATTTCGCAGGAGTTCCTCAAACGTGTCGCCCTGGGTAGCACAACCTGGAATCGAGGGCACTTCGGCCCAATAGCCGCCCTCTTCCGCATCGTGAACGATTACTTTGAGTCTCATGGGACTCCCCCGGCTGTATTGGGCTTCTTGAAAACAAAATCCGATTATATCATGCACTCTTGCTATATATCAATCCCGACACACGGCCAATCCGACAGAGTTAATTATACTTCCGATCGGTCAGCCGCTGGTAGGCTTCGACGTATTTTTGCCGCGTTTTCGCCACCACTTCGTCCGGCAGCGGAGGCGGAGGACTGTTCTTGTCCCAGTCGGTCGTCGAAAGCCAGTCGCGCACAAACTGTTTGTCGAACGACGGCTGGCCGTGACCGGGGGCATACTGATCGGCCGGCCAGAAACGAGAACTGTCGGGCGTGAGCACCTCGTCGATCAACAGCAACTCGTCGCCGATCCGGCCGAACTCGAACTTCGTGTCGGCGACGACGATGCCCCGCTCCCGGGCGTGCTCCGCCCCGCGCCGGAATATCCGCAGGCTGCGACGCCGCAATTCCTCGGACAATTCGCGGCCGACGATCTCCACCATCCGCTCGAACGAAATGTTCTCGTCGTGACCCTCGGCGGCTTTCGTCGAAGGGGTGAAAATCGGCTCCGGCAGTTGGGCGCACTCCGTCAGACCGGCGGGCAACCCGACGCCGCAGACCGTGCCGCTCCGTTGGTATTCCTTCCAACCCGATCCGGCCAGATATCCACGGACGACGCACTCGATCGGCACGACTTCCGTCTTTCGGCAGAGCGTCGAGCGACCGGCGAACAGTTCCATGTCCGTGCCCGGCGGAAGGTCCATCTCCTCGACGTCGGTCGATATCAGATGGTTTGGCTCGTCGAGCAATTGAAACCAGAAGGCGGCGATTTGCGTCAGCACGCGCCCCTTGTCGGGAATCCCCGTCGGAAGCACCCAATCGAACGCACTGATCCGGTCCGTGCTTACCAGCAACAGCCGATCGCCCAGGTCGTAGATGTCGCGTACTTTTCCCTTCGATACCGGCAGACCGGCCAACGATGTCTCTCGGATTACGGTGGACATTAGCGGGTAGTGGGTAGTGGGTAGTGGGTAGTGGGTAGTGGGTAGTGGGTAGTGGGTAGTGGGTAGTGGGTAGTGGGTAGTGGGTAGTGGATCGGAGTCATTCGTCCGGGAAGTTATGAACGAGCTGACGAACCGCTTGCGGTTTCGCACCCCGGTGAAAAGTATCCTAGCTCCCACTACCCACTACCCACTACCCACTACCCCCTATCCACTATCCACTAAAAATATACCGGGCCGGCGGACGAATGGCTAGATGTCGCCAATCCGCTTGCCGGGCCAAGCCGGCTCGTGTAGACTGACAGCGTTGACACCCCCATTTTCTTATCGAGGACGCCGACCCGATGGGCATGATGCGATTTCGTGTCTTCCCGGCCGAACGCAACACGGAACAATTGGCCCGGCAGGCGTATCTCGCGGGCATCGACCGGACGAGTTGGCCGGTGCGCACTGCCGTCGAGGGGGATACGCTCGTCCTCCATCGCTCGGTTTCCGACTCCGCCAATCTCCACGCCCCCTGGCCGGTCGAGGGACATGGGGAGTTGACCCTCTCCACCGGAAGCCTCATCGAGCGAACGGAGCCGTATCTGCTGCCGCTGGAACTCGTCCGCGGCACGATCGTGCAGGTCCGCAATCAACTTTCCGAATGGCAGTTGATCGGGCTGGCTGTGCCCAAGGCGGTTGGGGGCAAGCTGGCGACGGCCATCGAGCGGTTTTCGCACGCGGCCGTCGAGCAAAACAATCCGGCGGTCTCCGCCCGATATTCGGACGAGTCGCTCCGCGCGGCCCTGGAGGCCGCCAATCTGCTGGCCGCCGCATATACCGAACAGGTCTTTGCCGCTCGACGTCGGGAAAAGGTGTCAGGAACCGTTTGTGCGGAGCACCCGAAGGGCCGTGCCGGCAAACGGTGCCCGACACCTTTTCCACTGCTCGGCGCCGAGCTTGGCGCCGATCTGCTGGACGACCACACATCGCGGCAGTTCCTCATGACCTTCAACGCCGCCGAAGTGCCCATCTGCTGGCGCGAGACCGAATCGACCGAGGGCCGTTTCTCCTGGACCACCAACGACCGGCAGATCCAGTGGTGCCGCAAGCACGGGCTGAAGGTCGTCGCCGGACCCTTGCTGCTGCTGGACCACCGCGACCTGCCCGACTGGCTCTACTTGTTCGAGGACGATTTCGAGAACGTGTTGGAGTTCGTCTCGACGCTGGTTCGCGCGACCGTCAATCGGTATCGCGGCCAGGTCGACTATTGGATCTGTGCCGGGCGGGTCAATTCCGACGTGCTGGCCATGTCCGAGCAGGAGCGCCTGCGGCTAGTCGCCCGGACCGTCGAATTGACCCGCGAGCTGGACCCCGATACGCCGGCGCTGGTCTCTTTCGACCAGCCCTGGGCCGAGTACATGCGCGAGCGGCACGTGGACTTTCCTCCGTTTCATTTTGCCGACACGCTCATCCGAGCGGACATCGGGCTGTCGGGCCTGATGATGGAGATGAACCTCGGCTACTTTCCCGGCGGAACGATGCCGCGACACATTTTGGAGTTCAACCGGCAATTGGACGCCTGGAGCTTGCTGGGGCTGCCGTTGTGGCTTTCGCTGTGCGCGCCCAGCGCGTATCACGACGATCCGCTGGCCGTCCGCAAGGTCGCTCTGCGGCCGGGCAGTTGGACGCCCGCGGCCCAACAGTCGTTTGCGGCGCGGCTGATTCCCTTTGCGTTGGCCCGGCAGTCGATCCAGGGCGTGCTCTGGAACCAACTTCACGACAGCCGGCCGCACGATTTCCCGCACGGCGGTCTGTTTGACGACCGCCGTCAGGCCAAGCCCGCCTTGCGCACCCTGGCCGCGATCCGACGGAAGTATCTGAAGAGTGTCCGGGAATAGTCCCATTTAGCCCGCCGTGAATACACGGCGGGCCGGGTTGACCGCGAAAACCACGCCCGTTTACGGGCGTCCTCGATATTGTTTACGGCCAGTGCCAGCCGGTGTTGCCGACCGTCAGCGGCAGCACAACGAAATGATGCAGCAGGTCGCTGACAATCAGGCCGATACTGATGCCCAACAGCGCGCCGCAGAGCTTCGGTTTGCGCCAGACAAGCGGCACAATCAACAGCAGCGGAAGGCACCAGAACAGATGATGAATCTGCAACAGCAGCGGCGGCTCGGTGGCGTTGAAGTCGGCCGCGCTCATGCCCGTGCCGAACCGCATCGCCAGCGTAACGGCCTCGACCACGACGGTCACAACGCCGGCATAAACGGTGGCATATTTCCATCGCGGAGGAAGAGAAAAGAGCTGCGTCCCCTTTATCACCCTATTTCTTCTTTAGGAATTCCCGCGTGAGCCGCGTGAACGTAATGTAGCGGTAGTTGTTCCGCTCCCAAAGCACCGCTACACTTTTGTCCTTCAAAACGGCTAGGTCGGAGTAGGCTGCGGAGCCGGAGACGATTTGTCGTTCGTCCGGAAAGGTTTGGCCTTCGTCGTAGCTGATGCGGACCACCAGATTGTTCCGCTTGGGACCTTTGGGACCGGTCCAAAGGATTCGGTCGCGGTCGTCGCCGGCGGATTTGAGCGTGTAACGTTCGATGGCGCAGCAAACCGGCGAGACCGGCAGTCCCCGACGCGGCTCGCCCCAGGTGCGGCCGCCGTCGCGGCTCTTGGCCATCCATCGAAACGATTTCAATTCTGCGCGGAAGTCCGTAAGAATACACCCGTCGGAGAGTTCCACCAACTGATTCTCGTTGCCCTCTTGACTGGGGACGATCTGGCCACGTTGCCATGTGCGGCCATGATCTTCGCTGAAAAACGCGAACACGCCAAAAGGAGCGTATCGCCACGCCGCGGCGATGAGCCGCCCCTTGCTGTCTTGAATCATTCCGCCGGGCCCAACCACGGTTATTCCCCATTTCGGATCTTTCATGTCGCGGCTAACCGCAGTCAGGTCGGTGGGCTCCGACCAGGTGCGGCCGTTGTCGTCGCTCGAGCGCACAATAACTTGACTGTCGTCGGTACCAGGCCTCGCTTTGTAGGTGTTCCGGCCAGGTTTGCAGCGAATGTACAGAAGCCATACCTTACCGGTTTGCCGGTCAACCACGGTGGCAGGATTGGCTGACGACCAGTTCGTCCCCGCATGTTCGATGACTTGCATTAGCGACCAGGTGCGACCGTTGTCGGCACTCCGTTTGAAGACGAGGTCGATCTCGTTGTTACAGCCCGGGTCGCCAGCGTTGTACTTGCGGCCCTCAGCGAAGGCCAAGATCGTCCCGTCCGGGGCGGCCTCGATTACCGGGATACGATAGGTGTGATACCCATCCTTCCCGGAGACAAACACATCGACATGTTCAAGGGGCGTTTCCGCCCGTGCCCAGTTAGAAAACGAAAGCGTTACCAGAAGTATTACTGCAAACCAGTGGCGTGTCATGTCTGGGGTTCCAAGAGTTGTTGTAGAATAATAGGGGACATTCCACGTCTGTTCGGCACAGTTTTTGCGCAGACGGAAAACCACAGCGGATTGGCTTTTACATTGCATTTGTGACCTGCTTAGTACTACAACGCTGGGTTGATCGATGCTGTCATTGATAGCAGGTCTCGTTGGTGCTGTTATGCAAGTGTCAGACTGCCTTGCGTCGTCTGGAACCTGGCGATTAAGCATGTGAACAACATGATTCTTCCGTCAAGACGAAAGAACTGACATCGTAAGCGGTTATGCTGACAACGTTTATGTAACCCAGAGTATTGGTGCGTCGCGGACGCACCCTAGTGCGCTTGTAAGTGTATCGAATCAGCAGGGTGGAAGTCCCTGTCGAAGTTGGGTCTGAACTTTGTAACCAATAGTAACTGCGTCCTCGTGAGAGGGGGTGGAGAGCAACTGGAGGTG
>JAHIKV010000143.1 GCA_018897395.1 Planctomycetota bacterium | reverse complement strand
CCAGTTGCTCTCCACCCCCTCTCACGAGGACGCAGTTACTATTGGTTACAAAGTTCAGACCCAACTTCGACAGGGACTCCCACCCTGCTGATTCGATACACTTACAAGCGCACTAGGACGGATTTCCTAATCCGTCCGTTTATTCCGGACGGATTAGGAAATCCGTCCTACTTTCAAATTCGCGTCAGCGTTTCAGCTTGTCGTCCGATCGTGAGGCGACCGAGGACTTCTGATTTACTTCCTCGGCCAAAATGGCCAGTTGCGCTCTGACTTTCGGCCGTACGCCGTCGAGCTTGGAAACCAGCGCCCGAACGCTGCGGCTATTCACTTCGGCGGTGCGGGAAATGGTGCCGAGAAAAGCGGCGGTCTGGACGAAGTTGTTGTCCGCCGTTTTGCCCACCAGGGGCGAGACGGTCTTGGTCAACAGTTCAGCCCCGACCGGTTCGACGCTGAGGAAGCAGTCCAATCGGTTGGTGATGTAGTAGCGTCCGTTGGTCTCGCGGACGTATCCGGTCTTGAGGACCAGCACGCCGCGGCCGTTTACCGGCCGGGCCAGCAACGGCCCCCGATACATCCCCTCGCCGTAGATGACGTGGGTGTCGTGGCTCTGGTGGACGAACTCCATCGAGATGGTCGCGCCGACCGGCTCGGAGAGCGTGAACCGCCCCTCGCCGGTCTGCCGCATCCGCAATTTGCTGATCTTCAACAGTTCCCAGATATTGACGACCACGTCGGGGTGACGGACCAGGAAGAGGTACATGTCGGGGTCGCAGTCGATGACCTTCAGCGGCATCCGGCGGAAAACGCTGACGTTCGACAGCACCGAAATGACCTTGGCCCGATCGGCCGGGTCCAGTTTGTCCAGCGGAATCGACTTCAACGCTTCCAGACGAGCGTTATTGCTGGTATCCGCGGTAGCCAATGATTTTCGCGGGAGGAGAGGGCTAGCGGCCGAGGCGGGCCGGTCGAACTCCAACAGGAATCCCAGCACCAAGAGGATTGGCGCGAAACGCGCTGCAAGTGCGACATTGCTCGATAATCGTGCGATATCGGCAGGCATCCGGCTCGAACCCCCCATTCATCCCCCCCATGGCGCAGAGCTAGACCGTGTAATCAGTTTCCTGATTATTCGGTTTGCGAGGGGGCTGACGGTCAGTGAAAATTAACCGGCGTTAAGATGGGCTGGCAGGGCGAACTGCCAAGGGGGTTTGACGCCATTGTGTAGCGGGCGGGTGCCACTGGCTTTGCCAGTGCTTCGGTAGATTGACGCACGGCACACTGGCGGAGCCAGTAGCACGCGCCGGCGGGATCAGTCGGGCGCGACGGCGACCAACTCGCGGCTGACGGCCTCGAAATGTCCGGCCCCCAGCGAAGGCTGCTCCTCGGCATAGCCGACCAGCAGAGCCAAGTCGCAGAGGCGGTTGATGCGCCGGGCGATGCCGTGCGTAAGCTCTTGGAGGGTGGGCACGGCGTCCGGCTCGACCAGCGAGTGCGCCGCGCCGGCCACCCTCAGCCGGTGGTCCACGTAGCCGGCCGTTTCAGGTTGATTGAACGGCCTGAGGAGGCATTTCACGCTCAACCGCTCCTCCCATTGAGGCATCCGGTTGATTGTCGGCAGCAAGGAAGGTTGCCCGACCAGCAGCAGCGTCATCGCGGGCGATCCGCCCGGCTCGAAGTTCAACAGCAGCCGTAGCGCTTCGAACGCCTCCGGGCCTTCGAGCAGATGGGCCTCGTCGATGGCGACGACCGCGTGCCGCCCCTTCTCGGCGTTGGCGGCCAGAAACCGCTCGATCCGCCGTACGCTCGTATGTACGTCGGCCGCATCGGAGGCCAGGCCGTCGCCGTCCAACTCGTCGGCCAGATAGGCCAGCAACTCGGCGGCGGGCATCTGCGGAAAAACAACATGCACGAACGGGGCAAAACTCTCGTCCAACGCGCCGCGAAGCATGGTCGTCAACATCGTCTTGCCCGCGCCCGACGGACCGCACAACAGCGCCGCGCCGCGCCGGTTCTCGACGGCGTAGCGGAGCTTCAACAGCGCCGCCTGGTGCGACTCGCCGGGGTAGTAGAACCGCGGGTCGGCGGCGTTCTCGAACGGCTTCTGTCTCAATCGCCAGTATGTTTCGTACATGGTTCGACGATTCCTCTATATCGTAGGGTGCGTGAAACGCACCGGTAAATAATGCGACGGTGTACGACTCAACAAAATCAAAATAGCCGGGGGCTAACAGCCCCCGGAGGGAAAAATTCGCAGTTCGCGCCCATTACGGGGGCTGTTAGCCCCCGGCTATTGTTCACGAGATTGTATTCCTGGTGCTCGACAACCGCCGTTCCAACGGAATTCGCATGTTACGTTGCCACGAAGTTCTCGATCATCCCCGCCACGTTGATGTCCGCTTCGGTCAAACACCGCTGCATCTCGTTCAAATTTTCCTTCGAGGTGACGCGTCGGTTGTGGACCAACAGGAGGGCGTCGATGTTTCCTTCCGTCGCCCAAGGCGGCGCGTAGTCGGCTGGGATGCTGTTTTCCAGCGGCCCCAGGTCGACCAAAACCATCTCGTAGTGGTTGCGGAGTTGCTCGATGCACGCGGTCCATTGCGACCAGTCGCCGGCCGCGTTGTCGTTTTCCTCCACCGTTTCGCGGACGGCCAACAAGGCCAGGTTGCCGTCCGTTGTCTCGACGACCGCTTGATTGAGGTTAATTGCCTCTTCATTCGAGATTTCGTTCCAGCCGAACTGCGGCTGCACTCCCAACCGCTTGGCAAGCCGCGGCCGGCGGAGATCGGCATCGACCAGGGCGGTTTTGACTCCCCGTTCCGCCATCCGGCGCGCCGCGCAGAGCAGCAGCGTGGTGGCGCCCTCGCCCTGGCGACAGCCCGCGATGGCCAGCACTTTCCGGCCTTGGGCGTTTGCGGCCAGCAGGGCGTCGGCCAGCCGGTCCCACTCGTCGGCTGCACGAGAGATCAAGCGACGGCAAACTCGCGGCCATGTGAACCGATCCACCTGCCATGCCGGTCGAAAGGTTTGGGGTTCGGGGTTCGGGGTTCGGGGTTTGGGGCTCGTGGCTCGTGGCTCGTGGCTCGGGGTTTGGGGTTCGGATATGGACGGCTGGGGTTCATACCCGGGAACCATGGATTTGGGGACCGGACAGACAGTCTCATCTCCAACGGCCCACTCCGCGCCGCCGACCGCCCATTGCCCTGAGCCGAGTTCAATGGACGGAAATCCGCCCACCCCTTGTTCTTCTTCCTCAACAACAATTCCGCTTTCCAAATTCGACGGTTCCGCTTGCAGATTCGGCATTTTCTCCAGCGCGGCCAATATGCCGTCGAATCGGCTGAACATCGCGGGGGCAACGGCGGGCGCATTATCCACGGCCGCTTGGCCCTCCTCCCCCGGCATATTTTTCTCGCCCCGATCTACCCCTAGTGGCGATGGACTGTTCTTCGACATCGGCGCGGCCGGCCGGGGCACGGTTGCCACGGGAGACGTGCCTTGTTGCGAGAAAGCCTTAATAAACGCTTGATCGAGCGCTGTCATAACGGTTCCTGGCGGCAGGCTTTAGTATGTGTTTGTGTTTTCCCGCGGTCCTTCCCCCGGGCCTTGCGGCACTTTGCCTGAGCGGGCGTCGGCTTGGTATTCCATTGGGCGAACCGCCATCGGACGATTGACGCCCACGCGCGATGTCTCGGGACCGGCGTCGTTTTGTGGATCGCTCGATTGTGACGGATTCGGCCAACTCGACATCAGAGGCGTCTCGACGGTCGGCTGCGGCTCGTTCTTTTCTTCACCCTCCAACGGAATTATCTCCGGCGCGGACGCCTGCTCGGGCGTTGCCGAAACCAACGTCATCGGCCGGGGAGCGGGAGTGCGTGCTACCCTGGCCTCGTCCGGTGCGGCGGAAGTGCCGGCCTGCCACTGCGAAAGCGGATCGACGGCGGATGCCGAATCGGAAACCGCTTCCTTCCAGCCGGAGAAAAAAGGAAGAGCGGACGCCACTATCAGAAACACCGCCAAGCCGGACAGCAACTTGAAGGAAAGCGACTGATTGAGTATCCGACCGCTTAACGTCGACAAGCTCGTGCCGCCCTCTTCCTCGATTCGGGTGCCCGTGCCGAAAGTGTTTATGTCTGGAATGCGGGCCAGCACTGTCCAATTCGTTTCCATTCGATCCATGCCTTGACTTCCTCCTCACCGGGTGGTTCAACGCCGTATGGCGCGCAACAGTTGACAAGCATATCTGTTAAGAGAAGGTATCGGTTCTGATTGCATCGATCTTGAGCATTGGTCGAATTCCGGTGTTTGGGCAAGACAGGAAAGAATCCGTTTCGTGGAAGATTATTCCCCTTGACGGGAGGCCTGAATGTGGGCTACTATGTTGATAGATATCCACATTCAAGGCGAATACCATGAAAGCCGTACAAATGACGCTTGAGGAGGACTTGGTGGCGGCGGTGGACCGTCTTGTTCGAAGGCTGAAGACGACGCGGTCCGCTTTTGCCCGCGATGCGCTTCGTGAAGCCTTGGCCAAGCACCGGGTGAAGGAATTGGAACAGAAGCACCGCCTTGGCTACCAGAGGCATCCGGTTAAGAGCGGGGAGTTTGACTTGTGGGCAACAGAGCAGCGATGGGGTGACGAATGAAGCGGGGCGAGGTCCGCTGGTACAAGTTTTCGCCGCCCGACAAGAAGCGGCCCGTCTTGCTCCTGACCCGGGACGCGATTCTGGAGTACCTTGGCGAAGTAACGGTGGCTCCCATCACAAGTACGATCCGCGATATTCCTTCCGAGGTCCGGCTCGACAAAGAAGATGGAATGTTGCAGGACTGCGCGGTCAACTGCGACCATCTTCAAACGGTGTCGAAAAATCGTCTGGGCGCATTGGTGACAACCTTGTCCGCCTCCAAGATGCGGGAGGTTTCCGACGCCGTTGTTTTCGCCTTGGGGCTGGGAAGATAAAATCGCATTTGAACCGTGGACTCTTTGGATACGCACATCGAGGTTGAAAAATGACTCAGATCGAGATCGCCAGGTCAGGACACGTCACGCCCGAAATGGAGGCGGTCGCCCGCGACGAGCAGATCGATCCAGAAGTGGTTCGCCGGGAGGTGGCCGAGGGGCGGATGGTGATTCCGGCCAGTAAAGCCCACCTAGAGAAGGGGCTAAAGCCCGTCGGCATCGGGGTGGCCGCGAGGACTAAGATCAACGCGAACATCGGCAAGTCGGCCGTTTCCAGCGATCCGGGGTGCGAGTTGGAAAAGCTCTTCACGGCGGTCCGCCACGGGGCCGACACCGTGATGGACCTCTCGACCGGCGAACAGATAGACGCCGTGCGGAGCCGGATCATCGAGGCCGCCGACGTGCCGGTCGGCACGGTGCCGATCTACCAGGTGGCCGAGCAGCTCGACGAGATCGCGGACATGCGGCCGCGTGATTTTCTCGACGTGGTCCAACAGCAGGCCCGGCAGGGGGTCGATTACATGACGATCCACGCGGCGTTGCTTCGCGAGCACCTGCCGTTGTGCGAGCGGCGGTTGACCGGCATCGTCAGCCGCGGCGGTTCGCTGGTTGCCAAGTGGATGGCCGTCCACGGCCGGGAGAACCCGTTCTATACCCACTTCGACGAGTTGTGCGAGATCATGCACGAGTACGACGTGACCTGGAGCATCGGCGACGGGTTGCGGCCGGGGTCGATCGCCGACGCCAGCGACGAGGCGCAATTCGCCGAGCTGAAAGTGATGGGCGAGCTTGGCCGCCGCGCCCGAGAGCGGAACTGCCAGGTGATGATCGAAGGGCCGGGCCACATCCCGATGGACCAGATCGAGCGGAACGTGCGGTTGCAGCAAGAGTGGTGCGACGAGGCGCCGTTCTACGTGCTCGGGCCGATCGTGACCGACATTGCCCCCGGCTACGACCACATCACCAGCGCGATCGGGGCGGCGATGGCGGCCTGGTACGGCGCGGCGATGCTCTGCTACGTCACGCCCAAGGAGCATCTGGGGCTGCCAAATCTCGATGACGTTCGCCAAGGGGTGATCGCTTACAAGATTGCGGCCCACGCGGCCGATTTGGCGCGGCATCGCGTCGGTGCCCGCCGGCGCGACGACGCGCTCAGCCGTGCCCGGTTCGAGTTCGACTGGGCTGAGCAGTTCCGCCTCTCGCTCGATCCCGAGGCCGCCCGGCGGATGCACGACGAATCGCTGCCCGAGCAGGACCACAAGAAATCGCACTATTGCAGCATGTGCGGCCCGAAGTTTTGTTCGATGAAGACTACCGCGGAATTGCGGGCAATGACGCGGGGGAAGGCGGATGGGTGAACGTTTACAGCCTGGGCGGTAGGTGTTACGATATACGGATGATAATCTTCTACGATACTGTTGCCGACCTGCTTTCCTTGCGGTTCGATGATCGTCGGCATGAAGTTGTCAACAAGCGCGTTTCGGACGATGTCGTTTTAGATGTAGGCGAGAACGACAAGATCGTGGGCATTGAAATTCTCGACGCTTCCACGCATCTTGATCTGGCCAAGGTGCTGCCCGTCGAGCGTCCGGTTTCGGCGTAAGGTATCGCAACAGAAGTGGAGAACTTACCATGCACAACGAGTTTACCGCGATTGTCGAGCGGGACGGCAAGTGGTTTATCGCTTACTGTCCCGAGGTGCCCGGCGCCAATGGTCAAGGGAGAACCAAGGCCGCTTGTTTGAAGAATCTCGCCAAGGCCGTTCAGCTTTTACTGGAAGACTCGAAAATCAAATAGCCCTGTGGGAGTCATATCATGCCTCGAATTTGCGTCGCTGTGTTGCTTGTGTTCTGTACTGTTCCGGTCCTGGCCGATGACGCCCCACCCGCGGGCCTCTCGCAGGAAGAAGCCAGGGAAGGATTCGTCAGCCTCTTCGACGGCAAGACTCTCGACGGCTGGCAGGGTGCGGTGAAGGGATACACCGTCGAGAACGGCACGATGGTGTGCAAGTGCAAGCACAACGCAAATCTCTACACCGCCAAGCAGTACGCCAACTTCATCCTGCGTTTCGAGTTCAAGCTGCCGCCGGGCGGCAATAACGGCGTCGGCATCCGCACCCCCTTGAAAGGATGGCCCTCCCAAGTCGGCATGGAAATCCAAATCCTCGACAACGGACACCCAAAGTACAAGGACCTCCAGCCCTATCAGTTTCACGGTTCGATCTACGGCGTCGTGCCGGCCAAACGCGGGTTTCTCAAGCCCGCCGGACAGTGGAACCAGCAGGAAATCCTCGCCGACGGCAGCCGCGTCAAGGTCACGCTGAACGGGACCGTGATCCTTGAGGCCGATCTGAGCAAGATCGACAAGATGGTGGACGGCTGGCTGCATCCCGGCCTGCACAACGCCAAGGGTTACATCGGCTGGCTCAGCCACGGCGACCCGGTGGCCTTCCGCAACGTGCGGATCAAGGAGTTGCCGTAGGGCAAGGGATTGGGGATTAGGGATTGGGGATTAGTAACGTCCTGGGACCGTGATCTTGGGAGAAGCGTTTAGCCGCCGCGTCCACGCGGCGCGAGACGGCGGAGGATGGACAAGTGTCGAAGCACGTGCAGGACAATATTCCCATCCCACGCCCCCCGTCCCCCGTCCCCCATCCCCGCCGCGAAGTGCTCGCCTGGGCGATGTACGACTGGGCCAACAGCGCGTACTCCACGCTGTTGATCACCGTCGTGCTGCACTATATCCAGGAGATCGTGTTGCCCGGCAGATCGGGACCGGTGGCGTTCGCTTGGGGGATCGGCGGGGCAATGCTGTTGGCCGCGATTCTCTCGCCGATCATCGGCGCGGTGGCCGACGCCAACCGTAGCAAACGCCGCTGGTTGGCCGGCACCGCCTTCTGCGGCGCGGCCGCCGCCGTGGCAATGGCCCTGATCCCTCACGACCAAGCCTGGCTCGTCATGACGGCTTTCATCCTGATGGGCGTCTGCTTTGAACTCTCGCTGGTCCCCTACAACGGGTTTCTGCTGGAAATCACCGACGAACGCTCAATCAATCGAGTATCCGCCTTGGGCTACGCGCTCGGGTACGCCGGCGGATCGGTCCCGCTGGTCGTGGCCTGGCTGCTCTTCAGATACGGTCAACATATCGGACTGGGAAACGATACGGACCTGCACCGCGTGTGCATCCTGCTGCTGGGGCTTTGGTGGGGACTGTTCAGCCTGCCGGCCGTTTGGATTCTCCGTGATCGGGGCCCTCGGCCGGAGAAGCGCGATCCGCTTCCGCGCGCCGTGCAAAAAGCGTTCGGCGAGGTCGGCCGCACGCTGGCCAATGTCCGCCGCTATCCGGTCCTGGTCCTGTTCCTGCTGGCCTTCCTCTTCTACAACGACGGCATGCAGACGGTGATTACCCAGGCTACTACCCTGGCCAATAAGGACTTGCAGTTTTCGATCGATGAACTGTTTCTGCTCGTGCTGATGATCCAGTTGATCGCCTTGCCCGGCGCGCTGCTGGTCGGCTGGCTCTCCGACCGCTTGGGCCAGAAACCAGTCTTGCTGGCGTGTTTGGCCGTGTGGTCGGGTTTGCTGGTGGCCGCCGCGCTGATAAACGATAAAACGTCGTTCTGGATCATGGGCGTGGTGTTGGCGCTGGTGATGGGCGGAACCCAGTCGGTAAGCCGCGCAATGATGGGCACCATGACTCCGCCCCGGCACGCCGCCGAGTTCTTCGGCTTCTTCAACCTCTCGGGCAAGGCCGCCAGCGTGTTCGGACCCGTGCAGTTCGGCCTGATCATCTATCTCACCGGCCAAGCGAGGCTGGCCGCCGTTAGTCTGCTGATCTTTTTCATCCTCGGTGCAGCGCTGCTGGCCCGGATCAATGTCGCCGAAGGCCGGCGGCAGGCCGCGGAGAGGGAAGAGTGAAGAGTGAAGAGTGAAGAGTGAAGAGTGAAGAAGCTGGAATGTGGTGTCCAAGCCGCTTGCGGTTTCGCAAAAACTCCGTGGTTGGGGTGGCAGTTGAACTGCCACCCCAACGAGGAAATCGGAGCCAACCGCTACGTCCCCCGTTGAGCACCGAACCATTCGATCTGACGGCGCGGACAGAACGTGAAACCGTGGTCGGCGCAGTAGGGTTCCAACCAAACGGCCTTTTCCGTCAGAACCTCCGCCTCGACGCCCTGCGGCATGAGCATTACCCGGCGACGCTCGACCTCGGGAAACTCCGCCAGATACTCCTCGACCTCACGGCAATCGTCGGGGCAATCGACGACGAACTTCAGTTGGCAGTCGTACTCCGCCAACAGCCGGCGGATCACCTCCGGCGCGTGCCGATTGAGCGTGTGCCGCCACGTCCAATGCGGATCAAGCTCCGGCGGCGGAGTCGAGTTGGAAAGTTTTGGGCTGATCGACATCAGGTCGCAGGCGACCGGCAGATAGAGCGTTCCGGCGGTCTCGATCGTAATGTGATACTCCCGCTCGCGGAGCGCGGCCGTCAGCGGGATCAACTCGGCGAAGAGCATCGGCTCGCCGCCGGTCAGCACGACGTGTGCGAAAAAGGTGTCAGAACTATTTTTTTCCGCCGCCTCCTCTGAAAAGGTGTCGGAACTATTTATTTCCACCGCATCCGCCGCAACCGAAGGAAAAAATAGTTCTGACACCTTTTCCTGGATTTCGGACGCGGAGAGGTCTTCGCCCTCGGGCGACCACGAGGCGTAGGGGGTGTCGCAGTAGCGGCAGCGGAGGTTGCAGCCGCTGGTGCGGATAAAGACGCTATCGACGCCGGTCAGGCGCCCTTCGCCTTGAATCGATCGGAATATCTCGGCAATGCGCATCTTACAAAGGGATTAGGGATTAGGGATTAGGGATTAGGGATTGGGGATTAGCAAGCTAGATGATTTTGCACAAAGCCTTTGTCCTTTGTCCGATTTTACTTTTGTGAACAAACGAAAACGTGCGGAAGTTAAGTCGCATGTAACAAATCTCCCATGCTCCCCCAACCCCGAACCTCCAATCCCTAATCCCTAATCCCCAATCCCTCATATTCCAAAGGGTCTTCTAGTCCCGCCTCGGCGAACCCTCGCAGGCGCAGCCGACAGGCATCGCAACGCCCGCAGGCAATGCCGCTCGGATCGGGGTCGTAGCAGGAATGGGTCAGACTGTAATCGACGCCTAGTTCTACGCCGCGGCGGATGATCTCTCCCTTGGTCATATTAATCAACGGCGCGTGGACGTTGAACTTCAAGCGGCCCTCGACGCCCGCCTTGGTCGCCAAATTGGCCAGTGCGGCGAACGCGGCGATGTATTCCGGCCGGCAGTCGGGATATCCGCTGTAGTCGACGGCATTGACGCCGACAAAAATGTCGGCCGCGCCGATCACCTCGGCGTGGGCCAACGCCAGAGAGAGTAGCACCGTGTTCCGCGCCGGCACGTAAGTAACGGGTATCTCACCGGCCATCCGGTCGAACCGGCGGTCCTTGGGCACCGCGATGTCGTCCGTCAGTGCGCTGCCGCCGAGCCGGGCCAGATCGACCGAGAGAACCATATACCCCCGAACGCCCAGAGCTTGGGCGACTCGCCGGGCGGCGGAAAGCTCGAACCGGTGCCGCTGGCCGTAATCGACCGACAATGCGTACAGCGTGAACCCCTGTTGTAGGGCAATGGCGGCGGTTGTGGCCGAATCCAGCCCACCCGATAGAAGTACAACCGCGGGCTTTTTCTCGTCACGGTTGGCCGTGGCAGTCATATCCGTCAAATCCCCCTGTCCGCAAACCATATATTATGACAGAATGATTTT
>JAHIKV010000142.1 GCA_018897395.1 Planctomycetota bacterium | reverse complement strand
TTGAAATCCGTAATCCGACGACAAAGCGAGGAAAAACGGGAGAAAAAAGCCCTTGTGGGACTTTTGCGCTGACCGTGCGTCAAAAATCCCGCCAGGAGGCCCTTGACACAATGGACTCTTTCAGGGATGGGCTGTCATATAAAAGCCCTTCGGGCTAAGCGACGAATCAAACAACACAACAAGCCAGCAGTGGCGCCAAAACTCCCAAAGCCGACTTTTTCAACGGGCTGTTAGGAAGCAAGTTTTCAGTAAAGCCGCAACTACCGGTCGAGGCTTTTCATAGATACTGTTACATCATTCCTCGCCGTTACTTTCTCGGTTTTGCTGCCGGCACACCCATATCGAGGGTTAAATCACCCGCCACGTACTACCTGCCCCCCCCTCTCGCGATGGATTTCCTTCGGAATCTACCATAATACTCCAGTATCTGCTTGTGTTCTTTCGTGATTTATGACATAATTCGAGAGAAAGATGTCATCAGTCTCTTTGATCGGTCCCTTATGCTCGTCGAAGAACGCCGAAATCACTTATTGGAGTTGGTCCGCGTTCGGCGATTCGCGTCATTGCCGGAGTTGGTCGACCAGCTTAGGGTCTCTGAATCGACGGTCCGCCGCGACCTGGACCAGTTGGAGAAACAAGGGGCGGCACGACGCATACACGGCGGCGTGCTTTACACGGGCGTTTCGCCGAAACTACCCCATTTCGACGCCCAACAACCGGCGGAATGGGACAAAAAGAAGTCGATCGCCGCCGCCGCCCAGCGATTGATTGAAGACGACGATACCATACTTCTGGATGGTGGAAGCACCACCTACGAGCTGGCCCGTTTGCTCGTCGGCCGTCCCTTGCATGTCGTAACCACCTCGCTGCCGGTGGCCAATCTGTTCGCCTCCGACGCCGGCAGCGACCTAGTATTGATTGGCGGAAACATCTGCCCGCGGTCGGGGGTCGCACGGGGCCCTTATGCCGACCGGATGTTGTCGATGGTGAGGGTGCGGAAGACGATCTTCAGCGTGGCGGGGGTCTGCGACGACGGGTTCTTTAACAATGATTTGATGCTGGTCGAAACAGAGTTGGCAATGATGCGGGCGGCCGCCGAGGTGATCGTCGTGGCCGACAGCACAAAGTTCGGCCATCAAAGCCTCACGCACCTCTGTCCGTTGAACGCCGTGCATCAATTGATCGTCGATGACGGCATTACGACCGAGTGGCGAGAGAAGGTGCGGGCGGCGGGAGTGAACTTGATCGTGGCGGAAACAAACACAAATACAACCGTTTAGCAATGTAATCGGAATATAATCCTGGTTCCCACGCTCTGCGTGGGAACCCGCGTTTCACGACGCTCTGCGTCGATGAGCACGGCAAACGCCGTCGCAGAGCGTTGACGAACGTTTGTTCCCACGCGGAGCATGGGAACGAAGAATCGTTCCCACGCAGAGCGTGGGAACCAGAATATACCTGGAAAACATGAGCATCGCACCGTCCACCATTGATCGAAGCACCGTCGAACGGATTGTCCGTGAGATCGTTTTGGCGCAGGTCGGCGGTCCGCCGGGCAAACCGAATCTGGTGGTTAGCGTATCCGCGCGTCACGTCCATCTGACCGATGAAGCCGTGGAATCGCTGTTCGGCGCCGGCCACAAGCTGACCGTGGCGAAAGACCTGTATCAGGACGGTCATTTCGCGGCCGAAGAGACGGTAATGGTAGTCGGTCCCCGGCGTCGGATGTTGCCCACCGTGCGGATTCTAGGCCCAACGCGGCCGGAAATCCAGGTCGAGTTGGCGCTGACCGACGGGATTTCGCTGGGTATCGACCTGCCGATCCGCGCCAGCGGCGGCATTGAAGGCACGCCCGGTTGCGTGCTGGTCGGGCCGAAGGGCGTGGTGGAACTCAGCCGCGGGGTGGTTCGCGCCGAGCGGCACGTACACATGTCGCCCGCCGACGCTGAGTTTTACGGCATGGCCGACGGGGACCGCATGAGTCTCCGCGTCGTGTCGCGCTGCCCCACGACGTTCCACGATCTATTGGTGCGGGTAGGCGAGAAAATCAAGCTCGAAGTACACCTCGACACGGACGAGGGCAATGCCTGCGACATCGACCACGCCACCGGCGTGGAGTTATTGAAAACGTAGTGGTCAGTGGTCAGTGGTCAGTGGCCAGTGGCCAGAAAAAACAGTTATGACAACCATCTTTAGATTCAGATTACCTATCACTAACCACACTGGCCACTGACCACTGACCACTGGCCACTACCTTCTGGAGGAATGAACATGGCGAAAACATTGGAAGCGTTGGGGATGATCGAGACCCGCGGCTTCGTGGTCCTGGTCGAGGCCACCGACGCGATGCTAAAGGCGGCCAACGTCCAGTTTCTGGGCTGGGACAAGGTCGGCAGCGGGCTGGTCAGCGCGTTCGTGACCGGCGACGTGGCCGCGGTGAAGGCCGCGACCGACGCCGGCGCCTCCGCCGGCGGGCGAATCGGCGAAGTGCTCAGCGTGCAGGTTATTCCTCGACCGCACGAAGACCTCGACATCGTCCTACCCCCGTCCGGCAAGAAGGCCGCGAACTAGCAACAGTTTAGCCGGCGAGCAAGCCCGCCGGCTAAACGAGATGCAAATTTACTACTGTTCCGAAAAACAACACGCGACGAACCATTAGAAAAAGGGAAACCACTGCGATGCAAGACGCCATTGGATTGATCGAAACCAAGGGCCTCGTTTCGTTGGTCGAAGCGACCGACGCGATGGCCAAGGCCGCCAACGTGCGGATCGTCAAGCGGGTGCAGATCGGCGGCGGACTGGTGACCACCATTGTCCGCGGCGACGTGGGGAGCGTGCGGGCGGCGGTCGAGGCCGGCGCCAACGCCGCCTCGCAGGTCGGAGAACTGTTGGCCAGCCACATCATTCCCCGGCCCGCCGACGGTGTGGTTGAGGCGTATTTAGCTTAGGGATTAGGGATTAGGGATTAGGGATTAGGGATTAGAAGGGCGAGAGAGTTTAGCGGCCGCCGGCACGGCGGCCCACTCTCCACTAGCCACTAGCCATGAAAATCCTCGTTGCCAACCTCGGATCGACGAGTTTCAAATACCGGCTGTTCGACATGGCCGGCCAGGCGCAGCTTGCGCGCGGCCGTGTCGAACGGATCGGTTCGCCGGAGAGCCGGTGCATGGCGGAGATCGGCGACCGGCGGCAGGAGCGGACCGCGCGGGTAGCGGACCATGCCGAGGCGGTCCGCCAGTGTCTGGCCCAACTGACCGACCCGCAAACCGGTTGCCTTGCGGATTCGTCGGAAATCTCGGCCATTGCCTTCAAGGCGGTCCACGGCGGCCGGCTGAGCGGCGTGCAACGGGTAACGCCCGACGTGCTGGCGGCGATGGAGGAGTTTGCCGACGTGGCGCCGGCCCACAATCCGCCATACATCGCGGCCATGCGTCTGCTGGGCGAAAAGCTGCCGGAGATCCCGTTGGCGGCGGTCTTCGAGACCGACTTCCACCGCACCATTCCCGACTGCAACCGCTACTACGCCGTCCCCTACGAATGGGCCGAGGAATGTCTGGTGCGCCGCTGGGGTTTCCACGGCGCCAGCCATCGGTACATCGCCGAGCGGACGGCCGAATTGATCGGGCCGGGGCTGCGGATCATTTCCTGCCACCTGGGCGGATCGAGTTCCATGTGCGCGATCCGCGACGGGCGGAGCGCGGCCACCAGCATGGGCTTCAGCCCGCAAAGCGGCCTGCCGCAAAACAACCGCGCCGGCGACTTCGACCCGTTCGTGCTGCCGGCGGTGATCAAACGCACCGGGAAAACGCTCGAAGAACTGCTTTCCGAATTGAGCAACCGGAGCGGTTTGTTGGGGCTTAGCGGCACGAGCGGAGACCTCCGCGACATCGAGCAGTCGGCCGGCGGCGGCGACGCTCGGGCGAAGCTCGCATGGGACGTTTTCGCCGCTGCCGTGCGCCACTACCTCGGTGCGTATCTGGTCGAGTTGGGCGGCGCGGACGCGATCGTCTTTACCGGCGGCATCGGCGAGAACCGGCCCGCGTTTCGCGCCGCCGTCTGTCGCGACCTGGAGGAATTGGGAATCGTGCTCGACGTGAAAGCGAACGAGTCGGCCGCGGGCGAAGCGAAAATCAACGCCGCGGAAAGCCGGGTGCAAATTTGGATCGTTCCCACGAACGAGGAACTTATCGTCGCCCGGCAGGCCGCGAAATTGCTCTCGGAGGGCTAACGCCATGTTGATTGCAAAAGTTACCGGATCGATCGTTTCCACCGAGAAGGTTGGTTCGATTGTCGGCCACAAGCTGCTGATGGTCGAACCCTTTCGGCTCGATCCGAAAACCCGCGGCAGTCTGACGACCACCGGCCGTTCGATGGTCGCCGTCGATACCGTGGGGGCCGGCGAAGGCGAGTTCGTGTTGATTACCCAAGGCTCCAGTGCCCGGCTCACGCCCACGACAAAGTCGCTGCCGGTCGACACGGTCATCATCGGCATCATCGACACCGTTCACGTCGATCATGCGTGCGTGTACGACAAGGGGGGATTAGGGATTGGGGATTAGGGATTGGAAACTGACAACTGACAACTGATAACTGATAACTGATAACTATCATGCAAGTTGACGAAACTCTGGTCCGAAGCGTGGTCGAGCAGGTCCTCACGCGATTGAGCGGCAACGGCGACGGCGCCGCGGCGCTGGGCGGCGTCCGGGGGCGATTCGGCCTGTTCACCGACGTCGATCGGGCGGTGTCGGCCGCCAGCGATGCGTTTGAGCAGCTTTCGCGCCGTTCGATCGAAGACCGCCGCCGGATCATCTCCCACATCCGGCGAATTGCCGTCGATCAGTCGGTTGAACTCGGCACGATGGAAATGGAAGAGACCAAGATCGGACGGCTGCCGCACAAAATCGAGAAGATCGAAACGATCGGCCGACTGGCTCCGGGCGTGGAGTTCATGCGGAGCGAGGTCTTCAGCGGCGACCACGGCTTGGCGGTGATCGAACACGCGCCGTTCGGCGTGATTGCCGCGGTCACGCCGGTGACCCATTCGTTGCCCACGATAACCGGCAACGCCATCAACATGATCGCCGCCGGCAACACGGCCGTATTCAATCCGCATCCCAGCGGGCGACGCATAGCGGCCGAGGGCGTCCGGCGATTCAACGAGGCGATTTACCGCGACCTCGGGCTGGACAACCTGATTTGTCTGATCGTCGAGCCGACCATCGAATCGGCAAACGCCCTGTTCCAGCACCCGGACATCGATCTGATCTGCGTGACCGGCGGGTCGGGCGTGGCCAAGGCGGCCATGCAACAGGCGAAACGGGCCATCGTCGCCGGCCCCGGCAATCCACCCGTCGTGGTCGACCAGACCGCCGATCTGGACCGCGCCGCACGGTCGATCATCCAAGGCGGGGCATACGACAACAACCTGCTGTGCATCGCCGAAAAACAGGTCTTCGCCGTCGACGCGATCTTCGATCAACTTATGGCCGCAATGGAGCGGGCGGGCGCCGTGCGGTTGAACAACGCCGAAATCAAAAGCCTGACCAAAGAGGCCATCACCACCGTCGGCCAAGGCGACGACAAGCACGACGCGGCGCGAAAAGAGTTTATCGGCCGCGACGCGGCGGTGCTGGCGCGGGCCGCCGGCCGAAACGTCGCGCCCGAGGTGGAATTGCTCTTCGGCGAGACCGACGAGTCGAACCCCTTCGTGCCGGTCGAGCAGATGATGCCCTTCGTGCCCTTCGTCCGCTGCCGCGACATCGACGAGGCGATCGAAAAGGCGCTGCACAGCGAACACGGCTTCCGGCACACGGCGATCATCCACTCGAACAATGTCCGCAACATGACCAAGACGGGCAAGGCGCTGGACACGACGCTGTTCGTCAAAAACGGACCGAGCACCGCCGGACTCGGACTAGGCGGAGAAGGATATTGCTCGTTCTCTATCGCAGGTCCGACCGGCGAGGGCGTGACAAACCCGATGACGTTCACCCGCGAGCGCCGTTGCTCGATGATCGACGATTTGCGGATACTGGGGAAATGAGGGGAGAGGGGAGAGGGGAGAGGGGAGAGAGAGGGGCAACGACAACGAACGACGATTGTAGGTCTGGGCTTTTGGGAAGGCTGGGCACTTTGTAGGTCTGGGCTTTTGGGAGGGCTGGGCACTTTGGAGGGCTGGGCTTTTGGGAGGGCTGGGCACTTTAGTGCCCAGTAAAACGTCCCAGGATAGTAAAGGAATTGCCGGATGTTTCTCGGCCGCGTAATGGGTAACGCCACCTCCACGGTAAAACACCCTTCGATGGAAGGCTGGAAGCTGCTGTTGGTTATGGCGCTGCAGGCCGACGGAAAAACAATCGAAGGGGATCCGATCCTGGTGGTCGATTCGCTCGGGGCCGGAAAAGGACAAACCGTGATGATTACCAGCGACGGGATCGGCGCCCGCGAACTGTTGGGCAACAAAAACTCCCCCGTCCGTTGGTCCGTTTTGGGGATTCGTGACCCGTGAGCTTTCCGTCAATTGACATAGACCGGGTAGTGCGCGAGGTGTTGGCCGAACTCGGTGCTGCGCCGGACGGGGACACGAAGAAGAGAGAAGAGGGAAGGGAGAAGAGGGAGAAACAAGGGCTGGGCACTTCAGTGCCCAGTGCGGCAGACGGCGAGTTGGCAGTGACTTCCCGCGTGGTTTCGATCAACGAACTGTCCGGCCGGTTGGACTCGGTGCGTCGGGTCGTGGTCTCGCGCCGGGCGGTCGTCACGCCGGCGGTGCGCGACGAATTGCTCCGCCGCGGGATCGCCCTGGAATATGTCGATCCATCGGATGGCCGCAAGGAGGCTGTTCGCCTGGCAATGATAACTTCGGGGACCGATTTCGACC
>JAHIKV010000141.1 GCA_018897395.1 Planctomycetota bacterium | reverse complement strand
TCACCACGTCTGACAATCGACTTGGCGTCGAAAGCATTGTCAGCAGGCAAAGTCCAGCGGTTGCCGGACGCAAACAACTCGGGTAAACGGATCGCGCGATTCAATTTGGGAAGAATGGGCATTTTTTCAGAAAGTGCAGACTAATAGGAAGTGGCTCTTCACGCGCCGGATATTCGCGCGGCCGGCTCCTTCCGAAGCATGGGAACTCGTCCAGTGGAAGATTCGTTACCCAACAAAGTGGACCGGTTCATGACGGCGTTGATGGCCAATCAGCGTCGGCTGTACCAATACGTTCACGTTCTGTTGCCGCGACAGCAGGACGCAGAAGACGTCATGCAAAACACTTTGTTGGTATTGTGGAATAAGTTCGACCAATTCGACGCGGCCACGAGTTTCTACGCCTGGGCCAGCCGCGTGGCCTATCTGGAAGTGCGGAACTACCGCCGGCGCAATAATCGGCTGGTGACGGTCCTCGACGAGGGAGTGTTCGAGCAGATTTCCGCCGAGGTCGCCGCGCGGCAGGACCTGTTCGAGGCCCGGCGCGAAGCCATGGATCGCTGCGCCGAGAGGCTGAACCTGCTCGACCGCGAGTTGATAAATCTGCGTTACGTGCCGGGCGCGACGGTCAAGGACGTTGCCCGACGGCTCGGCCGGCCCGCCAATTCCGTAAGCAAGTCGTTGGGTCGGATCCGTCAAGCCCTGTGGGATTGCATCAACCAGGAAATCGCCGCCCAAGAGAATCGTGCCAAGGAGGATAGGCCATGAGCGGTCATCCCGATTGGATTGCCGAACTGCACGACTTGCTGGACCGCCTGCACGACGGCGGCTTCGACGAGCCGGATCGGCTGCGGCTGAACGAATTGCTCCGCGCCGGAGCGCCCCAGCGCGAATACTTCATTACCTACATGGACGTGCATAGCCGCTTGGCGTGGGACGGCGGTCAGCGGGAGGTAGGCGAGCGGCGAGGGATGGCCGGTTTGCCGGCCATTGATTTTTCCGTTGATGCGGCAGTTGAACCGTCTCAACCCGTTGGTGCGGCGGTTCAACTGCCCGTTGGTGCGGCGGTTCAACTGCCCGTTGGTGCGGCAGTTGAACTGCCGCACCAACTCGATCTCGAACCTCAAATCCCCAATCCACCCTTCCCCTTACTATCCACTACCCACTACCCACTACCCACTTCTGACTTTGTAGGCAGTTGGACGTTCGCCTGCATGGTCGCCACTGTGATCCTGGGCGCGATGCTGCTGGGGCTCTGGGCGATAACAATCACCCGCCACTACGAACTCGCCGACAATAGCCGGGGGCAAACTGCCAATAGCCGGGGGCTAACAGCCCCCGGAGAATCCGCCCCCGAGATGGTCTTTGTCGGCCGAATCACCGGCATGGCCGATTGCAAATGGGACGACCCCGGAGCGGAAGCCTTCTTCAACGGCGCTGGCGTTCCCTTGGGCCGCAAATACATCCTCGACTCCGGACTTATGGAAATCACTTACGACTCCGGCGCGAAGGTCATCCTTCAAGGGCCTTGTACCTACGAAGTGGAATCCAGCAGCGGCGGCTACCTCGCGCTGGGAAAACTGACGGCGCGGGTGGGGGCGGTTGAAGGAAAAGGTTCAAGTTCCAAGGTTCAAGGTTCAAGGTCTGCTTCACTAACCACTAGCCACCAACCACTAGCCACTAATTCTAATCCCCAATCCCTAATCCCTAATCCCTTGTTTTCCGTCCGCACTCCCACCGCCCTTGTAACCGACCTGGGCACGGAGTTCGGCGTGGAAGTGGATAAATCGGGCGCCACCCAGTCGCACGTCTTTCAGGGCAAGGTCGAGGTGCGGCTAAGCGGCGGCAAGGGAGATGCCCGCGCGATCCGATTGGGCGTGGGTGAGTCGGCGCGGGTGGGGCCCGACCGGGACCAGGTCGTCAGGATAATTCGCGGGACTTCCGAGGACGCGCGACCGCTCGGCTTCGCCCGCCGGATGCCCGAGTGGGTGCCGATCGAGGTGTTCAACACGGGCGTGGGGTTGAAGGAGGGCGAGCCGGACCCGCACTGGCAGCTTGTGGCCCGCAGCGACGACCCGCACTTCCAGCCGCGGCCGGCCGTGGTGACCGCCGGTGCCCCCTTCGACGCCTGGATGAGGAATAACCCGGACCAATCGCAATGGATTTCCACCGGCAATGGCCCGCCCAACGTTCCCGACGGCGTTACGTACACCTTCCGCACAACATTCGAGCTTAGGGACATGTTGCTGGAGACGGCCGTGCTGCGGGGCCAGTTCATCGCCGACAACCACGTCCAGGCGATCCGGCTGAACGGCCGGCAAGTGCCGGTGCCGGAGCACGGATGGGATTACAGCCAACTTCGCCGGTTCAGCGACGAGTTCTTGGCCCGCAAAGGCTTCGTCGAAGGCGTCAACACGCTGGAGATCGACGTACACAATGGGGCAATCTCGGAAGAGGGAAATATGTGGAACCGTGGAAAAGACGGCCCGATGGGGTTGCTCCTCGAACTGAACGGCTCCGTCATGGCCGGTTGGAGAAAGGAGGGTGCTGCTATGAACTGATTTGAGTCCTCTCGTTCCCACGCTCCGCGTGGGAACGGACAACGTCTCCAATGTACTCCTCACGCTCCGCGTGAGGAAGCCGCGTCACGCGGAGCGTGACGGGTACGGACGCCGACGCAAAGCGTCGGAAAACGTGGGTTCCCACGCAGAGCGTGGGAACCAGGAGAGAGCGGGCGTTGCAACCTGCTCCACGTGCGGGAAGCGTCCGGGTTGATTCATCCAGAGTGTTTCTGGGGCCTATGGACGCTTCAAATGGTGTGTTTTTTCCCCAATCGGGGAGGAGAAATGGTCATGTCTCGCAATTTCGCAAGTCTGTTGTTGGTGTCGTTCCTGGCCGTAACGGTGACGGTCGGTTTCACAAACGTAGCATGGGCGACGATCATCCAGTCGCCGGTCACTGGAGATGCCGACTCCGGGATCAACAGCCTCTATCCCTACACCCACACGATTGACACGGGCACTAACATAGCTCGTACAATCAATAGTGTGACTTTCACACCGGCGGGAGAGCCTGCCCCCGGCGACATCACTGGCACCAGCTCCCAAGGCTTCGGCTGGAGCGGAACCGGCTTCATCCAGCAGGTCCGGGTTGCCTCTGGTTGGCTCCCCGGTTCCGGCGCCACGGTAGACATGATCAACGACATTAACACGCGCGGAGGTTCCACGACTGTGCCAACCACGCTCACGGTAACGCTCGCCGGCTTGACGCCGGGAGGGTCGTACGTATTCGACAGCTACTCCGTGGGGGCAAGCGGGGTGGGTGGCATTAGATCAATTACGATGACCAATAGCGCTAATGCCGACACAGATACGTTTTTCATGGACGCCTACGAGTTCCCGGTTAAGGGCAACCTCGTGAGTTACGCGTATACCGCGGTAGGTGATAACATCACGTTCACGTTTACTGCGCCGGCCAACACTGGCAGCTACTCTTTCAACCTGAGCGGTTTCACCAACCGCATTCCCGAGCCGGGAACGCTGGCGCTGCTGGCCACGGGCCTGATCGGTCTGCTCTGCTACGCATGGAGGAAGCGGAAATAGATTTATGATTTAGGATGTATGATTTCTGATTTGACTGGCGCTTTTCCGGCGTCGTCACGAGCAGCTCTCGTGACGACGCTCGGAGCGCCTGTCGGTTCCATTTCACGCTGAACCAAGACAACAATACTTGAAATGATTCTCGGTTGCCTTAACCCGACAGTAGATCGGAGTATCTCAATGTATATAGAGCGGATCGCTCTCACGGCAATTCAGGCGTGGACGACGCTGGCGCTGGTTGCATTTGCGGCTACGCGGGCAGACGCCCAACGGGTTGTCGTACCGTTGGACGGCGATTGGGCGATCGCCGACGGCGTCCGGGCCGACGAGATGCCAAGCCGTTTCGACCACACGGTTGCGGTCCCCGGCCTGGTGAACCAATCGAAACCAGCGTTTCCCGACGTCGACCAGTACGAATCCCAAGAGTTCATTGGGACCATGAAGGGCTGTGGGGTCTTGCCGGAGTCGGAGCGATGCGACGAGTTGGGCCGGACCCGGCAGAAGCGGAACTACTTCTGGTACCAGCGGACGTTTACCGCACCGGCGCGGAGGCAATCGGCCCAACTGGTCGTGAACAAGGCCCAGTTTGGCACGGCCGTGTGGCTCAACGGCCAGAAAGTCGGCGAGCATTGGGGCTGTTTCACCGCCGGCCGGTTCAACGTCACCGACGCCATGCGGTGGAACGCCGAGAACCGCTTGGTGATCCGCATCGGTGCCCATCCGGGCGTGGTGCCCGAGTGGGCGCCATTGATCAACGACGGAGAAAAGGAAGTCTGGACGCCCGGCATCTACGATAGTGTCTCGCTGCGGACGGCCGACAATCCGGTGATCGAGAACGTGCAGGTTGCCCCGCGGATCGGCAAGTCTGAAATTCTCGTGCAAACCCGACTGAAGAATTTTGGCCCGGCCGGCTCGTTCGACGTGAATTTCCGGCTAAGGACTTGGAAGTCGGGCCAACCGGTAGGCGCACCGGTCGTCCAGCGGGTGGACCTGGCCGCCGGCGAGGAAAGACTCGCGACACAGACGATACCCGTGCCTGGCGCAGTTCTGTGGAGTCCGGACAACCCTTTCCTGTACGTACTCGATACGAGCAGCAACGGCGATAGCTGTTCGAGCCGCTTCGGCATGCGCGAGTTCCGCTGCGACTCGTCGACGGGCCGGGCGATGCTCAACGGCAAGATCGTTTTCCTCCGCGGGTCGAGCATCACGTTGCACCGGTTCTTCGGCGATCCGCAGTGCGGCGGCCTGCCGTGGGACGACGCTTGGGTGAGAAGGTTGCTGGTAGACCTTCCCAAGCAAATGCACTGGAACGCCTTCCGCATCTGCATCGGAGTGCCGCCGGAGCGATGGCTGGATATTGCCGACGAGGCGGGCCTGCTGCTCCAATACGAGTTTCCGATCTGGAGCGACCGCAAGCCGTTCCGCCACAAGTTCTGGAAGGCCGACGAGTTGATTTCACAGTTCCGCGAGTTCGTCAGCGACAACTGGAACCATCCCAGCATTGTGATCTGGGACGCCTCGAACGAGACGCGCAGCGAGTTGCTGGCCGAGAAGGTGGTTCCGGCGGTCCGCGGCATGGACCTCTCGAACCGGCCTTGGGACAACGGCTACAACAAGCCCGGCGACGCGAACGATCCGGTGGAAACGCATCCGTACTTTTTTATCGACTACATCCTGGGCAAGCCGCCCTACTTCCAAATCGAGGACCTGGAAAGGAAGACCGACGGCAAGCAGCGGGGAGGCATCCCTTTTCCGCCGCACCCCTCGATCATCAACGAATACGACTGGTTGTGGCTTCGCCGCGACGGAATGCCGACGATCCTTTCGCGGAAGGTGTACGAGCACCTGCTTGGCGCCAACGCCACACCCGCGCAACGGATCGAACTGAATGCCTACCTGCTGGCGGGATTAACGGAGTTTTGGCGGGCATACCGCAACCATGCCGGCGTGATGTATCTTGCCTACCTTGATGCGGATCGACCCACATCCTTCACCTGCGACAACTTCCGCGACGTGCGGCGGCTCCAGTTTCATCCGGAATTTGAACGCTACATGGGTGAGGCGTTCAAACCCCTTGGCGTGTACGTCAACTTCTTCCAGCCCAAACTGCCGGCCGGCAGCGAACGCACCTATCGCGTGATGATGGTCAACGACACTGATGAGGCCGCCCTAGGAAGACTGGAACTTGTCTGGCAGGCCGAGGGCGGCGCCCGTGCGGCGGCGAGCAGCCAACGCCGTTTCGAGGTCCCGGCCTTGGGCCAGGCAAACTACGACATAACGCTGGCCACGCCAGCCGCGCCCGGCAATTACGTCTTGGCGGCGAAAGCCCACTGGGATGGCAAATCGTGGAGCCCAACCATTGCCCGGCGCAAGGTGCTGGTCAATGAGCCGCAATCCAAATAAGCGAAAATGAACCGGTGCCTTGCCGTCTTTGCGCCTTGGCGTGATTTTCGCGGGGCACATTTGACCACCTTTTCCATTCAACCATGAGGCGAACGATGTACGGCGGCAATCAGAAATCGGCAACTAGAAATCGGCATTCCACGGCCTTTACGCTCGTGGAACTCTTGGTGGTCATTACGATCATCGGCATTTTGATCGCGCTGTTGTTGCCGGCGGTGCAGGCGGCGCGCGAGGCGGCTAGGCAACTGCAGTGCAAGAACAACCTCAAGCAACTCGCGCTAGGGTGTCTGAACCACGAAAACGCCACCAAACGGTTTCCGACCGGCGGCTGGGCGCCTGCCTGGACCGGCGACGCCGACCGCGGCACCGACTGGCGTCAGCCGGGCGGCTGGCACTACAACATCCTCCCCTATATCGAGCAGCCGGCGCTGCACGACCTGGGGCTGGGGGCGGGGGCCTGGAACAGCCCGGCGAAAATGCTCGCCAACACGCAACGGCTCTCCACTCCCATAGGCATACTCTACTGCCCCACGCGGCGCCGCCCGGTCGCTTACCCGTGGACCGGCGCTTGGAGCGCGAAGATCACCAACGCCAACACGCCGACCGTGGCGGGGCGGAGCGATTACGCCGCCAACGGCGGCGATACTGTCACCGGCGCCGGAATGCCGGGGACTTGGCCCAGCGTCTACGGGCCGAGCACCCCTACCGAGGTCGAGGACCCCGACGGGTCGGGACAAATGACGCCCCTCGCCCGGACCTACTTCGCCGCGATCGCCAGGGTGGCCACGGGCATCATCTATTGCGGCAGCTTGATTAAAATGGCCGACGTCACCGACGGGACCAGCAACACGTACCTCCTGGGCGAGAAGAACGTCAACCCCGACTTCTATGCGACCGGCATGGACCCAGGCGACAACGAGAGCTGCTGGACGGGCGAGAACCAGGATGTGACCCGGTGGAGCTCGTACCGCTACCCCATCGTCGATCCCACCACGGACTGGTGGCCGCCATGGCCGGATACCCCGGGCTTTGCCGACGGCTTGCGTTTCGGCAGCGCGCATGCCAACGGCTTCCAGATGGCCTTCTGCGACGGCTCGGTGCAGATGATCAACTACTCGATCGAGTTCGAGACCCACCGCCGCCTGTGCAACCGCAAGGACGGTCTGGCGATCGACGGGAAGAAGTTCTAACGTTTGTAGGCGACAGTTGGGGCGGCGGTTGCACTTCCGCCCTAATCAGGGCATACTTGCAAGAGGAGGGTTTTCGATGCGCCTTGTAGAGAGAGTGTGCTTCACCCGACGCGGATCGCCCCGCCTGCCCGCCCTCGGTCTGGCGCTCGCGCTGCTGACGGCGGCCATCCCGTTCCCCGCGGTTGCGGCCGCGGATCGGACCACAACCGGTGGAACACAAAGCGGCGCGGAAACTCCGGATGCGCGCCAACTCACCTTGGCCAACGATCAACTCGCTTGGCGCCTCGACTGGGGCGACGGCCATTTGAGGAGTCGGCGATTCGAGAACAAGCTTTCCGGCCGCGGCTGGGCACTGTCCGACGTTCAGGAACTGGCGCTGACCTTTTCCGCCGCGATCGACCGCGTGCAGGAGCCGTTGTCGCGCGTGGCCGACTTCCAGGTGCGCGCCGCGCGGCTCGTCGCCCCTGCTCACGCCGTGGTCGAGTTCCGCACCCCGGCGATGGCGATCGACGTCAGCGCCCATTACCAACTCGACGGCCCCACCCGGCGCAAATGGATCGAGGTGACCAACCGCACGGGCAAGGAAGTCCTCTTGCTCGACGTGCAACTCGACGACTTCACGACCCAGGGAGCGACGTCCGGCGGCGGACGGGGACGACCGCTGTTTATCGACGACGAGTGGTTCGCCGCCATCGAGCATCCGTCCGGCGTAAACCAAGTCGACAAAAACCGGGTTCGGCTGATTCATCATCCGGGGCGACGGCTCAAACCGGATGAGACCTTCCGCAGCCGCGTTGCCCTGGTGAGTGTGGCCAAGCCGAAACACGCCCTGGAGCACTTCATCAGTTATATCCAGTCCAAGAGCCTGCGCAAGCCGCGAGCGACGGCCATCTACACGCCTTTTGGGATTAACGGCCAATGGGGCGGATGTCCGACGCTGGACGAGGAGCAAACATTGGACGTGCTGAACCTGCTGGAAAAATGGCAAAAGAAGGGCGTGCGTTTCGACTACTTTACGCTGGACGTAGGCTGGGCAGACCTGAGTTCCGACCTAACGCGGTTCAACCCCCTGGCTTACCCGAACGGACCCGGCCGAGTCGTCAAACGCGTCAACGATCTCGGCATGAAGTTAGGCCTGTGGTTCGCGACCAGTTGGGCCGCCGAGTCCTGCTGGGACTACCCGCCGGCGTTAGCCGGCCAGCCGCCGCTTTCGTTGGGCTATCGCCTCGGTTATCCCGACAAGGCGGCGAATGGGCACGGGTTCTGTTTTGTCGCCGAACCGTATTACAGCACGCTCCGCAACGCGGTGCTGCATCACATCCGCGAGAACCGCGTGCGCTTCCTCAAATTCGACGGCGGCAATTACACTTGCGACCGCACCGACCATGGCCATCTGCCGGGCAAATACTCGGTCGAGTTCATGCACGAGCGGCTCATTGATCTGGTCAACGCCGCCCGTTCTGCCGCGCCCGACGCCGACGTGTTCGTGATGTGGTATGGGGGGCTGAACTCGCCGTTCTGGGCGTTGTACGGGGACACGATTTTCGAGTCGGGTGTATATATAGAAGGCTCCGCCACCAGCGCATTTCCAACGCTGTATTATCGCGACTCGGTGACGGTCGCTCTGGACCAGAACACGCAGTTTGCCCACACTATTCCGCCGCTTGTCAAAGACAGCCTCGGGGTGTGGCTGGCCGACACGCGTTGGGGGAACTACATGGGCAAGGACCGCTGGCGCGAGGGGATCGTGATGGACCTCGGCCGCGGCAGCCTCCTCTTCCCAAACCTGTGGGGCAACCTCTACCACTTCACCGACGCCGACGTGGACTTCCTCGCGAGGATCGGTTCGACGGCCCGGAAAAACGAGTCGCTGTTCCTGCACCGGAGGAACATCCTCGGCGATTCGCTGAAAAACGAAGTCTACGGCTACGCGCACTGCCGGGGCGAGAGAGGGTTTCTCTTCCTGAACAACGCGCACTTCGCCGCGCGGCGGGCGGAATTGCACCTCGACGGCACGATCGGCCTCGCGGCAAATCCGGGCGAGCCGCTCGATGTCATTTCGCACTTCCCCGATCAGACGCGCCTGCTGCGGCCGGACGGCTCCGGTTTCCACGCCGGCGACGTCTGCGAGGTATGGCTGCGCCCGTTTGAAGTGCTGATGTTGGAAGTCGCGCCTTCCATCCAGGGTGTCTCGGAACTGCCGATTCGCGCCCTCACACAGCAACGAGCGGCCGCTCTAGGCGCCGCCCTTGTCCTGAAGGCGTCTCCGCTTGACCCCCGGTTGGATGTGCGATTCTCCGACGCGGGGCGATTCGAGCAACGGAAGATGGTAAAGAAGGCGTACGCGTTCGAGACCACGCTGCCGGCGCTGGCCGGAGAGAATCCCATTCTCGCCGTCGCCGTGCGGCTGCGCCAAGGCGCCAACGAATGGCGCTATTCCCATTCACCGGGCGAATGGCGCGGTTCATCGCCGGTAGTCTGCGAAATTGTCCAAGCGCGGGTGCGCGTCGGCGAACAGAATGTTCTGCTGGTTCCCGTGCCGGACGGCCGCCAGTATGGCAATACCCAAAAAAACGGTTCTTCGTGGGTGGTCTACAAAATCCGGCTGAGCCGGCAGTGGGCGCACAAGCCGCTGCGCTTGGGTGTGCATGCTTACCTCCCGGAAGAAGTCGAGGCCCAGGTCGAGGGCTGGGTGGTGGAGCGCTGGTGGGAGGAAAACACACGACCGTCGGCCGACGGCTACTACAACGACGCCTCGTCGTGAGTCGAGGCGCACAGGACGGGCGGGAAACACCTCCGGCCTCGGACTCATCGCACCACAAGCCGGAGAAGTCCGGCATGGTGCTGATGCCGCTGTGGGGCGGAGCGATTACGCGGCCAACGGCTGGGTACTCGCCCTCGACCTCGTGGCCGCCATGGCTGGATAGCCCAGGGCACAACTACAGCGGTGCTTTCGGCAGCGCCCACGCCAACGGTTTTCAGATGGCCTTCTGCGACGGCTCGGTGCAAATGATGAACTACACGATAGACCCGGAAATCCACCGCCGGCTGGCCAACCGCAAGGACGGCTTGACGATCGACGGGAAGCAATTTTAGGGAACTCCCCCTAGCGTCGCAAGCTGGTCATCGTGGCCGCGACTCCGGCTCAAGAGTTGCGACCCCCGTTTCGGACGACTACCATGAAGGAGCCACAATTCCAGGAGGCCAGTCCATGTTCAAGTATGCTTTCATAACCACGGCGGTGTTCCTTTCGTTCACGACTGTCGAAACGGAGCCGGCCTTTGCCGCCGACGAGCCGACCGTCTCTTCCTTCCCGCCCGCCTCGACTGCGGCAATCGATCGCGTGCTTTCCATCGAGGAGATGGACCGCCTGGTTCAGATTCCCGAGGCTTCGGCGCGATGGCGGCCTTGCCGCGTAAGTATGGCGCCGGCGCAGTGGATTTGGCTGCCCTCGCAGCGGACGCTGCCCAATACCTTCGTGCTTTTCCGGCGGGAGGTAGACCTGAGCGGACAGCCGCGCAAGGCCGTCGGGTGGATCACCGCCGACAGCCGCTACCGGCTCACCGTCAACGGCCGGCGGGTGCAATGGGGGCCGGCCCCCTGCGATCCGCGGAACCTGGACGTCGATCCGATGGACGTGACATCGCTCCTGCGGCCGGGGAAGAACGTCCTCGGCGTCGAGGTGCTTTACTACGGCCACGGTGACGGCACCTGGCCGGCCGGCAAGCCGGGAATGATCTTCAACCTGACCATCGAATACGAAGACGGCCGCCGGGAGCGGATCGTTTCCGATCCGTCTTGGCAGGCGATGGTGGATCGGGCGCATCGGCCGGGGCAATTCAAGCGGTGGTTCCTCCGTGCGTTGCAAGAGGAGTTCGACGCGCGATTGCACCCCTTCGGCTGGGATACGGCGGACTACAGCGCCGACGCCGACTGGACCGCGGCCAAGACGCTCCGCTGCCCGGCCGACAAGCCGGCGGCGTGCAGCAGTTACCCCGGCAACGACCTGATCGAGCGGGCCAATCCGGCCCAAAGCGCGTTGCGAATGCGGCAGATTCCGCTCCTGCGGGAGACCGACGTGCCGGCGATGCGGCTGGCCGAATCGGGCCGCGTCCAGTGGCGCCGCGACCCGGCCGACTGGTTCGAGTTCCGCATGCCGGACTCCTTCCGCATCCAACGGGAACCGCTTGCCGTCTCGAAGGGAGACGGCGTCTGGGAACTGCCGGCGACCGCCGGTTCGCGGGAGGGGCTGTTCGCCATCTTCGAGTTCCGCGAGCAGATCGTCGGCTGGCCCCACTTCACCATCGAGGCCCCGGAAGGGACGATCGTCGAGTTGATGTGGCAGGAGGCGCACGATCCGGCCGGCCCCGCCTGGCTCGACAGCCAGTTCTTTGGCTGGTCCCGCTTCATCTGCCGCGAGGGGGTCAACCGTTTCGAGGCGTTCGACTATGAATCGTTCCGCTGGCTCCAACTCCACGTCCGCAACGCCGCCGGCCCGGTGGTCGTCCGCGACGTTGGCATGCGGCGGCGGACGTTCGATTGGTCCAACGTGCCGCGGATTCATTGCTCCGAGGCCCCGTTGCAGCGGCTCTTCGATGCCTCGATCAACACGCTTTACAACAGTGCCCAGGAAATCTGCGCCGACGGCATGGGCCGCGAGCGCCAGCAATATAGCGGCGACGGCGGCCATCAACTGCTGGCCATCCGCTCCGCCTTCGGCGAGCACCGGCTCAGCGCCCGCTTCCTCAGGACCTTCAGCGAGGGCCTGACGCCCGAGGGCTATTTCCTCGACTGCTGGCCGGCCTACGACCGGCTCGCGCGGGTCATGCAACGGCAAGTGGACGGCACGTTCTGGGGACCGCTCCTGGACCACGGCGTCGGCTTCAACTTCGATTGCTGGAACCATTACCTGGAGACGGGCGATCTGGCGGCGCTGGACGAGCCTTACCCGCGGCTGGTCAAGTTCGCCGACTACTTGCACTCGATCCGCGACCAGGACGGCCTGCTGCCCGTGGAGAACCTGGGCGTTCCCCAGGTCTGGATCGACCACATCGCCTATCGGCAACAGCGGCACAAGCAATGCGCGTTCAATTTGTACGCGGCGGCGATGCTCGAACACGCCCTGGCCCCCATCGCCCAGGCCCGCGGCGACCGCCGGCGGGCGGAGGAATACGCCCGGCGCGGGCGGGATATGTTGGCCTGCACGGTGCAGCGGTTCTGGAGTCCGCAGCGCGGACTGTTTGTCGACAATCTCCCTTGGCTTGCCGAGGAGAAGAACCCGCGGCTGTCCGACCGTGCGCTGGCCACGGCGATTTTATTCGATCAATGTCCAGAGGGAAACACGGCCGCTTCGCTGCGCGCGTTGGCCGAATGCCCGGCCGAAATGGGACTTTCTTATCCCTGCAACGCCTGCTGGCGGTATTGGGCGCTGGCCCGGTTGGGGCGGGCCGACGTGGTCGTCAACGAGTTCCGTCATCGCTGGGCGAAGATGAAATCGGTGCTGCTGAACAACACGATCCAGGAGGATTGGGAGGTTGCCCCCGATTCAATTTATCAATGGAGCCACTGCGCGGTGGCGCCCCTGTACGTGTTGTTTGGGGACATTGCCGGAATCCGGGCCACCAGCCCCGGCTTCGCCAGTTGCCAGATCCGTCCGCAATTGGGCGATCTGGGCGATCTGGAGTTGACGTACTACACGGTTCGCGGCCCGCTGCGGTTTTCCGCCCAGCGGCAGCCGACCGGCCATCGCGTGGTGGTCCGAATCCCGGCCGGTTGTGAGGCGGAATTGCTCTTGCCGGGCAGCGAGGGAATCACGCTACCCTCAGTGTTGCCCGATCATCAGCTCGGGCTCAAACGATTCCGGCTGGAAGCGGGGAAAGAGAACGAGTTTAGCGTGCGATAGCCGATCCGGGCTAACCGCCAAGCCCCTTTCTGCGTAAACCCGTCTGTCGCAGTTTCGTAACGGGTTGCTTTCGTTCAGAGGGCGACCGAAAGAGACTCGAAATCCGTAAGTCGTGTCCTGCAAGCACTTCCAGCAATCGGCTAAAGAGACTTTGTTCGAAGAGGGTTGCGTTCGGGGAGCTTTTCGGTTTTCTACGAAACCGACCGCCCCGCCAGTTAACGCCCGACACCGAGCCCCCGGCCGCCGGGCGTTTTGCATTTAACCCGCTTTCCGGCAAGGATTTACGCCAATTTTCCCGTCGGCGGAAAACTCTCTGTTTCGAGAGAGACCAAATAGGGTCCGAAGGCAACCCAAGAGGTTGCCATCGCACCCTGGAATTTCGTTCCGAAAACTCTCGGACTCTCTGATTAATATGACAGCGCCAGATGAGAATCCTGGGGGTTTAGGAAAGCCGTTTTTCGGAACGTGTCAACCGGTTTGAGACAACTGCGGTTCGAAATTAGTGTCGCGCGGTAGTTGTAACATACGGGGGTCCGGCCCATCGGCCGGAGGGTTAATCCAAACTTCGCTCGGCAGTGCCATCGGTCGGGGTAGTTGTCGAACGAATCGCTCGGGATGAGCGGCGTGGGCTGCGGTTAGGACCGCCTGCCGGGCAGCCAGCACCGTGTCGGCCTGACCAAAGTGGACCGTGGCCGGGGTCAGCAGGCCCAGGCCCCAGTGGTGATGCTCGTGGTTCTGCCAATGGAAAAACTTGCCGCAGAACTCCAGACCGTGTTCGATGCTGGTGAAACGGTCGGGGAACTCCGGCCGGTACTTCAAGGTCTTGAAATGGCTCTCCGAGAACGGGTTGTCGTCGGAGACGTGTGGCCGGCTGTGGGACTTGGTGATCCCCAGTGTGGCTAGGAGTTGAGCCACGGTTTGCGAACGCATCGACGGCCCGCGATCGCTGTGAAGCGTCAGCCGGTCGCGGGCGACGCCCTGCTTGACGACCGTCTCGCGGATCAGCCGCTCGGCCAAGTGCGCGCTTTCCCGGTGCGCCAACATCCAGCCCACCACGTAGCGGCTGAAGATGTCGAGGATCACGTACAGGTAAAAGTACGTCCACTTCGCCGGCCCCAGCAGCTTGGTGATGTCCCACGACCAGACCTGGTTGGGAGCGGGGTAGGGTGCGTCCATGACGCACCACTAATTCGCCCCACAATCAAGAGTAGCGGTGCGTCGGGGACGCACCCTACGGTTCTGGTTGCGCCGCTCGCGGACCTCCCGTTGGCCATCCAGGATGCGGTACATCGTGC
>JAHIKV010000372.1 GCA_018897395.1 Planctomycetota bacterium | reverse complement strand
GGTAGTCATTGGAAGGATCCAGATCAACCTCGCGTTGGGGGAACGGGAAAGCAATCAGCCCGCTAATGTGTTTGCCGGCATAAACGTGGCCGTAACAGTCGTTCAGTTCCTCCCACCGCAGATGAAAAAAGGTGCTCAAGGTCTGTTTCCGCCGGTCTGCCGCGAGCGGGCTGACGATCCCGGGTGGACCCAGGTGCACATGGGCATCGAATATCCGCTCCGGAACCCATGCTTTGAGTTCATTGGTCCACAGAGCGATATGATCCTTATATGCAGGGAACATGTTCAGTTCCTTTGGCGACGAACGCTGTTTATGGCATGGTTCAACGGTTCACGGTTAGGAGGTTCACGGTTGGGAAATTCGATAGACAAAATCGGCAACCGTTGAACAGTGAACCGCTGAACCTTGAACCATGCCCTCTTTAGACGTGAAAGCGAGTCGACGCTTGCCGAATGGCTTTTTCAATCAACGCCAGCATGAAATCGGCTTCGGTTTTGGAAATAATCAATGAAGGGGCGAGGACCAGGATGTCCCCGTTATTCCGGAGGATCATACCATGCCGATAGCACCAATCCCGGATCCAGCCTCCGACGCCAAGCTTTGGATCGAACGGTATTTGCGCCTGGCGGTCGGCCATCAGCTTCACGGCCAGCAACAGCCCGATGCCGCTGATTTCCCCCACCATGGCGTGGCGTTGCTTCAGGGCTTCCAGTTTATTGCGGATATACGCGCCCCTGACCCGGGCGTTAGCAACCAATTGCTCCTTTTCAATAATGGCGATATTCGCTAGGGTGGCCGCGCAGGCGACCGTATGCCCGCCATAGGTGCTGCCGGAACGAAATTCACAACCCGGCTTATGACGGAACACCTCGGCAACCTTCGGGGTCGTCACGGTCACTCCCAGGGGAATGAATCCGCCGGTCAAACCCTTGCCCAGCGTCATGATGTCCGGTGTAACGTCCCAATGCTCGCAGGCAAACCATTTACCGGTTTTTCCAAACCCGGTCTGGACCTCGTCGAAAATCAATAGCATGCCGTGCTTGTCGCAGAGCGCCCGGACGCCTTCCAGGTATCCTTGCGGCGGCATCGGATAGCCGGTGTTAGATCCGGGAATCGGGTCCATGATCATGGCGGCAATCGATTCCGGACCTTCCTGCTGAATCAGCGCCTCTATCTCGCGAAGCAGTTGCCGGCCATAGGTTGTTGAATCCATGTTCGGCGGCCGGTCGCGCTCCCGGGCGGCGGACACAAACAAGCACCCGGGCAAGAGCGGTTCAAAGTATTCCCGGAACCATTTGAGCCCCGTGACCGACCCGGCGCCCAGCGTGGTGGCATGATAAGAATCCCGGCGCGCAATAAACTTGTAGCGGGTGCGCTGGCCGCGTTCCAGGTGATACTGGCGTGCCATCTTCATCGCGGTTTCGTTGGCCTCCGAGCCGCTGTTGACAAAAAAACTTACCGCCAGATTTCCCGGCAGGATGTCAGCCAGCTTCCTGGCCAGATTGATCAAGGGTTCGGTAAAGGTGTCCACGTAATTGGGGAAGAATTCCAGGCGCTCCATCTGTTCCTTCACGGCCCGGGTGACTTCCGGGCGATTATGCCCGCATACGGTTGTGAGCAGGGTCGCAAAGGAATCAAAATATTTGCGCCCATCAATATCCCATACATAACAGCCCTTTCCGCGCGTAAAGATCTTGGCCCCTTTGGCCAGTTCCTGGTTGCTTGCAAAATGGGGGATAATGAATTTCAAGGCATCCCGTTTAAGCTGGGCTTTTTCCCGATCGGAGCATTTTCTGGTTTTCATATGGATTCCTTATGCTGGTATCGGCAGGGGATAATTCCCATGACGATTCTTGGTTGCGACCATGGCCTGATACAATTCCGGTTGCACGCTGCTGGCAATGCTGTTGCCTGAAGAAAGGATAAATCGGCCGCCGGGCGCGGCATCGGCCAGGCACTCCCGGGTGCGTTGCCGAACCTGGTCCGCCGTGCCCTTCGAAAGCAAAGCGACATCAATGTTCCCCACCACGGTTACCTTCGGATAGGCCGCTTTAATTCGGGACAACCGCATCGTGGGCAAAGGTTCCAGGGGACCCAGGGCATCCACGCCGGACGCGACAATCATGTCCAGCAGTTTCCAGAGGTCGCCGTCGCTGTGTTTGATGACCCGGGCGCCGGCTTGCTTGCAGGTTTGGACAACACGCTTTAATCCCGGATAGATGTACTCGCGAAAATGGTCCGGTGACATAAACGGCCCGCTCTTCCCCGCATAGTCGTCGCCCAGCACGATGACCTCCACCCCTTCCCGAATGACATTGCGATACAGTTCGCAATAATAATCTGCCGCCATGCCGGCAATCCTTTTCGGCAATTCTTCACCCATCGCGTAATCAATCATGAGTTGTTCCAGCCCGCCCCGGAGATATTGCTGAACGGCAAAGGTTGCTTCACCCAGAAAGCCAATCGCCATTTTGCCCTTGAACCGCGTGACGATGTTGCGCACCTGATTTAGCATGGCGGGGTGCGCCGGATCGGGTGGGTGATAATGGGATAATTCCTCCAATGAGCCAATCCGCGGGGACTGGTCAATGATCGACGGCATCATTTCACCTGTAAGCTGTTGCCGGACACCCCATTTGTCGCGAAAGATTTGTTTTGCTTTGTTTTC
>JAHIKV010000140.1 GCA_018897395.1 Planctomycetota bacterium | reverse complement strand
TTGAAATCCGTAATCCGACGACAAAGCGAGGAAAAACGGGAGAAAAAAGCCCTTGTGGGACTTTTGCGCTGACCGTGCGTCAAAAATCCCGCCAGGAGGCCCTTGACACAATGGACTCTTTCAGGGATGGGCTGTCATATACAATCCCTTCGGGATAATAGCCGTCCCAATTTACCATAAAATCCGGACGATCTCTTCTCGGCCCTTTCCGCCTCAATTGACTTAAGGTAGCATGTGGTAAATTGCGGCCGATGATTCTCGTCGTTTGCCCTGCTTCGGAGGGGATCGCGACGGTTTTGTTCTTATGAATTTCGTCTCGTTGGCGGCGGAACCAGTTCGTACCGCCCACGATTGTTCAACACGAATTACCCACCGTTGTATAGGGAACTTGATTGATGACTGTTTTGGACTGGGGTATGGTAGGTCTTTATTTCGCTGCCTTGCTGGGGCTGACGTGGTACTGCGTCCGCAAGGGGCGCGACACCGCCGACGACTACTTCCTTGCCGGACGGAACCTGGGCTGGTTCATCGTCGGTGCGTCGATCTTCGCCTCGAACATCGGTTCGGAACACCTGGTGGGGCTTGCCGGCTCCGGCTGCACCGACGGCGTGGCAATGGCCCATTACGAACTGCATGCCTGGTGCTTGTTGGTTTTAGCCTGGGTGATGGTCCCCTTCTACATGCGGTCGCGGGTTTTCACCATGCCCGAGTTCCTCGAGCGGCGGTTCAGTCCCGCCAACCGCTGGATACTCTCGCTGATCTCCCTGGTGGCCTATGTGCTGACGAAGATCGCGGTGGGCATCTTCGCCGGCGGAATCGTCTTTTCAGTCCTACTGCCGGAGCTGCGCTTCGGTCCGTTGGACAGCTTCTGGATCGGCTCGATCCTGGTGATCGTGCTGACCGGGACATACACCATCGTCGGCGGCCTCCGGGCGGTGGTCTATACCGAGGCCCTGCAAACGCTCGTGCTGATCGTCGGCTCGATACTGGTGACTATCTTCGGTTTGCATGCACTGGGGGGCTGGTCGGAACTACGGGCGATCTGCGGCTCCGAAATGTTCAACCTCTGGCGGCCGCTGGTGCCGGACGGCATGGAGGCCACCTGGGCCCCGGTCAAGGAATCGGGCCGGATGGCCTGGTACTTCAACGACAACTACCCCTGGTTGAGCATGTTGTTCTGCGCGCCGGTATCGGGGTTATGGTATTGGTGTACCGACCAGTACATCGTACAGCGCACCTTGGGAGCGCCAAACGAAACCGAGGCCCGTCGCGGTTCGATCTTCGCCGCGATGCTAAAACTGCTGCCGGTGTTCATTTTCATCATCCCCGGCATGATCTGCTTCGCGCTGGCGGCCAGCGGAAAAGTAGAAGCCATCAGCAGCAGGATGATTGGCCCGGAGGGACAAATCATCCGCGAAGAGGCCCAAGCGGCCTTTCCGCTGCTGGTCGCCACGGTCCTGCCGGCAGGCGTGCGGGGCATCGTCGTGGCCGGACTGCTGGCGGCGCTGATGAGTTCGCTGGCCGGCGTCTTCAACGCCTCCGCCACGCTCTTTACGATGGACTTCTACGGCCGCCTGCGACCGAACATCTCGCAGCACCGCCTGGTGTGGACAGGCCGGATCGCCACGGCGACGATGGTGTTGATCGGGTTGGCGTGGATTCCAGTCATCCGCGGCGGCCGCGGGCTGTACGACTACTTGCAGGGAGTGCAGTCTTATCTGGCGCCGCCGATCTTCGTGGTCTTCTTCCTGGGAGTCTTCTGGAAACGGCTCAACGGTAAGGGGTGCCTGGCGGCGCTTGTGGTCGGGTTCCTGATGGGGCTGTTCCGGTTGGCCATCGATACGCCGGTCAAAATGGCATGGTTCGGTCGCGACGCAGCCCAAAACCCCATCGGCTACTCCGAAGGCTCGCTGCTGTGGATCATAAACAACACCTTCTTCCAGTATTACAGCATCTTGATTCTGATCGTGTGCATGGCGGTGATGGTCGCGGTCAGCTACCTGACCAAGGCGCCGGACTATGAGCAAATTTCGGGCCTGACCTTCGGCACCCTCAGCGACGATCAGCGGCAGCGCAGCCGGCACAGTTGGGGCGCCGGCGACGTGATCGCCTCGGCGGCCGTCCTGGCGGCCATCGTGGCGGCGTATCTATACTTCACCGGGTAAGAACGTGTTTCTTATTCGTTGAGGTACGCGGCCAGAAAATCTTCGGGAGTTTGAATTGCAATGCGGTCGCCGGGGAAATCCTTGGGGTTGCGAGTCAACAGAACGGCGACGCCGGCGCTGATGGCGCTGAAATACTGAATCGCGTCCTCGAAATCTCCCATTTCTGTGTTAAGAGCTTGGTCGGCGACGTGCATGTCAAGCGGCAACAGGCTGAATATGTCGCGGACAACGCCGAGGCTTTTCCTCGCAATACCCTTCCCCTTCGATCGGCACAGCAAGTAGAATAGAATCGGAAGGCTGAGAGTCGACGCGAATCCTTCGAGTCGGCCGGTTTCCGCCAACGTCCATACCTTTGCCGAATCTGCGTAAAACGGCTCTCGCCGAGCCAATACGTCCAGCAGGATGTTGGTGTCGAAAAAGACCTTCACTTAACCCCTCCGTACTTTTCCACGAGGGCTTCGGCAATCAACTCTTTATGATTCTTATTCGGCGGCAACTCGATTATTCCACTGAGTTTCCGCGTTAAGGGACCGATCTTGAAGTCTTGTTTTGATCGGGTGGCCGCTGATTCCACAAACTGGCTGAACATTGCGGACACACTGGTATGATTGGCCTTGGCGAGTTTTTTCGCCTTCTTGACGACGGACTCGCCCATGCTTAAAGTCAGCTTGGTCATGATCGATTCTCCAATACGTATTGCACGTTATAAATTATACGTATCAGAAGGCCGGCGGGCAAGTCGGGTTTTACGGCTGCCTGGCGGCCTTTTCGCGCCGCACGCGCTCCAGGTCGGCGTCGACCATCATGCGGATCAACTCGGCGAATGAGACCTTCGGCGCCCAGCCGAGCACGCGGCGGGCCTTGCTCGCGTCGCCGCAAAGGGTGTTGACCTCCGCCGGCCGGAACAGCTTCTGATCGCTCTCGACGTGGTCGCGACAATCGAGGCCGGCATGGCCGAACGCCAACTCGACCAGATCGCGGACCGAGTGTTTTATGCCCGTGGCCACCACGTAGTCGTCGGGCCGGTCCTGCTGAAGCATCAGCCAGGCGGCCTCGATGTAGTCGCCCGCGTAACCCCAGTCGCGCATGGCGTCGAGATTACCCAGCACCAGCTTGTCTTGCAGTCCGAGCTTGATCCGGGCAACCGCGTCGGTAACCTTGCGGCTGACAAACTCCATCCCCCTCAGCGGCGATTCGTGATTGAACATAATGCCCGAGCAGGCGAAGATGTCGTAACTCTCCCGATAATTCACCGTGATCCAGTGTCCGTAGACCTTCGCCACGCCGTAGGGACTGCGGGGCCAGAAGGGGGTCTGCTCGTTCTGCGGCTCCTCGCGGACGTTGCCGAACATCTCACTGCTGCTGGCCTGATAGAACCGGATCGACGGATCGATCAGCCGGATGGCCTCGAGCATCCGCGTGACTCCCAGGGCGGTGAACTCGCCGGTCAACAGCGGCTGCGACCAACTGGTGGGAACGAAACTCTGGGCGGCGAAATTGTAGACTTCGTGCGGCCGGACTTTTTGGATGGTTGTGATGATAGACAGTTGATCCAATAGATCGGCTTGGTGCAGCTCGATCCGGTCGCGCAGCTTCTCGATCCGCTCGAGGTTCGCCGAACTGGAGTGGCGGACCATGCCGTGGACCTCGTAGCCCTTTTCGAGAAGAAACTGGGCCAGGCAGGCCCCGTCCTGGCCGGTCACGCCGGTAATCAACACTTTCCGTGTCATGGTTGCTCCGGTGAATGGTAGTAGTCTGTCCAAGTTGAAATTACGGGTGCCACGGTTGGCTTGTCCAACCGTGTTTCCGGCACTGCTGGACAAGCCAGCAGTGGCACCCAACGTGTAAAGTCGAGATGGACAGACCAGTAGTAGTCCGTTGCAATAATACGTTTCAGGTGAAGCGGGGCGCTTGCCGCCCGTGTTTCACCGTGTTGTGCGATCCGTGGCAACGGGACGCAAGCGGCCCCGCTAAACTGTCCACTCGACATTTTACGTGTGAGATGCTATTAGCGGAACACCTCTCAGCCAGGTGGTATCCATCTACCGAAAACAGACAAGTTTTTGGTTGACTTTGCCGATTACAATGACAATGCCGATTCGGAGGCGTCGGGTGTCTCATTGCGCATTAGCCAGACCACCCATTTTGCAAATATAAAGCCGTTGTACCCGCATCCACCCCGGAATGGGTGGGATCATGCCATGAACTCCACTCTCATGCCAATCCGCCGGCAGTCGGTTGTGCGGCCTGAAATATGGCATGGAAGGCGGGTTTTGCGGGGGAGAGCGACGGCACGCTCGGAGTGCGACTCCGTCTTTCCGGTGGCCAAACGCGCTCGGATGGCACTGGTTATCTGTACGTTGGCGGCGATCGTGGCGGGCTGCCAGGCGATCGATTTCCACGCGTCTTCGTTGCAGGCGCCGGTTCCGCCCGAGATGGAGCCGCCGAGCGAGCTGTCGATGGTTTCGCTGCCGGCGTACCGCATCGAGCCGCCGGACATGATCCGGATCGAGACGCTGAAGTTGGTCCCCCGTCCGCCGTACCGGATCAACGCCCACGATGCGCTGATGATCCGCGTCTTTGGAACGCCGTGGAACATGCCGATCGACAACTATTATTCTGTGAGCGAGATGGGTATCGTCGATCTTGGACCGGCATACGGCGTGATCCAGGTATCTGGGCTGACGGTCGACGAAGCCGCCGAGGCGATCCGACGCGTCCTGCAATATGTCTTGCAACAACCGTCAGTTACGGTCCAATTGGCTCGTTCGGCCAGCGCGGCGGAGATTAGCGGCGACTATCTGGTGCAGCCCGACGGCATGGTGAACCTTAAAGGTTTCGGCCTGGTTCTCGTGGTCGGCAAGACCGTCACCGAAGCGAGGCGGGAGTTGCTCAAACACCTCGAGCAATACTTTGAATCGCTCGAATTGAGCGTTGACGTGGTCGGCTACAACAGCGAGGGATATTACGTGATCGTTGCCGGCGTAAATTCCGGCGAAAGAGTCAATCGCTTTCCAATCACGGGGAACGAGACCGTTTTGGACGCCATCGCCCAAATTCGAGGACTGACGAGAGTTTCGAGCAAGACGATGTGGGTCGCGCGGGCGACGCCCGGCGGATTCGACGCCGAGCAGAACCTCCCGGTCAACTGGGACGCCATCGCCCGAGGCGGCGCCACGGGAACCAATTACCAATTGCTGCCCGGCGACCGGCTGTATATCGTCGACGACAACCTGGTGGCGGCGAATCAGTTCATCGACAGAGTTACCCGGCCGATCGAGCGGTTGCTGGGCATAAGTCAGTTGGGCACCAGCACGATTCGCGGGATGCAAGTGCTCGGCCGCAATTACAACCGGAGTCGCAGGTTCTAACTCGCGATTCTCGCCAAGGTGTAGGGTGGGTCAAGCGAAGCGCAGCCCCACCAACAGCGGGAAAACCGTGGTGGGGCTGCGCTTCGCTTGACCCACCCTACTTTCTCTTGTTCTCGCGGCGGGGCCAAAGCATAATTTATTGTATGGCCGATGCATTCGATCCCTATCTCCGGTGGCTTGGCATCCGCGACCCCGAGCGGCCGCCCAACCATTATCGGCTGCTGGGTGTGACGCCGTTCGAGGAGGACGCGGACGTGCTGGGGAACGCCGCCGACCGGCAGATGTCCCACGTGCGGACGTTTCAGACGGGGCGACATTCGGCCGAGTCGCAGCAGTTGCTGAACGAGTTGGCGGCCGCCAAGATATGCCTGCTGGGCGCCGAGAAGAAAACGGCCTATGACGCAAAGTTGCGCGCAAAGCTGGCCCGCGAGGCGGTCGCGCCGCCGTCGCCGCCGGTCGAACCGCCGTCACCGTCGTGGCTCGATCCGCCCGTCGCTGCGCCGGCGCCGCCGTCGAACGTGTTTTTGGAAACGCCGATCATCGCCCCGGCGATTCGGCGGCCGAAGGCCGTCAGATCGTCGCGGCGCGATTTTTCCTCGGTGGCGTTGGCCGCCACGCTGTTGGGCGTCTTGGCTCTGCTCATCCTGTGGTTGATCTTTCTGTGGACCAGATTCAACGAGTCTAAAGAGAATACGCCTGAAAAATCGCCCGCCGCGCCGGCGGCTGCTACACATCGGCTTTTTGATGGTCAATGGCCGAATCGAGCGGCTGACGGCCGGTAAACGGGTCGCTCACCGCTGGGCTGACGGCCGGTAAACGGGGCGCTCACCGCCGGAAACGGCCTCTATCAGCCCGTCGGCCGTCAGCGACTCGATCCGTTTAATCGCCTCGACTTTGTGTATTCGCAGACCGACGGCGACATCCTCGACGGTGCATGGCCGCCGGGCAAGCATCGCCAGAATGTCCTCACGACTTGAATCGCCTCGGGACGCCAAGCTCGGTTCCGGCAACTCCGGCAAGACCTCCCCCGGCGGCGAAAAGGCGGCGGCCAACTCCGCCAGCCGCGCGCTGGGGACGGCGACTGCGCAGGCCTCGGCAGGCGGACGAGTTACCGTGCCGAAAAGCAGCCGGTCCGGCCCGATCCGGGCGACACATTCGGCCAGCGCGGCCAACTCCGCCTTGGTGGTCGTGATGCCGTCGATCAACAGCGACTCCAGCCAATACCGGCCGCGAAACCGCCGCCGGAAAGAGATCAGACCCGCCAGCATCTTCTCAAATTGAAGGGACTCGTGCGGTCGGTTGACCAGTTGGAACGTCGCCGGGTCGCCCGTGTCAAACGAGGGCATAACCACGTCCGCCTCGGCCAACTGCCACTGGACTTCCTCCTTCCAGAGCAGCGAACCGTTGGTCAGCACGGCCACCGGGACGTCGGTCATCTGCTTGATCCGTGCGATCAGCTCGTCGAGGCGCGAAAAGAGCGTCGGTTCGCCCGACCCGCTCAGCGTAATGTAGTCCGGTTCGCAGGAGAGTTTGCCTGCAAGCTCGGAGAGCACGTCGTCGAGCGGTACCCACTCCTTTCGTTCGACCGTCTTGCAGGTCGTGTTGCCGAGTTGGCAGTAGAGACAGTCGTAACTGCAAGTTTTGTGTGGGACCAGGTCGATGCCGAGCGATCGTCCCAGCCGGCGCGACGGCACGGGGCCGAAGATGTGGCTTTTCATGGCAAGGATCACTCATTCTTCCGCATCGTTTCCAGCGCGGCGGAGATTTGCTCGGCTACCCGTCGGCCCGAAAGGAGCATGCCGCCGAAGATCGGTCCCATCCGCGGTCCTCCTCGCGCGGCGGAGACGCTCATCCCGCTGATCCATAGGCCGGGAAATATCTCGCCGGCGCGCTCGACGACGAATCGCTCGCCGTTGTCTGCGTCCATCGGACCTTCGACGCAATCGGCGTCGGTTTTCAGGAGCCGCCGTTTTCTCAACGCCTGGACCAGCACCGCCTCATGGCCGGTGGCGTCGAGGACCGCCTTGGCCGAAAAGACGATCGGATCGACGTGCAATGCGCCCGATATCATGGTGCGGTTCACCACGACGCCGTCGAGGCGGCCGCCGCGGATGCAAACGTCCTCGACAGTCAACAGATTCAGCAGCGCAACGCCGGCCTGGACCGCGCGGTAACACATTCCGGCGCTGAGTTCGATCGAGTCGACGGCGTAGAGTCCGTTTTCTTGGGGTTCGCAGCGGACCCCCAACTCTTTCATCAGGGGGATCGCCTCCTCTTGGACCACGACGACGTTCATTCCCATGCCGCCGCCCCAGACTCCTCCGCCGGGCGTGAGGCGTTTTTCCAGCACCGTCACCTTGACTCCGGCCCGGGCGAGAATTATCGCCGCCATCAATCCCGATGGTCCGGCGCCGACGACGATCACGTCGCTAGTGAGTCGGTCGAGCAGTTTATCGTGGTACGTGCAAAGGATCGTCTTGGAAATTTCCACGTCGTCCAGTCGCGTCATTACAGAATTCCTTTCGTCGGTCGTTCCGTTCTAAATGAATCTTTTCGGCACACGTGTTCAGCGCAGTAAAAACGCGCCCTGGTAGTTTTTATAATCCTCGATCGTGCGGGCGTGGATCGGCGTCAACTCGGGCGGCAGTCCGTCGAGAGCGAAGAAGCGGACCTCCGAGCCTTCGACGCCGTCCGCACGCGGCTTGCCTTGCCACCGGCGGACCAGGAAAGCAATCGAGAAGCATTGAATTTCGTCCCCGTTGGGGTAAGTGATCGTTTGCGTGGGGCCTGAATAAATCCCCATCGGTTCCGCCTCCAGCACGGTAAGCGAGGTTTCCTCGGCCACCTCGCGTTTTAGTGCCTCCAGGGCGGACTCCCCCAATTCTACGCTCCCCGAGGGCAAACACCAAGTGGGCATGTCCGTCCGTCGCTGAAGGAGGATTTCTTCCCGCGAATTGAAGATCAGCGCCCGGACGCCCGGCAAAAGCATCGGGCGGGCGCCGATCAATTCCCGCATCGTTTTGACGTAATCGTTCATTTGTTCCCAGGAAATTACACCGCCGTTTCCGGTGGATTGCCCATGGTGTTTACGGGCAATCGAACTTGAACCTGGCAGTCACGTGGCACGCGGCGCAGCGGTCTGGAAAGGCGTTCCAAAATGCCGCGACGGCCACGGGCCCCGTGCAATGGCAAGGGGCAATCAATCGGATGTCCAAACGCCGAAACTCCTCGATCGACCCGGCCAGCCGTTCCGGCGACGCCTGCAACAGGTGCATGCCGCCGAGCACGGCGTGGACCGGCTTGCCGCCGGTCAACTCGCGGACGTATCGCAGCGTGTTGACCACGCCCGAGTGCGCGCAGCCCAAGAGCACGACGACGCCCTCTTTGGTCTCGAAAAACATCGCCTGATCGTCCACGAGCGGGTCCGGCGTGCTACATGCCTCGTCGAGGAAGAAGGCCCCGCCGGTGTCCTCGAAATCCGTGACGCGCGGCACCGGGCCGGTCGCCGTCAGCCGGTCCGTCACGGGCGTGGGCGCTTCCGTCATCCGCTGCCGAACTGATTTTTTGCCGGCCGCCTGCTTGGCGGCAAAGGGGATGCCGATTTCGCGGGATGTCCCCAATTGATCCCGAGCATACTTCGGCTCCAGTGCTCTCGGGTGCAAGAACAAATCGACCGGCCGGTCGCCGCGGATCGCGTCGGCCAGCCCTCCCGTGTGGTCGTAATGCCCGTGGCTGAGTACCACCGCCTTGGCGTTCTCCAGACGGATGCCCAGTCTCCAGGCGTTTCCGACCAGCACGTTTCCTTGTCCGGCGTCGAACAGGATGGAACGTCCGCCGTGTTCGATCCAGTACGACAGTCCGTGTTCGGCGACAATGCCCGGTCCGACGGCGGTATTTTCCACAAGCACCGTGACGCGGATTTGATCGCTCATCGCATCGTAGTCCTCTCAAACTCCGACTGGGACTCAATGATCGCAGGCGTTGACCCCCGATTGCAGACTGCCGTCGAGGTATGCCGCCACGAGTGTCTCTGGGGTTTCAGCCGTCGCTCCGACCAGGACCTTGATTCCGTTTTGATCGAACAGTTGCTGCGCGCGGTGGCCCATGCCGCCGGCGATTATCACCTCGACGCCTTGCTGATGCAGCCATTGGGGTAAAACCCCAGGCTCGTGCGGCGGCGGCGTAGCCAGCGTCGTTTGCATCTCGCCGCCGTCTTCGACATCGACCAACGCGAACTGTTCGCAGTGTCCAAAATGCAAACAAAGCCGTCCGCCGGCCAAGGGAATAGCGATTTTCATTCCAAACTCCTTTGTTCTTGATTCGAGCAAACGCAACAACAATTATTACCCATCCGTATTCGAGGCGGTGCCGCCTAAAATCCGATCGACCACCCCGGCGAATGCCGTCGCCGCGTCGCTGTCGGCGAAGCGGTGGATGTATGGCACGCCCGAGTCGCCGCACTCGACGATCTTCGGGTCGATGGGTATGCGGCCGAGCAGGGGCACGTTCATCTCGTGGGCCAGCGCCTCTCCGCCGCCGGTTTTGAAGACCTCGATCCGGCCGTTGCAATGCGGGCAGACCAGGCCGCTCATGTTCTCGATGATGCCCACCACCGGCAGCGACAACTTCCGGCAAAACGAGACGCTGCGCCGCACGTCGGCCACGGAAAGCTCTTGCGGGGTGGTGACCAGCACGGCGCCGGCGCCGTCTCCCACGAGCTGCGCGACCGAGAGCGGCTCGTCGCCGGTACCCGGCGGTGCGTCGATAATTAGGTAGTCCAACGGTCCCCACTCCACCTCGCCGAGAAACTGGCGGATGACGCCGTACTTCATCGGCCCGCGCCAGATGACGGCGTCCTCCGGACTACCCAACAGGAAACCGATCGACATGACCTTCAAGTTGCCGCCCACCTCCAAGGGTACGATCTCCGACCCGTGCATCTGAAGCTGTTGTCCCTCCAGGCCCATTAAGCGGGGGATGCTGGGACCGTGGATGTCGACGTCGAGCAGCCCCACCGACTTGCCGGCCAGCGCCAGCGATACGGCAAGATTCGCCGCGACGGTACTCTTTCCCACGCCCCCCTTGCCGGAGAGGATCAACAGCTTATGGCCGATTTGGCACATTTTGCGGCCAAGGTCCTGACGCTGGCGGAACTCCTCCTCCGATTCGTCCTGACGCCGATTGCGGGACGTGCAATCGGCCTGTTCGCAGCTTCGGCAATCCTGCGGTTCGTCTCCCTTTGCAACCTGTTTTTCCTCCACTGCCATACTCCCTGAAAATGATCTTCTGTCGGAATAGCCGGGGGCTAAGGATCTGAAAATGAATAACGTGTGCAATCCTGATAGGGGTAGGGAAGGCCGATTGAGTTCGGCCTCCCCTCCCTCCGAACCGGACGTGCGGATTTCCCGCATCCGGCTCTCCGGTTAGTGGTATTACCTCCAAGAGGATTGATGAACCGAGACCGAGAGGGAGACAAGGTT
>JAHIKV010000139.1 GCA_018897395.1 Planctomycetota bacterium | reverse complement strand
GCCCCGTCGGCAACTCCCACTTTGTCAACCGTGAAATTGCGTTCGCGTTGGTAGTCCTCGGGGCTTTCGGTGTGGGAGCGATAGCCGAGCGCGTCGCCGAACACCTCCTGCAAGAATGCGGCATCCAGCGCGGTCTCTTTTTTGGCCAGATGACCCTTGGCCTCGAGGTCGGCCCAACGCTTCACGATTTCGTGGGCTTCGTCGCGGGTCTTGGTGCGGTAGAGGACCTTGTCGGCCTCGTCAGCGAGGAAGCGTCGCAAGAAAAGGCCCGATCGGCGACGGCTTCTTGCGCCCGGCAGCAGCGCTGGACCATTGCTCCCGTTGGCGACTGGTTCCTTCCGTTTTGCCATTGTGTAGTCGCTCCGTGCCGGCAGGGGCGGCAGTTCAACTGCCGCCCCAACGGTGTCCGCCCCCGCCGACCGCAGTCGGCGGGCGTTTATTGAGCCTCTCTGCGTTCCGAATGGGCGGTGAACCGCCCATCCCTTGCCCCCCGTCTCTCACCCCTCGTCCCCCGTCACCCGTTCAAGCGTGCATCGGCAGGGGGACGAGCCACTGCTCGAAGAACGCGGCGACCGTTTGCAGCCGCACGCCGGGGTTCCACTGGCATTGGGCAATCACACCGCCGGAGCCGAAGTCCAACTCGCGGCGGACGGAAAGGACCGTCTCGCGGAACTCCTCCGTCGTGCCCGGGGCGAGCATCCGCCGGCCGTCGGGTTGGCCCCAAAACGTCACCCGGCCGCGATAGCGCTTGACCAACCGCTCGAACTTCATCAAATGCAATTGGGCGTGGATCGCGTCGATGCCGACTTTCACCAGGTCGCCGAAGATGTCGCGGATGTTGCCGTCCGAATGGAAGAAGACGAACTTGTCCTTGGCGTGGAGGATTTTGCAGTATTCCCGATAGAACGGTCGGAAGATTTCCCGCCACATTTCCGGGGCGATCAGCAGCCCGTCCGGCGTACCCCAATCGTCGCGAAAGGCCACCCCGTCCACCTCGGTCTCCGCCCAGCGCTCAAGTTCCCGGCAGGCGGCGTCGTGGAGCATGGCCAGCAGATCGCGGCTTTCCTTGGCGCCGCGGGCAAGGTCCATCATGGCCGCCTCGCCGCCGCGGAGGAACCGGAGCCGGTCGAACGGCCGCACCTCGGACCATGCCAGCACGAACCGGCTGGTCTCGGGACACAGCTTGTTCGCCCGATTGAACCGCGAGCGGTCGAACAGTTCGGCCGGCGGCTGGAAGGAAGCGATCCGGCCCGCTTCGGCCAACGGGGAACGCTTCAACTCCGGCGGATCGCCGTTGTCGGAGTCGTGCCATACGCAACCCCAAACGTCGGTCCATTCGTTCCGCTTGACCGACTTGGAGGCCGACCGCTTGCCGCCGGTCGGCGCGGTGCGGGGCGTGACTATGTCGCTCGGATAGCGAACGGACATCTCCGCCACCTCATCCGCCCGCAACGGCTCGACGCCGGGCGGTATCCAAAGGTCTCGGGGGACGCGGGGGACGGGTTCGTGGTTGAGGGTCTTGACGACCAGTTCTCGCGACGTCATGGGAGCAACAAGTTTGGCTTACCTATTAGGAACGAGGATTTTGGCGGATTTGGCTCGCCTCTAGCGGGGGTGTCGATTGGGGAAATTATACCACGGTAACCGGGGCGTCAACCGGGTCCCAAAAAATCGCTTAGCCACCCCCGCACCCCCCCCCATCGGCAGGCTATTTTTAAGTGCCGGGGAAGACATCGTGCTTGAGTTCACGGCGTTCCACCGGTTGGGGCGGCAGGAACGTAGGGTGGGACAAGGTCGCGCAAGTCCTTGCGAAAAGAGTTCAGTAATCCACCCATATCGACGTTGCTCAACAGTCACACTCCAACGATGACTAACGCCCCCCGCGACCGCAGTCGCGGGGCGTTTTTCCAATCCCTAATCCCCAATCCCTCGCCTCTCTACGCCATCAACCGCGTTTTCAACTCATCGAGGCACTCGTCCTTGTGGACCCGCCATTGGCGTAGGGTGTCGCGGTCGCGGATGGTGACGGTGCCGTCCTGGAGAGTTTGGCTATCGACCGTGATGCAGAAGGGGGTGCCCACCTCGTCCTGGCGCCGATAGCGGCGTCCCACCGCGCTCTTCTCGTCGTAGAAGACCGGAAAATGCGGCTTCAAGGTTTTGTAGATTTCGCGGGCGACCTCGGGCATGCCGTCCTTCTTGACCAGCGGAAAGACCGCCGCCTTGATCGGGGCCAGCCGGGGGTGCAGCTTCAGGAACAACCGCTTGGTCGGCTTGCCATGTTCGTCCGGGGCCTCGTCTTCCCGGTACGCCTCGCAGAGGAAGGCCAGCGTCGCCCGATCGGCCCCGGCCGACGGCTCGATAACGTGCGGAATGAACCGTTCCTTGGTCTGATCGTCGAAGTAACTCAAATCCTTGCCGCTGCCGCGATGGCGGGGTTTCCCCTCGGCGTCGGTTTCGACCACGAGTTTGTCGCCCTGGCGGACGAGCTTTCCCTCGGCGTGGCTGCGCAGATCGAAGTCGCCGCGATGGGCCACCCCCTCCAACTCGCCGAACTCGCCGGTGGGAAGGAACGGAAACGCGTATTCGATGTCGGCCGTGCCGCGGGAATAGTGGCTCAGCTCGTCCTTCTCGTGGTCGCGGAGCCGAAGCCGCTCGCCCGCCAATCCGAGATCGAGATACCATTGGTATCGCCGGTCGCGCCAGTAGCGATACCACTCGGGCGACGTATCGGGGTGGCAGAAGAATTCGATCTCCATCTGCTCGAACTCGCGCGAGCGGAAGGTGAAGTTCCGGGGTGTGATCTCGTTGCGGAAGCTCTTGCCGATCTGGGCGATACCAAAGGGGATACGCACCCGCGTGCTGTCGCAGACGTTTTTGAAGTTGACAAAAATGCCCTGGGCGGTCTCGGGGCGAAGGAACGCCTTGCTGCTTTCGTCGCGGACCGGGCCTGGATAGGTCTCCAGCATCAAGTTGAACTCGCGCGGCTCGGTCAACGTGCCGAGAGTTTTCGCATCGGGACCGAGGACTTGCGAGAAATCAACGAGGAATGAGGGCTTCCCCGATGCCGGTTTTTCCTTTGTGTCAATTATTTTCAATTCAACATACGGTTCTTCCAATTCTGCAAGTGAGACCAGCGTTCCTTCCCAGGCCAAGGCGTCGGCGTCCTTGCCGCGGAGGTTGAAAAACTTCATCGCCTTGTGCCGCGTCAGTTCGATGCCCTCGTCGCCGCCCAGGTCGCTGGCGACGAAGATGCGTTGCCCCTTGCACTCGACCCAGCGGCCGCACACCTGATCGTACCGGTATCGCTTGTTCGACTCGCGGCAATCGACCATGAAGTCGTGGAACAAGTCGTAGTGGCCCGAGCATTTCCAGACCTGCGGGTGCATGATGATCGAGCAATCCAGCCCGACCATCTCGAAGGCCGAAGGTGCGCCGGGGGGCGGCTCCAGTTCGTTATGGGCGGTGACCATGTCGCGCCACCAGGCCTCGCGGACGTTCCGCTTCAGCTCGACGCCCAGGGGTCCGTAGTCCCAAAAGCCCTGCAACCCGCCGTATATTTCGCTCGACTGGAACAAGAATCCCCGCCGCCGGCACAACGCCACCAGTTGTTCCATTTCCATGATAGTCGCACCGCCGGTTCAAGGAAAATCCGGGAAACCGATTAGTGTACATGGGGCGGGGGGCGGGGGACAGGGGGCGGGTGGAGACGGTGTGGCAAAAAATCTTGGCAACGCACTGAAATGTTCGTTTAACCCGGAGCCATTGGCGACGGTGTGGAGATGGAGCAGCCTTTTCCAGTTCTCTCCGTCGCCGATGGCTCCGGGTTAAACGAAAATGCCAAAAAAAATTGCCACACCCGGTGGAGAGGCTTCAGGGTTGCAGGTTGGACAACGCACCATTGAACTTGGCTACCCCCCCCTAAAAATCCGATATTCCGGCCGGTCAAACTGTTGACAACGGCGGTATTTCAGGCACAATGGGTTGTATATTCCATTTTGCCGGTTGGCACCGTGGAATGTGAGATAACAACCGCGATGAGGTACACGCATGATATCGGCGGCCCCGTGACGGCCGCCAGCAAAACAATTGAATGACGCGCGAGCGTCAAGTTTCTGCTTCCTCGAAAACGACCAACCTGGGCCGAAAGGCTCTTGAAGAGCAAAAGCAGCACTTGGACCGCGCTCCCGAAAGGGAGTGCCGGCCATGCTGTTTTGTTCTGCCCCTTGGTCGGGGTTCGAGGAGCGGCCGTGGTCCGGCGCTCCTTTTTTTGTTTCTTGTTGTGTCGGATCGCAAGGCCGCATGGCAGCCGGCCGCCACATTCTGATCCGGTCAGAATCGGCCCGGCCAGCATTCTTGATCTGGCTCACGCGCTGTGAGTCGATTTCCCGTTTTCGTGTGAAAGATGTTCCGTGTTTGTTTCTTCAATTCCAGGGCGCGATGTCGCCCGCAACTTCAAGGGAGGTGCGTGATGAGAAGGTTGACTGTCGGTCTGATGGCCCTAACGGTGTCGGTGCTGTGCGGCTTGAACGGTCACGCCGCCGTCCTCATGGGAAGCTGGAAGCTCGATGAGGCTGAGGGAACGGTAGCGTATGACAGTTCAGGGAATGGCATGCATGGGATCATCTATGGCAGCCCGACACCGCTTCTCGGTGGAGGATTTCACTTTGATGGAATCGACGACTACATCGACATTCCGGGAACGTCCGACTGGAATTTCGCATCGGGGTTTACACTGAAGGCACGGATAAGGTACACCGACCCTCAGCCCTACCCTGATACTGCGATCATCAGCAACCATAGGTCCGGCGTAACGCCCGCCTCCGGCTACGGTCTTCTGGTACAGTCCCCCCTTTATAACAATCAATTGTGGTTGTTCGCTCAGCCAGGCGAGATGCCCATCGGACCGTGTGGGATCTCTGGAGGAACCTATCAGGATGGGAACTGGCACGACGTGATTGGCATATACGACGGAACAGCGCTCTCCTTGTACGTCGATGGGGAACTGAAGGCACACGAGGATTCGTGGAACTACAGCAGTTTTAGTACCGAGAACGTCCGAATTGCCTCCTACATTCCGGGGGGTAAGTTTCACGGCGATATTGCCGACGTGCAGATCTACGCCGGAGCGATCCCCGAACCCGCCACGCTCATCGTCTGGTCGCTGCTCGCCGGCCTTGGCATCACCATCGGCTACTGGCGGCGGAGGCGGGCGGCATAGGGTGTTGAAAACCGTTGACAACCGAACAGACCGGGCCATCCGCAGGGTTGACCCGGTCTGCTTTGAGCGCAATCATCCACTCGCCTGGAAGAGCGATTTCACTTCGGCCACGAACCGGCGGGCCTGGTCGAGGAGTTCGGCAACATCATCGAGGCCAAAATGAACCATTGCGTGATAATCGGCTTCCGTGCGGCGGTCGAACGCTTCGAGAAGGCCACGGCCGAGGTCCTTCGAGATGCGTCCGGCCTTGACGTATT
>JAHIKV010000347.1 GCA_018897395.1 Planctomycetota bacterium | reverse complement strand
CTAGTCTATTTTTATAATTATATTAGTAATTTATGTTTTTTGCTCCGCTATTCGCCAAGGAGATTTTTCTGATAATTTGATTTATGCTTCCTGAACATTAGTCTGTCAGGCTAACCAAAGGATTGCCCGTCGTTTTTGAGTTATGAATACGATGTGGGTAAAGGTCTCAAGGGACCGATTCCAAGAAGAGGATCAATCAAAGATAGAGTCGATTTGTTACTCCCTGATGTAGCGCTGCCGATCAGAATCCATGAGTGCAGAGAACAGTTTTGGAAACCAGGGGCAAAGGCTGCAAGTTTTGAGACCACTATTACTGGATTAAGCGTGAGATTGGAGGATGATAAATGGGAGAATATGGAGGAAGGCTTTCCATCTTCTGGTCCTTTGATTGCGAAGGGCGAACAAATGACGGCCACAATATATGCATTCAAGAAGGGAACCGCACGCACTTATCGCAAAGACGAAGGCATCATCTTCACCATTAATGGGCAGACGCATGGAGACCTATCTCTAAATTTTTTCAAACGTGTAGGCCTCAGCTATCTGGACGATGCGATTCTTGTCATTGTAGATTGCAGCAAAATAGAGGGGAGGACTAGGGAAGACCTTTTCATGAATAGCCGTGATCGTCTAAGTAGATGTGAATTGCGCACAGAAATCGAACAATCATTGGAAGACTTATTGAAACATCATCAGGGCCTAAAGGATCTTAAGGAGCGCAGGCGTCGAGAACAAATCGCATCTTTATTTGCTGATGATAAGCCCCTCGAAGATTTGCTTAAATCGTTGCTTGAGCATAGCCCGACCCTCTCTAACCTTTTCCTAAAAGGAATGCGTTTATCCAATCCCTTTAAGACAATTAGAGTGGAGGCAGGAGAAGAGTTATTTAAGGGGAAACGCTATCCTACCTATTTTAAATTTAAAGGCAAAGATTACGGCGTAGAACTTCGCCGTGACTGCCATGTTAATATGCGCTGCCGCATCGCTTTTGAGACAGACGCAGTTAACGATTACTTTAGCCGCGATGTTGATCCTGGCGAGGTTGCACTCTATATTGTTTCTGGCGAAACACGATCACCTGTACAGAATTATAACATGAACCTTCAAAACGGAATAGCCAGCCTAAGATTAGTCTTACCTGCCAATTGTCAAGTGGGCGATAATATTTGTTTTCTTGCAGAGGTAACTGACCGAACCCGAAATGAACCCTTCAAAAATACCTTTGTAATCCATGTTAAAGATTTCGCAGAAATACCGGGAGGCAAGAAAAGGGGAACACGGCAGCCTCCCGGGAAGAAGGAGGGAAAAGATAAAGAAATTCCCTCCGGCATACAACTCCCCAAAATTACCCAGGTATTCGAACGTGATTGGGAAATACATTATCCAAAGTTTGACAAATTTACTGCTCTTCGGATAAAAAATGCCGGACCTCAGGTGGATGATGGGTTTGAGCGTAATGGGGGTGACGTATATGACTTTTTTGTCAATATGGATAACTTTTACTTAAAAAGCGAGCTTAAATCGAAGAGCAGGGATACACAAATCTCCATGGTCCGTTTTGAGCTTGGCTTGGTTCTTTTAGGATTGGCTCTCTTACAGCAAGAGATGCAGATAACGAAATCCATCCCTGATGAACAAAAAGGTGGTCAGGAGGAGAATGGCGAGGAGAAGAATATCGAGGAAAGAGTGGAAGCATTCGGCAAAGCTGTGGCTCCCGTTCTCCTGCCCATGATCGAACATCTTGGAGCTCTTGATCTGGATGAAGATTAACTATTTAAGCCCTATTCTATCTATCCCGTGCTATCCGACGATTTAAATTAAGCGATGAAAGAGAACAACCTCTTTGCTCGGAGCAATTGCTCCTCTTTGATCAGCATACCATTTTCTATTTGGGATGCAGCGCCATAGTCTGCCATCTGGGGAGTTGGTGAAGTTAGAATATTTAATTTCACTAAATCCTGCCATCTCCAAAACAGACAAATATTTCGGAAGCTGCCATGACGGATCAGAAAACCCAACTAATTGAACTAAAAGGGTAGTTCTGTCTGCTATTTTCGACAATGAAGAAAAGGCGGCAAAGGTCTTTTCATAATATCCTTTGAGGTCTTTTTGCTCCCGGTGACCAAAGGTATAGAAACTTGCACCATTACCGTCCATGCAATTTGCAATCCAGAAAGGTGCGGGTGTTTCTCTGCGCCCTTTAACTTGCCAGCGATGATAAAGGACATGAACCCCCGGATAAGGGGGAGAAGTCAAGATTAGCGCAGGAGCCGAGAAGCCTTCCAGTCTTTTATCAGTTTCAATTCCCACCGCGGACCGATGCAAGCATAAAATCCGTCTAGAACCGCTCAGATCGTATAGGCGGTCGGATTCTCTGACCGCCTTAGCATAATCCCAAGCACCCTTAGTCATTTCTTCGATGTAATTTAAAAATTGCTGCCGGAACTGGCTTGCAGTTGGGATTGCTATACGGCAATCAAGCGCCCATTGAGCTGTTTTGAGCAAAGCACAGCGAGCAAAATGCTGCTGCCGTTTGCGGGGTAGTTCAACCACATGAGCTAAAGCCAATTCGACAATTTTACGAACAGGCCAAGTTGATTTACCACTGATGTTGCGCTGATAGCCTAGTTCCAACCAATCAATTGCTCTTATAGGGGGATTCCTCAAATTTATTTTATCAATTAACTCTTCAGCCCATAAGAGAATCTGAGCGAGTTCAGTTTTCGAAAAAACCGTTGTTTTCACCCCAGAAATGAAAACCGAAAGGCTATTAATATCAGTCCCAATTGCTAATCTACCCAGGGCACGAGCTTCAACAATACTGGTGCCTCCTCCCATAAAGGCATCCAAGACGAGATCACCTGGCTTTGTAAATGCTTTTATGGCGGCTCTTGCAAAAAGAGGCGAAAAACGGGCGGGATAACGATAAAAGGAGTGAGTGAATCCTGTGACAGGCTCACGGGAGTGAACGGCCTCAATGAAGCTGTCAGCAGTAGTGACAGGAAAGCAATCGTCGACTGTAGCCATGGTAATCATCTCCCCCATTTCAGATTACTCAAGGCCCTCCTGGCTAAATTAGAGCGGTTTGATTAAAATCTTTTATCCGCCTTCCCCTTTAATTTAGGCCCAGGTTCCCCCCATGTTTAAAGTTACCATGGCCAAAAGTATGAGTCAATCAAATATTAGAGGTCGAACGTTTCGTTAGCTTCTATGTATCGACACCTGCTGATAATAAATAGGTTATTGATATTTCTGTAATATCAACAATAAATGCCAGCACCGGTTCGGGGTCTCTTTTATAATCGACAGGCCAGGTCGGGCTCTCTATAATGAGCTATGTCCCCGACATCTTCTCCCCGGTTTTTCCCTGCGGTTATCGTTCTGGCCGTGGCGCTTGTCCTGGGCGGTCTGGCCGGGTGCGCCACGGCGCCGCCGCCCTTGCCGCGGGTCATTGTCGAGCCGCCGCCGCCACCGCCGCCGCCACCGGAGACCGGCGAGATCGACGCCCGGCGCTTCGCCCTTATAAGTCAAGGGGCCAAGCAGGAGGTCGCCGCCGGACACGTGCCCGGAGCCGTGATCCTGGTGGGGCACCGGGGCAAGACCGTGTATCGCAAGGCCTTCGGCCAGTGCGCCCTGATGCCCCGGTGCACGCCCATGAAGGTGGACACCATCTTCGACCTCGCCTCCCTGACCAAGGTCGTGGCCACCACCACCGCAGTCATGATACTGGTGGATCGCGGCCAAATCAGGCTCGACAAACCCGCCGCCACCTACTGGCCGGCCTTCGCCGCCAACGGCAAGGGGGGGATCACCATCCGGCAGCTCCTGACCCACACGTCCGGGTTGCGCGCCGGGGTGGCGTCCCGGCCCCATTGGTCGGATTATGACGGGGCCATGGAGGCCATCGTCCAGGATCACCCGGTCAAGGCTCCGGGGACGCAGTTCAATTACAGCGACGTCAATTTCATCACGCTGGGCGAGATCGTGCGCCGGGTCTCGCACATGCCGCTGAGCGTCTTCTGCAAACGCGAGGTCTTCGAGCCCCTGGGCATGAAGGACACGTCGTTCCTGCCGTCACCGTCGCTGAAATCCCGCATCGCGCCCACGGACTACCAGGGGAAAGGGCTGCGCTGGGGCGTGGTGTCTGATCCCACCTCCTATCGCATGGGCGGGGTGGCCGGTCATGCCGGCGTCTTTGCCACGGCCGACGACCTGGCCCTCCTGGCCCAGATGCTCGTCCAGGGCGGCGAGATGAAGGGCAAGCGTATCCTCAGTCCCGACACCGTCGCCACCATGACCAAAGCGCAGCGCCTCCCGGGCATCTCGACGCAGCGCGGCCTCGGCTGGGACATGCGGTCGCGATACAGTCAGGTGTTCAACGCCGCATTCCCGAAAGGCTCTTTCGGTCACACCGGCTATACCGGCACCGCCATGTGGATCGATCCCGGCTCCCAGACCTTCATGATCATTCTTACCTCCCGCCTCCATCCCAACGGCAAAGGCAATGTCAAACCCTTGCGGGCCAAGACCGCGGCGGCCGTGGCCGCGGCCGTGCCCATGGGGCCGCCGGCGCTGGCCGCCTGGAGTGACGCCGGCCTCGACCCGGTGATGACGGGGTCTGGCGCCAGCGACGGGCCTGACCGGGTCCGCCCGGGGATCGAAGTCCTGGCCGCGTCCGGTTTTGCCCCCCTGGCCGGTAAAAGGATCGGGGTGATCACCAATCATACCGGCATCGATGCCTCGGGCCGCTCGACCCTCCAGTTGTTGCTCCGGGCCCCCGGCGTCAAGGTGCGGGCCATTTTCAGCCCGGAGCACGGCTTGTCCGGCATACTCGACGAGAAGGTCGCCTCCGGGAAGGACCCGGCTACCGGCCTGCCCATCTATAGCCTCTACGGCAAGGTTACCCGGCCCACGGCCGCGATGCTCCGGGGGCTGGACGCCCTGGTCTACGACATCCAGGACGTGGGCGCCCGCTTCTACACCTATATCACCACCATGGCCTATGCCATGGAGGCCGCTTCCGGCGCCGGCCTCGACTTCTATGTGCTGGATCGCCCCGACCCGATCACCGCCTCCATGGTGCAGGGACCGGTGCTGGACCCCGATTTGAAGTCGTATATCGGTTATTTCCCGCTGCCGGTGCGCTACGGCATGACGGCCGGGGAGCTGGCCCAGCTCTTTAATAAAGAGAAAGCCATCGGGGCCAAATTGCACGTGGTGCCGATGCAGGGGTATCGGCGGGAGGCCTGGTTCGACCAGACCGGCTTGCGTTGGGTCAATCCGTCGCCGAACCTCCGGTCGCTGACCCAGGCAACCCTTTATCCCGGGGTGGGTATGATCGAGTCGGCCAACGTCAGCGTCGGCCGGGGCACGGCCACGCCCTTCGAAATCATCGGCGCCCCATGGATTGCGGGCGATCGGCTGGCCCGCTATTTGAGCGGGCGGCGCCTCCCCGGGGTCGTGTTCGAGGCCGTGACCTTCACCCCCGCAGCCAGCCCCTACGCCCATCACCGGTGCGGAGGCGTCCGGTTTAAGGTGACGGACCGGGATGCCCTGGATGTGGCAGCCCTGGGGGTCGAGTTGGCGGCGGCGCTTTACCGGCTCTATCCCGGGAAGTTCCAGCTCGACCGGACGGTGGGCATGATCGGGTCCCGCCAGGTTATCCAGGCCATCAAGAACGGCGATGATCCGCGAGCCATAGAACGCCAGTGGCAGTCCCGGTTGGAGGCCTTCGGCCGGCTGCGCTCCAGGTACCTGCTCTACTGAGCCCGGTTGGTAGGGCGGGTTTCAACGCCACTTGATGGTGCGTAGGACGCACCCTACATTTCTGCCGGCACGGTTCCGGCTAGTGTCATGCTTCATAAATTGTATGGCAATTTGTAAGCGTTCAGCTATCAGCTTTCAGCGGTAAGCTTTATTAATAAAAACAATAGGTTGTATTATTCCAGTAAATTAATCGGCATCGACCCGATTTGATAACTCCTTATTTTTGCTGACTGCTGACTGCTGAACGCTTACAGCAATTTTTTCCCCGGACCTGTCAGGAGCTGTTTAAAAGTCCCCCTTTTCTAAAGTGAGGATTTATACCGATTAGCGCTCCATGGACAATTTTTGTGGGGGGGCCTATGTGTCCCCCCCTGAGGGCGCACACATAGGTGCGCCCCTACGTTTCGTCTGTAAATTATTGACCGCAACTCGGTATTAGGGGGATTATCAAACAGTTATATAATCCCCCCTGCCCCCCTTTAAAAAAGGGGGGTAAAATACCGGCCTTTATTGACGCTTTTTCCTTAAAAAGATAGCTATCTTATTTATAAAGCGTCACACTAGATATTATGCATCGCTTGGGTGTGGCCGCTAGGCCATGAATCTCAATTCATTGTGGGGTACGCCGGTGGGGGCAGGAGGATTAACCTGCGCCGGCATCGGCGAGACGCCTGTGCCACCGACTCGACCGCGACGTGGTCATAGGTAAAGCGTTATCGGGCCTGGAACCCGGAGTGCCATGGCAGAGTTCATCTATACCCGCGACAACCTGACCAACCTGGTTCAGCTCTCATCCCTGATCAACTCGTCTCTGGAAACCCAGGAGGCCTTGAACAATGCCCTGATGAGCGTGGAGCAGTCGTTGAACGCCGAGGTGAGTTCCATCTTTGAAGTGGACCAGGTCAAAGGGGAACTCTTTATTCTCCTGGCCCGGGGACCGGGTTCCGACAAGATCAAAGCCTTGCGGCTGAATATTGGGGAAGGCATCGCCGGGTGGGTGGCCCAGACGGAAAAGCCTTTGATCTGTTCCGACCCTTATGGCGACGCCCGGTTCTCCCGGCATTTTGATGACGAGTCAGGTTTTCGCACCCGCTCCATCCTCTGTGTCCCCCTGAGATCCCGGGACCGGCTGGTGGGGGTGGTGGAGGTGATCAACAAGTTAGACGCCCAGGGCTTTACGGATGAAGACCTGGAAATTCTCACCATGCTGGGGAACATGATCGGCCCCGCCCTAGAAAATGCCCAGCTTTACAGCCGGCTGAAAGAAAAGCTCTCCCTTACCCGGGAAGAGTTGAAGGTGGTGGAAAAAAAGTTGCTGCAAACCGAGCGTCTGGCGGCCCTGGGGAAACTTTCCCGAGGGGTGGCCCACGAGGTGCGGAACCCGGTGATGATTATCGGGGGCTTCACCCGCCGCCTCCAGAAGCGCCTGCCCGCCGATGATCCGGCCCAGGAGATGATCGCCCCCATCCTCCACGAGCTTCGCCGCCTGGAGCAGATGGTGGCCGCGATCGAAGCCTTCACGGTCCTGCTGGAGCCGGACATCAAGCCCCGGGACCTGGCCGGGGTGGTGGACCGGGTTCTGGCGGCCAGCGCCGGGGCCTTGGCCCAGCGACAGATTGTCTTAGAGCGCCGAATCTCCCCGGATCTGCCCCGGATTCCGCTGGATGAGGACCTCATGGGCCAGGCCCTCGGTCATCTCATCGACAACGCCATGGAGGCTATGCCCAACGGCGGTCGGCTGGTGCTGGAAATGACGCCGGAGCCCAAGGGGGTGCGCCTGGCCCTGAGGGACACCGGGATCGGCATTCCGCCCGAGGACCTGCCCTATCTCTTCGACCCCTTTTTCTCCTCCAAACCCGACGGCACCGGTATGGGCCTGACCAAAGTCCACCAGGTCATCAGTGATCATCGGGGGGAAATCCAGATCACATCCGTTCCCGGACAAGGCACCGAAGTAACTATCTGGCTGCCCCGGTGGCTGGTTAGATAGACCGGCTAAACGGGTTTTCCAGTAGTGACCGGCGGCGTGGAGCGGCGTCAGCAAGTCGCTGATTTCTTCCCACCCTACCGTCCAGTGCTCTGGTTATGGCGTTTGCCAAAAATTCCTTCCCATCGCTGGTTTTTAAATCCCCCTAAATCCCCCTGTTTTAAAGGCGGACTTGCAACGGAATTTCGCTGAGTTCCCCTCTTTGAAAAGGGGGGGGGTGGGGAAGATTTGTGTTCTTGGAGCAGGTTTCATAAGGGGAAAAATTTTTCGTATTCCCGCTAATTCTTCTCAGGGTATCCATGATGATCCGGTCAATCTCTTCCCGGTTTTCCCGGCCCCGCCGACATTCGAACTTATCCTATAAATATTAGTGAAATCAAATAGATGAAAAATAAGCCCCTCCTGTAGTACCGTTTCTCTAAGGTTTTTCTCCCCGGCGATCACCGCTTTTCCCGGATACGAGTCAGGAATTTTCCGCCGCTTCATTTCAGGGGTTTGGAAGTGAAGAATGAGGGGCGGCCTGATTTACGGGTAAAGTGATTTCAAGCATATTCCAATCACATTGAGCAATTCTAAAAATCGGTTGAGAGAAATTGAGGTCAGCAGCCAGGAGGTGATGAGCCAAAGAAACCTAAGCATGAATACCAGTGGCGAAAGTTCAAAAGCTTGTTAACCGGGGAAACCCATAACTACACAAAAAAAAACCAAAACCAAATACCAAAAAAAGGGGAGAACAACATGGAACGGATCAAGAATTTTTTCAAAGATGAGTCTGGCGCGACCGCGGTGGAATACGGCCTCATGGTGGCGTTGATCGCGGTGGTCATCATCGCCGCGGTTACGACATTGGGGACAAACCTCAGTGACAAATTCACAGAAGTGTCGGGCGCTGTTGCCGGCGCCGGCACACCCTAATCGCGCTTTATTTAACTCATTCGGGCCCAGCGGCATGGCGGCCGCCCCCGCCGGGCCCGATTTTTCAAAGAGGCGGACTGATTTACTTAAGTTTTATTATTTGGGCTAAAGCACAGGAGGGACCGACCCATGAAGAACGAAGGCTCCAAAGAGATGGTCTTGCAGGCCATGGTGGCGCTGTTATCGTTAGGGTTGGCAGTAATGAGCTTCTTGCTCATGGGGCGGTGGGTTTAGGCCCCCAACCCCGAAATTTAAGTTCTTAGGATAAAAGGACGATGCCCGTGGCCGGTTCTTTAGCAGAAACTGTCGGTTGGATGAGTTCCCGGGGAAATCTGCTCATACCCCTGGCCCTCACGGCGTGGATTGCCTGGGGGGACCTGAGGACCCGGCGGATTCCCAACTATCTGACCTTAGGGACGGCGGTGGCCGGACTGGCTTATAACTGCATGAGCCAGGGCCTGCCCGGGCTGGTCAGCGGTATTCTGGGGATGCTCCTGGGATTCGCCTGCCTCATCCTGATCTACCTGTGGGGCGGCATGGGGGCCGGAGACGTCAAGGCCCTGGCCGCCCTGGGGGCCTGGCTGGGTCCCAAGCTCACCGTATTTCTGTTTTGCTACATGGGGATCGCCGGCGGGGTCATCGCCGTGGGGTATCTGGTGTGGCAAGGAATCCTGTGGCAGAAAATCAAGCAAGGTTGGACCTTCCTGCTGAATATGATCCTGTGCCGGCCGGCCGGCCCCCCCCGGCCCCCGTCTCCTGCCGATTTAACCGAGGGGATACCTTACGGGGTCGCCATTGCCGTGGGCATGCTGGTCCTGGTGGGGACAGGGGGTAGGCTGTGATCCCCAGAAGCGTCTCCGGCGGGCAACCCTCCGGGACTTTGACGGGACGGGGTTGGTGGAGTTCGCCAGCGCCGCCCGGCGGCAACCGGGGGAAATTTTCATTGTTCGGGTACCCTGCCGGATCAAGCTGGATCCGGCGTGGTTTTTTACCGAAGTCAGGCCACTATCAGTTTTTCGGCCCTAACCCTTATGAAATGTGAGTGACCGTCATGAAATTGAATCTGCCGAGAGGCACCATTTTTCTGGCCGCAGCCGTGGTGGCTGGATTAGTCGCCACCTTTGGCATCCACCGCTACGTCAGCATCAAGACCAGGGTGGTGGAAGCGCCAAGCCGCCAGGTCTTCATCGCCACCGCCGACATTTCTCCCGGGACGGCCCTCTCCGGAACGGTGGTAAAGGCCGTTACCTGGCCCCAGGCAGTGATACCGCCCAATTGCGCCTCTTCCATGCGTGAGCTTGAGAACCGGGTGGTCAAGGTGCCCATTCCTCAGGGGAACCCCGTTCTCTTCTCCATGCTGGCCCCGGTGGGCACTGCCGCCGGGTTGAGCGGCATTTTGGACGACGGCAAACGAGCCCTCACCGTTAAAGTGGACGAAGTCACAGGCGTGGCCGGCTTCATTCACCCCGGGGACCATGTGGATGTGCTGATGGATCTGTCCCTGAAAGGGCAATCGGAGCACTTTTCCAAGACCATCCTGCACGATATTACGGTTCTGACCACCGGGCAGATTTGGGAGCAAAAGGGCGACAACAAACCGATGGTGGTGAATACCGTTACTCTGGAGTTGACCCCCGAAGCGGCCGAGGTGCTCAATCTGGCCAGCAACAACGGCAAGATCCGGCTGGCGCTCAGAAACCGCCACAATAGGACTGTCGCCCAAACTTCGGGCGTGACTACCTCAATTCTTATGGGCGGCGTAGACGCCAAGAAAGAAAGCAACGTTGCGGTCCAACCGGTCCGGGATGACAAGAGAGTCGAGGTTATCAAGGGTTTGGACCGGAGCGAGGCCAAGCTTTAGGAGTGCGGGCCGTTCGTGCGGCGCGGTTTTCGGTAATGGGCCTTTGAGTGGATGGTTCCCCCCAGATGGACTTTACCCATGGCAAGGATACGATTGTCTGGCGGTAAGTCTGACGGATCAGGGGGAAAACAATGAGAAACTTCATTGACAAATCAATGGACCGGACTAGCCGCACCACCAGGGAGACCGAGGCGTGTATCTTGACCAGTTGACCATTTCAATACTCTTTGGGACCGGGATCCAGTGTCCGGAAATCGGGGCGGTGTTGGACAAGCTTCCCCAACTGAAGTTGCTGGACCAGACCACTGATCCCCAAAGCTTTGTCAGCCAACATAAGGGTGTGTCTCCGGATGTAGTCCTGGTGGAAATGAATGGGGAGAGCCGGGTCCCCGAGTGGCTGGAGAATCTGCCCCAGGAGATGCCCCACGCTCATGTCCTGGTCTGTTCTTATAATCGGGAACCTGATTTTTTGATCCGGGCCATGCAAGTGGGGATTCGGGAATTCTTACCCCTTCCCCTGACTCAAGGCGACCTGGAGAGCGCTTTAAACCGGGTGCGGACGGCCAGAAAGCAGCTGATCCCCGTGGAAAACCGGGAGGGACGGATCATCGTGGTTACCGGCCACAAGGGTGGGGCGGGGAGCACCACGGTCGCCGTGAACCTGGCACAGGCTCTGGCGGAATCGGCTACAGGACGCATAGCCCTGATAGACTTGGGGCGGCCGTTCCCCGATGTGGGAACCTTCCTGGACCAGGACTCAAATTATTCCATCGTGGACCTGATCCAGAATATTGCCAATCTGGATAAATCTTTCATCCAGAGAATCATGCAGCCTTACGGCGCCAGCCTGTCGATCTTGCACGGGGTCTCTGATTTTAGAGAGCAGGACAGCATTGAACTGGAGAGCCTGGAGCCGATCTTTGCCCTTCTGCGCCAGATGTATAGTTTTATCGTGATCGATCTCAGTCATTGGCTGGACGAACTCTTCATCAGGGTGCTGACCGAGGCCGATATGGCGCTGATGCTGACCGGGCTTACCGTTCCTGACCTCAGGAACTTGAAGAAACTCTGGCCCTATACCACGGAGTGGCACCAGGATAAGCGCAAGCTTAAGATCGTGGTGAACCGGTATGATAACAGCAGTGGTTTGCAGTTGCGCGACCTGGAAAATATCCTGCAACATCCTGCCTTCGCGACGTTACCCAACGACTATCCGGCCTTGATGCAATGCCTGAACCAAGGATCGCCCCTGATGGGAGCGGCGCCGCGTTCCAAGCTCTGGCGCAGCATCAAAGAACTGACGTCGCAAATTTTAGCGGAAATCGGGGATGATGAACACGAGGCTAACGGCGCCGCCGCACCCAGAAAGAAATTCTGGCTATTTTAACGGGATCAGGTAAATGAGCTGGCTGGAATATAATAAAAAAGTCAACAAAACCGTGAGGGGGCCTAAGCCGGTCCCCAAGGAATCCCAGACGCTCGTGGTGGTGCCGTCCCAGCAAGATGAGGGTCGGGAAAATCGCCTCTACGACGTCAAGCGACGGGTGCATCATTGCCTGCTGGAGCGTTTGGATCTCAGCCAGTTGGAGGAACTGGATGAAAAACTGAGGGCCAAAGAAATCCGGCAAGCCATCGGTATGCTGCTGGAAGAAGAGAAAGAACCCCTGAATATGAGGGAAAGGGCCCGGCTGGCCCGGGAGATGGAATTCGAAATCCTGGGATTGGGCCCGCTGGAACCGCTGCTGTTGGATCCGGCCATTTCAGACATTCTGGTCAACCGCTACAATCAAGTCTATATTGAACGGAAAGGCTGTCTGGAACTGACGGAGGTGCGGTTTCAGGATAACGACCACCTGTTGAAAATTATCAACAAGATAGTCAGCAATGTGGGCCGGCGGATAGACGAATCAGTCCCTATGGTTGATGCGCGGCTGCCGGATGGCTCCCGGGTCAACGCCATCATTTCCCCTCTGACCTTGGATGGCCCCATGCTTTCCATCCGCCGGTTTTCCGTCCAACGCCCCAGCCTGGAGGATTTAATCGACAAAGGCAGCCTTACCGCCGAGATCGGCGAAACCCTCAAGGCCATCGCCGTAAGCAAATTAAACGTGCTCATCTCCGGAGGGACTGGCGCCGGGAAAACCACCCTGCTTAACATCCTGTCGGGTTACATTCCCGCCACGGAGCGCATCATCACCATCGAAGATTCCGCCGAACTGCAATTGCAGCAGGAGCACGTATGCCGGCTGGAGACGCGGCCGGCCAACATCGAGGGCAAGGGCGAGGTCAGCCAGAGAGACTTGGTCAAGAACTGCTTGAGGATGAGGCCGGACCGGGTCATCGTGGGTGAGGTCCGGGGGGCCGAGGTCATTGACATGCTCACGGCCATGAATACCGGGCATGAAGGCTCCATGACCACCGTGCATGCCAACACCGCCCGGGATGCGCTCCTGCGCCTGGAGACCATGATTTCTCTCTCCGGCGTTACCATCCAGGAGAAGGCCATGCGCCAGATGATCAGTTCGTCTATAGATGTGGTCATCCAGTTAGTCCGGCACAGTGATGGGGTCAGACGCATGATGGCCCTATCGGAAATCACCGGCATGGAAAGCGGCGTCATCAGCATGCAAGATATCTTTGTGTTTGAGCGGCAGGGGATAGATGAACAAGGCAAGATTTTGGGGCGCTTTGTCCCCACCGGGGTACGGCCCCGTTTCGTCGAGCGCTGCCGGCTCTTTGGCGCCCCACTGCCGGACGGCATTTTTAACCCGCCGGAGCGGCCCTTGGGGCGCTTCTAGCGCCATCCTACCGCCAAGGAGACGGAGATTATGTATTACCTAACAAACTTCAACCTGGCTGGGATGGAATTCCAGTATGCCCTGGGACTGGTGGGTCTATTCCTGGGGCTGATACTTTTTATTACCGCCATTTATTATATCCTGGTGGAACCCATCCGCAAGCGGCGCCTCATCAATCAGCGCCTGCGAGGGAATAAGCGGGAACAGGAGGTTCGAGCTCAGGTTTTCAAGGCCTTTCAGGAAACCAAGGAGAGTGTGGTCTTGAACCTGGCGGAGCGCTTTTTGGGCTGGGGGAAGGTGGATAATCTCCAGCGTCAATTGCTCCAGGCGGATATCTTCCTGGCTCCGAACACCTTTGTCTGTGTCGCCATCCTCCTGTCCTTGTTGGGCTTTCTGACCGGGTGGCTGGTGGAAAGTTGGGCCTGTTCCCTGGGTTTGTCTCTCCTGCTGGGGGTGCTTCCCTTCATGTTCCTGCGGTGGAAGCGGAAGCGCAAAACCTCCAAGATCGAGCGCTACATGCCCGACGCCATGGAGCTGCTGGCCAGATCTCTGAGGGCCGGCCACACCTTGTCGGGAACTTTGGACCTGGTGAGCCAGGAGGTCCCCGGCCCGCTCGGAACCGAGATGCGCATCACCTTCGAAGAACAGAACCTGGGTTTGAGCATGCCGCAGGCTTTCCGGCGCATGGGTGGACGGGTTGCCAGCCAGGATCTGCGCTATTTCATCACCGCGGTAATAATCCAGGCGGAGACCGGGGGCAACCTATCGGAAATTTTAGAAAATATTGGGCTCATCATCCGCGACCGGCTCCAGCTGAAGGGGAAGATCAAGGGCCTTACCGCGGAAGGGCGTTTCTCGGCCTTGATCCTGGCCCTCTTGCCGGTTGTCGTCTTCCTGGGGCTTTTTTTCATGAACCGGGAGTATGTTATGACCTTGTTCACAGACCCTATGGGGGTCCAATTGTTAACGGGCGCACTTATCAGTATTGGCATCGGCATTTTTATCATGAAGAGAATGGTAGCCATTAAGGTCTAAAGGGGGAGAGGATGTCGGTCCTGTTTTGGGTCATAGTCATGGCCTCTTTCGCCACGGTCGCTTTCCTCACTTACGGCGTCCTCAGTTACTGCAATAACCGGAAGATGGTGCGGGACCGCTTCAAACAGGTCACCACCGATTCGATGCCGTTAATTAACCGGGGAGAAGGCAGTAGCTTTAAAAAACAATTCTTAAATTGGATATCGTCTCTGGGGCATTATGCCGTAGATGACAAACAGGACGATTCGGCGCTACGCCAGTCCTTAATCCAGGCGGGGTTTCGCCATCCCAAGGGAACGGCCATCTATTTCGGTCTGCGGTTTTTGTTAGCTCTGCTGCTGCCGGTGCTTTACCTGTTGGCCAATGTGATGAACGGCGTTATGAACCGGGGCAATCTCCTGTTCTGTTTCTTGTTGGCCGGAGCAGGATTTTATGTTGGTCCCTATTTGCTGAAATTTATCACCAGCCGGCGCCAGGATCGCATTGATAAAGCCCTCCCGGATGTTTTGGATCTGCTCATTGTCTGCATGGAGGCCGGGTTGTCCCTGCAGGCCACCATCAATCGGGTGTCGGATGAAGTTAAGAGCATTTCCATGGACCTGTATAGAGAATTGCAGCTTACCAATGCCGAGTTGAGAACCGGGATCAGCCGCGAGGTGGCGCTCAGGAATTTGGGGGAGCGTACCGGGGTCCAGAATGTTAAAGCTCTGGTGGGATTGATGATCCAATCGGATAGAATGGGCGCCAGCATCGTCCAGGCTCTTCGCACCCACGCTTCCTTTCTCCGGGTCCAGCGGTCCCAAAAGGCTGAAGAAAGGGCCGCCAAACTGCCGGTAAAGATCCTGTTCCCCCTCCTCCTGTGTATTTTCCCCGCCATTTTTGTGGTGGTACTGGGGCCCGCCGCCATCCAGATAAGCAAATCCGCCTTCTTTGCCGGTAACTAAGCCGGAAGGAATGAGATGGAGACTCATACATTCAACTATTTGGCATTGTTAAGATTTTATTGACAGTGGCAAGATATTTCCCCCCCTAATCCTGGATTCCCTATGGAAAAACCAGGGTTTACGGAACTAATAATTAAGTGTTCCCCTGGTTGTCATGGAAGTTGAGTCTTCTACGATAAGCGTGAGGGCAAAACTGTTGACGGAGGGGAGTCATGTGTGTCATCACCCAGGTTATCGAAGCTACCATGAAAGCCAAAGACCCTTATACCGTGCAACACCAACAACGGGTAACCCAGATTGCCCTTTCCATTGCTGGACAGATGGGGCTTCCGGCTGACTCCATGGAAAAACTCAGGATAGCCGGGACTCTCCATGACTTGGGGAAAATTAGTATTCCTAACGAGATTCTTGTTAAGCCTGGCAGATTGTCCGACCTCGAGTTTGCCATCGTCAAAACCCATCCCTTGGTGGGGTACGATATTCTCAACCCCGTGGAATTTCCGCAGTCGACCACCCAGATCATACTTCAACACCATGAGCGGTGGAATGGTTCGGGATACCCCCATGGTCTATCGGGGGATAATATTCTCCTGGAGGCCAGGATCTTAGGGGTAGCTGATGTGGTTGAGGCCATGGCGGCGGACCGGCCCTATAGACCGGCCCTTGGGATAGACAGGGCGTTAGAGGAAATTTCTCACAACAAAGGCAGTCTGTACGATCCAACCGTCGCCGAGGCTTGTTCGCGGTTCTATTCGGGACGAAAGTTGAATATCTTAAATTAAGTTGGTGAATAGAGCAGTTATACTATTAATACCAATTTGACATCAAACGTAGAGTAATGGTATATTGGGCAGGGGCTAAAAAAGATGCGCAAACCTGCCCAGATCGAATCTTGGCTGACGCCGGAAGAATTGTTGTCTTGGCTGAAAGAAGCTCCCACGGTTGAGGCATATCAGAAAAGGCTGGTGGTCTGGTTAACTTATATCGGACCTTTCCATGCCCAGGAAATCGCCAACATGCTGGGGGTTTCGAAACAAGCCGTTTGGCTGTGGCTGGGGCAATATAATAAAAATGGTCCCACCGGTCTCGGTCGTAAGGGACGAGGTGGGCGCCGATGGTCCTTGATCTCTTGGGAGGAAGAAGCAGCATTACTTAAATCCTTGGAAAATCGTGCCGTCGAAGGGCAATTGCTCACCGCCAAGCAACTGCTCCCCGAAGTGTCCCAGTCAGTGGGCCATGAGGTTTCCCTGGGATATGTCTATGCCCTCTTAAGGCGGCACCGTTGGCGAAAACTGGGACCTCGCCCGCGGCACGTCAAGGCGAAGTGCGAGATCCAAGAAGAATTTAAAAAAAACTGCCAGGCCTCATCAGCGAAGAAGTAGCGGCTGCCCCAACAGGCATGCCGATACGCCTCTTGTTCCAGGATGAGGGTCGCTTCGGACGCATTAGTGATCTCCGGCGATGTTGGGCACCCTTGCCATCACGACCGGTAGTGGGACATCAAGTGATCCGGGAATACGTCTATGCCATGACCGTAGTAAGCCCTCAGGACGGACGTCTTACTTCTCTCATCATGCCCTGGGTCAATGCGGAAACCATGTCTATTTTTCTCGCTCATACCGAGGAAACCTTTGCTGGAGATTTCTGTTTAATGCTGCTTGATGGAGCGGGATGGCATCGTGCCAAGGAATTGCGTGTACCCGCAACAATCAAACTGATCCCTCTCCCGCCTTATAGTCCGGAACTAAACCCCGTGGAACATGTATGGGAATATCTGAGGGAAAATGCCTTTAAAAATTTCTCCCTTAATTCCCTGGACGAAGTCGTTGATATTCTTTCAGATGGCTTAAACTTCTTATCTCAACAACCGGAAATCGTACGCTCCATGACAAACTTCGATTGGCTTAATACTCTATGTTTGACATGTAATTAGTAT
>JAHIKV010000138.1 GCA_018897395.1 Planctomycetota bacterium | reverse complement strand
CCTTGTCTCCCTCTCGGTCTCGGTTCATCAATCCTCTTGGAGGTAATACCACTAACCGGAGAGCCGGATGCGGGAAATCCGCCAGTCCGGTTCGGAGGGAGGGGAGGCCGAACTCAATCGGCCTTCCCTACCCCTATCGTGTAAATCACCCACTTATTCTTTGTACAGGCCCTAACGCGCCGACCACTACACTTTGGCGGCGAAAGATGGGACCACGTCCCTTCCACTTCTGGAGCGGGAACCAACGAAAAGCACCGACCGGGATGCCCCGCCCCATTATGCGTTCCACCGCCGTGTAAACGGTTCGCCAGCGTTTCACTAATTGTCCGCTGGGCGACGAAAAAGTCAAGCCCGCGGCGTGGAAACGGTGCGAATTTGCGGATTTTCCATCTCGGGATTTTGCGACCCCCCTCGTTCCCACGCTCTGCGTGGGAACGAGATGATTTAGATTTTGCCCGCCGCCTTGAGGTATGCTAGCACCTTGTCTGCCAACGCTTCGGGTAGCTTCGATCCGGCGTCCAAGACCAATTCCGGCTTCAGTGGCGGCTCGTAAGGATCGTCAATTCCCGTAAACCCCCTAAGCTCCCCGGCTCGCGCTTTCTTGTACAGCCCCTTGGGGTCTCGGGCCTCGCACACCTCAAGCGGCGCGTCGACGAAGACCTCGACGAAATCCCCCTCGGCCAACGCCGTGCGGACGCGATCGCGGTCCACCCGATATGGGCTGATGAAGGCCGTGATGGCGATAATGCCGGCATCGCAGAAGAGTTTTGCCACGGCGCCGATCCGTCGGATGTTCTCTTCCCGGTCCTGAGCGGAGAACCCCAGGCCGAACCGCTTTGCGAATTCCTCGCCGTGACGTTCCTTGAGCATGGCCGGAGGAGCGTTCAGTCCGTGGCGGATGTTGTCGCCGTCGAGGACGAAACCGTGCAGGCCCATCGAGTGCAGCCGGTGGTCCAGCAGGTTGGCCACGGTGCTTTTCCCGCAGGCGCTGAGACCGGTGAACCAGACCACGCAACCGGAATGACCGCCCAGTTGTTCCCTTTCTTCTCGAGAGACGGCGTGTTCGTGCCAATGGACGTGGACTTGATCGTGTTGGGGCGTGGTCATTTGTGGGTAGTGTACGGTGTTTTCAGACATGGGTTATCCATGTTTAGCCCCCGCGTCCACGCGGGGAAAAACGCCGCGTGGACGCGGCGGCTAAACAATCGCAGACCGATAAACCACCAGTATCGCGGAAATTTTTCGGCGCCGCAAGTGGCGGCGTCATACCCGGCGGAGCCAGATTTCTCGCCAGTAGAGATAGTTTGCCCTGGGGCAATTCTGGACGCAGATGCCCCGGCAGATGAGTCCGTCGAGAATGACCGTGTTCGAGAGATTCACCATTTTTCCGCTGTTCTCGACGATGATTTTGCGCAGCGGCATGGCCACCCGGTAGCGGCGGCCGCAGTGCAGGGCCATCTCCGGCTCGAACGACAGCCCCCGGTTTCGTCCCCGCGCGTCGAGGGTGGCCTCGATTTCCGCCCGGCTCTTGATCTCGACGAGCTCGCCGGGCTGAAGGTTGAGCTCCTCGGAAAGGGTTTTTTTCTGTTCGCCGGTGATTTGATGGTAGTATCGGCCGAAAAACAGCCGCCACAGACGGTTGGCCGGCGCCATCCAGAAAAAATAGCCGAACCGCCGCATTGAAAGCTCGCCGATCCTCAGGTCGCGCAGGTAATGTCGCAACTTGCCCGAGGGAAAATCCGTGGTAGCCGCGGCCAGCTCGGTGGACTGGCAATAGAAGCGGTCTCCCTTGGTGGTCGGAAGATGTAGCACAGCCGCCCTCGGCTGTGCGGGTTCTGGTTCACAGCCGGGGGCGACTGTGCTACACGGGGCGGCCGTGTCACGCCGGGAGAGATCGGCCGGCTTCAACCAGACCTCTTTCCAGAAGAACAAACAGCCGCGCTGACAGCCGTCATGGGCCGAACCGTCGCAGCGGAGACCTTCGAGGAAGACCGTGTCCCTCATGCCGCGCATGCCGACCCCTTCCACGCAGGTTTTTTCCGCCCGGCGATGCACTCGAAAAGTCTTTCCGCACAGCGGCGTCATTTCGGGCATGAACGGCAGGCCGTCGAACTTGCCGTCGGAATCAAGGGTGGCAAGGATTTCCTCGATGCTCCGCACGGTGACGAACTGCCCCCGCCGGAAGTTGATATTCCTATTTATCCGCCTGCCAAACCCAAACATCGCACCCTCGCCAAGAGTATCCGGGAAGTCTCCCGGTCCGTCCAACTATACGTCGGCCGGGGAAAGAAAAAACGGAGTATTTTTCTCTCGGACGGCAAAATGTGGGGGTTAGGATCTGAAAATGAATAACGTGTGCAATTCTGTAGGACGGATTTCCCAATCCGTCCCCGAAAACTGGACGGATTAGGAAATCCGTCCTACGTGTAAATACCCACTTATTCTTTTACAGGCCCTTAGCCGTTTAGCCGGGGTGCTTGCACGCCGCAAAATCGCCAACGTAACCGCAGTCCACACGACGTGCAAGCAAGCCGGCTAAACGTCAGATGGCGACAGTCTTTCCCTTTCCTCGTAACGGCGTTCCGCGTCGTAACCCGTTGCAACAAAGTAGTTTCCGTCCTGCTGGACGCGGAGCGTCTCGTCGCGCGCGTTCCCATGCAGAGCGTAGGAACGAGCGTGTTGGAGATGTTAGACAAAGGTTTACGCCCTCCCTCGGTTGACAGCCCCGGCCAAGTCGTTTAGGATTCTTGGTTTCATTAGCAAGTAGTACACTAGAGGTATATAAGTATGGCCGTTCCGAAACGCAGGCAAAGCAACGCCCGCACCGGCAAACGCCGCGCGCACGACGCCATGAAGCCGAAACAGCTCTCCTACTGCGAACAGTGCAGCACGGCGCTGCCCACGCATACGGTCTGCCCGAAATGCGGGCATTACATGGGCCGAAAAGTCGTCGAGACCGAGTCTTGAGCAGAATCGCATTCCTCTTTCCAGGACAAGGCGCACAGACAGTGGGGATGGGCAAGCGACTGGCCGAGTCGCTGCCCGCCGCCCACCGGCTGTATGATCGCGCCGCCGAAGTGCTCGGCTACGACCTGGCAAAGCTCTGTTTCGAGGGACCGGCCGACGAATTGGATTCCACCGTTTGCAGTCAGCCGGCGATTTTCGTCACCAGCCTGGCCGCGCTGGAATCGCTGCGGGCCGAATCGCCGGACGTGGTTCTCGCCTGCGAAGCGACCGCCGGCTTGAGCCTCGGCGAATACACGGCCATGGTTTTCGCGGGCGTGATGGAATTCGAGGACGCCCTGATGGTCGTGCAGCGTCGCGGAGCGGCCATGCAGGAAGCGGCCGACGCCACGGCCGGAGGCATGGTAAGCATCCTCGGGCTGGAGAACGTCGAGGTGGAGGCCCTTTGCGAGAAGGCCCGCCACGCCGAAACGCTGAAAATCGCCAATCTCCTATGTCCAGGCAACGTCGTGATCTCGGGCAGTCTGACCGCCTGCGAGCGGGCGGCGGAGATGGCCCGGTCCCAGGGAGCGATGAAGGCGGTCCCCTTGGCCGTGGCCGGCGCGTTTCACACCGAGATCATGCGGCCGGCCGACCAACGCTGCGCCGAAGTACTCGCCGAAGTACCCATGCAAAAGCCCCGCATCCCGGTCGTCTCGAACGTGGACGCAAAACCACACGACGACCCGGAGGAAATCCGGCGAATCCTCGTCCGCCAAATCCTTCAGCCCGTCCTCTGGGAAGAATCGATGCGTTACTTGATTGGGCAGGGCCTGGACCAGTTTTACGAAGTCGGCCCGGGCCGCGTGCTTCGCGGGCTGCTGCGGCGGATCGACCGCAACGTCTCATGCCAATGCGTGGAAGTGTGAAGTTAGGGATTAGGGATTAGGGATTAGGGATTAGGGATTAGAAAACCGCTTGCGGTTTCGCACCGTTCCTCAACTGAAAACTGAAAACTGAAAACTGAGAACTGAGAACTTCCAAGTGACAAACCGAATCACAACCGACCTGAGCGGCCAAACGGCCATTGTGACCGGCGCCGCGCGAGGGCTGGGGCGTTGCATCGCCCAATCGTTGGCCGCGGCCGGCGCGCAGGTCGCCTGTGTCGATATAAATGCCGTGAGCCTGGCCGACACGGTGGCCGCCATCCGCGGCGCGGGCGGAGCGGCCGAGCCGCTGGCCTGCGACGTGACCGACGCCGGCGGGGTTGCCGAAGTGGTCGATGAGGTGGTCAAGCGGTGTGGCGCCTTGAACATCCTGGTCAACAACGCCGGCATCACCCGCGACAACGTCATCGTGCGGATGAAGGACGAGCAATGGGACGCGGTGATAAACATCAACCTCCGCGGCACGTTCCTCTTCACCCGCGCGGCGGCCCGGCCGATGATGAAGAACCGCCGGGGACGGATCATCAACGTCGCCAGCGTGTCGGGGCTGAAGGGCAATCCGGGACAGGCGAATTACTCGGCATCGAAGGCCGGCGTGATCGGTCTGACCCGGACGGTCGCCCGCGAGTTGGCGGGCCGGAACATCACCGTCAACGCCGTCGCGCCGGGGTTCATCGCCACCGACATGACGGCCGCCTTGGGCGAGGAGATATTAACGGAGGTCCGCAAACAGATACCGCTGGGCCGGTTGGGAGACCCCCAAGACGTGGCCGACGCCGTCCTCTTTCTGGCCAGCGACGCCGCTTCGTTCATCACCGGCCACGTTTTGACGATCGACGGAGGGTTGACCGTGTAGGAAACCATTTAAGGTCGGGGATCGGGATTCGGGATTCGGGGCTTGGGAATACGATGGTTGTTGTTCCTTTGTCCCCAATCCCAAGCCCCGATCCCCCAAAAAAACCCCCGACGGATGTAGACACGGGCTAGACACGGACGAAGAAAACCGGTATACCTTGCGGGATTAGATGGGAAGCAGGGTAAGACGTGGGGCTTGCGACCCAGCAGGAAAAGGTTTGACTTCAAGAGCGGGGATTGCCGCTGGAGTGCATCCCCCAAGAAATACTATTTGTATTGTAGCAGGAGGACTATCAAGGTGGCCTCAGTTCAAGAGCGAGTCATCGATATCGTTGCCGAGCAACTTGGCGTCATTAAGGACCAGATCACCCGCGAAACCTCGTTCGTCAACGATCTGGGCGCCGACAGCCTGGATACGGTCGAACTGGTGATGGAACTCGAAGAAGAGTTTGACATCAACATCCCCGACGACGTGGCGGAAAAGATACAAACGGTCGGGCAAGCCATCGACCATATAGAAAAAGCCGTCGAAAACACCGAAGCATCCTCTGCCTAGCAAATTCGCATGAAACGCCGCGTCGTCGTCACGGGCATCGGCGCCGTCACCTCGCTCGGATGCAAGGTGGACGAGCTATGGACTCGCATCTGCAACGGCGAGAGCGGAATCGGTCCGTTGGAACGTTTGGACGTCTCCAACTACCGCGTCCGCATCGGCGGAGAAGTCCGCAACTGGTCCGTCGAAGGATACATCGAATCGAAGGACGTTAAGCGATTCGACCGCTTCGTGCAGTTTGCCCACGTCGCCGGGGTAAACGCGGTCTCCGACTCGGGCATCGACTTCTCGAACGATGTTCCCTGGCGGTGCGGAGTCGTCATCGGCTCCGGCATCGGCGGCCTGGAAACCATCGAAATACAGCACGAGCGGCTGTTGAACAAGGGGCCGAGCAAGGTCTCCGCCTTCACCATCCCCAAGTTGATCGGCAACGCAGCCAGCGCGCAGCTTGCCATTCAATACGGACTGAGGGGACCGAACCAGGTAGTGGTCACCGCCTGCGCCAGCGCCACGAACGCCATCGGCGACGCCTTCAAGCTGATCCGCGACGACGAGGTGGACGTTATGATTACCGGCGGCAGCGAAGCCGCCTTGACCCACATCGGCGTCAGCGCCTTCGCCGCCATGCGGGCGCTTTCCGAACGGAACGACGATCCGACTCGCGCCAGCCGACCCTTCGACCGCGACCGCGACGGCTTCGTCCTCAGCGAGGGGGCCGGGATGTTGGTGATCGAGGAGTTGGAACACGCCAAGGCCCGCGGCGCAAACATTTACGGCGAGATCTTCGGCTACGGTGTAAGCTGCGACGCCGGCCATATCACCGCCCCGAACCGCAACGGCGCGGCGGCCGCGTATGCCATGGCCGGCGCAATCAAAAACGCCGGACTCACGCCCGCGGATATCGACTACATCAACGCCCACGGCACCAGCACGCAGTTGAACGACGTTGCCGAAACCGCCGCCATCAAGACCGTCTTTGGGGACCACGCCTACAAGGTCAGCATTTCCAGCACGAAAAGCCAGTTAGGCCATTTGCTGGGCGCCAGCGGCGGAGTGGAATTGATCCTCAGTCTGCTGGCGATCCGCGACGGCGTGGTCCCGCCGACGATCAACTACGAGACGCCCGACCCGGAGTGCGATCTCGACTACACGCCCAACCAGGCCCGCCGGCGCGACATTTCCGCGGCGATGTCCAACAGTTTCGGCTTCGGCGGCCACAACGGCTCGCTGGTCTTCGGCAAGCTGCGGAACGGTTGAAAAAAGCCTTTCGCTTAATTGCTACGGTTGCAGTATCTCCAACTCCCGACAAATCTTTCTCGTCAAGAATTCGTTGATTTCTCGATGACGAGGGACCGTCGACACTTTGCGAGCAGCCCGGTTCACGTAGACGGTATGATTACCTCCCTCGCGCAGCAACACGCAACCTTGCTTCTCGATATGTCGAATCAGATCCAACCGTTTCATGAGACAATGGTGATCGGCTCGCGAATTACATCTTGACCGGCCAAATCTTCTTCAGCCAAAGTTCGATTCGCTTCTAGAACCAAGGTGATCGCTTCTTCAAGATTCCGTCGTGTTTCGTCGAGGGTCGCCCCTTGGGTATTCGCCCCCGGCAACTCCTCCACGAAGCCGATGTAGCCTTCCGGGACTTTTCGGAATACTGCGGTGAATTGAACGTTTTTCGGCATCTGGAAACCTCCTGATAGATTATTTGGAGTATACCAATTAGCCTGAGACGATACTATCCCGCTTCGATTATTGTAGTGTTTCGGCCCAAATGGCACAGTGAGGAAGGTAGGTGGCGGTTTCCTCTGGATCCATTACCATGAGAGGAAGTCGGCGGCAGCGTATGATGAAAACGCCCCGCGACCGCAAAGGCCGTCAGCAAGTCACGTGGATCAGCGCGGCCTTGCGGAGTTTCGAGCGGTTGTAGCGATCGACGGCCTTCGGCGTCGGCAGGATTTCGCATTTGATGTCGCGTTGGGCAAGGAACCGGCGAGCGTCTTCGCTCAGCTCGAGTTTGCCCGAAATGCCCGACCCAATGAAAAGCACCTCCGGCCCGCGTCGGCAAACCGCCTCCAGTTCCTTCGGGCCGACCGTATGGGCGGAGCCGTACAGTTTCTTGGCCGGCGACTTGTCGCGCTTCTTCACCTTGCCGTCGACGAAGATGCAGACGTCGCGGTCGAACGTTTTTTTTCCGACGGTGATCTCACCGAAACCGACTCGCTCGATCCGCGGGAATTTCGTCTTCACGCAAAACCGTTTGTTGAAGGGGCTTCGGCCGACCAGTCTGCGCGCGGCGGCCACGGCGCCGAGCACCACGGCGTCGTCGCCCAGGGCGGAGAGGAGCACTCGGCCCCCATCGCGGGTTCCGGGCAGGGGGTCCAACCCGACGATGTTCTCCACGATCGGCATGATGAAGTTGCTGCACGCTTCGACCACACCGCCGCCGAGGACGATCGCCTCGGGGTCGATCAGATGGCGGACGTTCACGCAGGCGTGGCCCAGCACCTCGGCCGCCCGGCGCATGATTTCGGTGACCAGTTCGTCCTCGGCGTCGAGCGCCTTGCGGATCATTCCGCTGCGGATTACCGACAAGTCTCCGCCGGTAAGTTCCAGGAGCATGGTTTTTCGACCGGCGGCCACGGCCTCGCGCAGGTCGCGTTCGATGGCGGTTCGGCTGGCCAGGGCCTCGAAACAGCCGCGGTTGCCGCAGCCGCATTTCGGACCGTCGATCTGCATGATTATATGGCCGATCTCGCCGGCCGAATCGCGGTCGCCGCGCCACAGCTTGCCGCGGCGGACCAGTCCGCCGCCGATGCCCGTGCCGACGCAGATGTAAAGTACGCTTCGGGCACGGCGCGCCGAGCCGAGCCACGTCTCGCCATACGCGCCGAAGTTGCCGTCGTTGCCGATCACGATCGGGGCCTTGAACCGGGCCTTCAACAACGCGCCCAGATCGACGCCGGTCAGGTCCACGTTCGGCGCGAAGACCACCAACCCTCTGCCGGGATCGACGACGCCGGGCACTGCGACGCCGATCGCCGTCAGGTCGTCGGGGCCGACGCCCCCTTTTTGCACGGCGTCGTCCATGCACTTTTCCAGCACGGCGACGACGCGCTCGGGTCCTTTCTTCCGCGGTGTGGCGCGTTTTTCGCGTCCGACGATCTCGCCCGACTCGCGGACCAGCGAGGCCTGCACCTTCGTTCCGCCGACGTCCACGCCCAGGTAGAGCCGCCGGTCTTTGCGGTCGTTTTTCTTCATGGCATGATTCTTTGCCTTGTTTAGCAAAGTCGGTTTTCGAGAACAAGGGTGCCACTGCTGGCTTGTCCAGCAGTGTTTTTCCGAGAGTTTCTCTCATGCACTGCTGGACAAGCCAGCAGTGGCACCCTGATACATCGGGCCTTTATCCGGCAATCCGAGACAATTAGACATCGACCTTGCGCGACTGTAAAGCAGGGGCCGTTATTCCACCACCAGCCCCTCCAATCCCTCTTCGGCCGGCGGTGTCCATTCCCTGCAACACCAGCAACAGCGAACGGCGGTCTTCGGCGTAAAGCCGGTAGCCGAGATCGGCCGGCACGGCAATGTTTTCGTCGAGTTCCTTGCGGGCATTCTTCTTGTTCTTAATGCCGCCGCAGTAACCGGCGTCGAAATCGCGCAGGCGGAACTTTCTGCCCGGCGCGAGGCAAAGCGGCTGCTTTTTCATGGCAGTGGACCTTTCCGGAAATAGGGCCACTGGAAGGATAGGTCGCGGGAAGAGGCGGGGCAAGTGCGGTTGTGCCGCAATCCTTCGATCCTTCAAAAACGCGCCAACGCGGCATTGCAGGAAGGCCCTCTCTTTTGGTAGACTGATTACCATGAGCCTGAAGATAACCCTCCCCACCATGCAGCAGATCGAGGAGTTTGGACTTCGCCTCGGGGAAGAATTTCATCCTTGGCGGGTAGTGCTTTTCGGCTCTTACGCACGGGGCGCCGCCACGAAGGATTCCGACGTTGATGTACTGGTGGTGATGCCGTTCAAAGGCAGGTCGGCCGACAAATCCGTGGAGATCCGGCTGAGAATCAGACCGTCTTTTCCCCTGGATTTGCTGGTGCGGACGCCGGAAGTAGTGCGGCGGCGGATCGAGATGGGCGACTATTTTCTCCGCGACATCCTCCGGGACGGCAAGGTGCTTTATGAAGCCCATGACGATTGAGTGGGTGGAAAAGGCGGAGGGGGACTTCGCCATTCTGCTGCGCGAATCGCGTGCGCGCAAGAATCCCAGCCATGATGGAGCTTGTTTCCACGCCCAACAATGCGCCGAGAAGTATCTGAAGGCCCGCCTCTGCGAGTCGGGAATCGAGTTCACCAAGATCCACGACCTTGTTGCGTTGCTCATCCAAGCACTCGCCGTCGAACCAGCCTGGGAACGGTTCCGCGAGGATTTGGCTTATCTGTCCGATTTCGCCGTGACGTTCCGATACCCCGGTGAGTCGGCCGATAAGGCGACGGCCGTCGATGCCCGCCAACGATGCCGAAAATTCCGCAAAGCGGCGCGCGAGGCGCTTGGTCTCGCTCAAAAGTGACGTGCGGGGCTACACGTTCCCCACGGCCGCGGCCGGACTGCCGGCCAACGGCGTCAGCGGGGCGGCAAAGGGACACTCGACAAAACCGGCAAGCTGTTTGGCACGGGAGGGATTCTGCAACGTCCGCAGGGCCTTCACCTCGATCTGGCGGATGCGCTCGCGGGTGACGGAGAATATCTTGCCGACCTCTTCCAGGGTATAAGCGTAGCCGTCGGCCAGGCCGAACCGCAATCGGATGATTTCCCGCTCCCGGTAGTCCAACGTGTCGAGCACCTCGGCGATGCGGGTCTTCAGCAGCGCCCGGTTCATCTCCGCGACCAGGTCCTTCTCGCGGTGGTCCTCGAGGAACTCGCCGAAATAGCTGTCGTCGTGGTCGCCCACCGGCTGATCGAGCGATAGCGGATGGCGGGTCATCCTCAGCGCGCACTCGGTATCCTCGATGGAAAGACCGGCCGCATGGGCCGTTTGCTCCAAGGTCGGCTCGCCGCTGTTCTCTTGGGTCAGTTGCCGCGTGGCGTTGCGCACCCGGCCAAGGCTGTCGATCACGTGGACCGGAACGCGGATCGTGCGGCTGTGGTCGGCGATAGCGCGGGTGATCGCCTGGCGGATCCACCACGTCGCGTAAGTGGAGAACTTGTAGCCGCGGGCGTACTCGAACTTGTCCACCGCCCGCATCAACCCCGTGTTCCCCTCCTGAATCAGGTCCAGGAAGCTCATGCCGCGATTGCGGTAGCGTTTGGCGATGGAGACGACGAGCCGGAGGTTTCCGGCGGAGAGTTCCCGCTTGGCGGCCTCGTATTGCTTCGAGTAGGCGTCGATCCACGCCAGCCGGCGGCGGAGAGTGGCGGGGCTTTCCTGAGTGATGCGCATCAGTTGACACAATTCCGTGCGGAGTTCGACGGCACGGGCCAAGTCCTGCTCGTCGCGGCAGGGGGCGGCCAATTGACGCTGGATCGCCTCCATCCGCTGGGCTATCTGACGCGCTTTCTCCAACGCCGGCTGCAAGCGTTGGGTGCGAAGCCCCAGTTCCTCGACCAGCCGGACCGCCTTCACCCGCCGGTTCAACAGCCGTCGCCAGGCCGCGCGGCGAAGCTTGACGGGCTGACGCCGCGAAATGGCCAGCGCGAAGTCGCGCTTGTTCCGCAGCATCAAGTCGCCGAGGGTCCGCAAATTCGGCCCCATGATCTTCATCAGCCGCGCCTTCTCCCGCAGATTGACGACCGAGACCTCGATCGTGCGGTCCAAACGCAGCCGGTTGTCGCGGATGCTCTCCAACATGCCGACCGCCGCTTGAAGAACGTAGTCGGTGGCCAACATGCCGTAGCGGTATCCGCGGCGGCCCCGCTCGATGCACTTCGCAATGGCCAGCTCCTCGCCGCGGCGGAGCATGGGAATCTCGCCCATCTGCATCAAGTATATCCGCACCGGATCGTCGATCCGTTCGTCCTCGCCGGTGTGGTCGATGTCGTATTCCTCGTCGAACGCCTCGTCCAACTCGTCTTCGCTTGGCGCTTCGGTCTCGCCGCCGAAATCGTCCTCCGATGTCTGGTCGAACTGCCGCTGATTGCAGCGGTCGGGGCGACGGGAACGACGGCTGGTGCGGCTGGTGATTCTTGACAAGGGAACGTCCTCTCGTAGGCGGTGACGGTGTGTCCGGTTTACGGATTTTAAGAATTACAATGTCGGAATAGCCGGGGGCTAACAGCCCCCGGAATGTGCCTGAATTGCGAGATAGTCCCTCCGGCGGCTGTTAGCCGCCGGCTATTTTCCCATCTTGATCGGGACAAGAAGCACACCGTGCGCCAAACGGTCGGCAAGCGGACTGCGGAGACACAACCATCCGCGATCAAAAGAGTTGCGCCATCGCTTGGACAATCTGCACAAACGAACGGCACAAAGGTCGTGCGAAAACGCCACGTCCGTCGCCCCCGAGCGTTGCCTTTCGGCAACATTCAGAACGGCTCGTTGACCGCCCGTTGCTCGTAGAGGGGCATGTGGCGGTAGTAGACTTCGAGGATCATCAGGGCCATGGCCGTGGTGTAGAGCCGCCCGCCCCGGTCGCCGTAAGGATCGGCGAAATGCCAACTGCCGGACTCGTGGCTGGTTTGCGACTGCGTGGCGATGAGATGGTCGCGCATCCGGCGGTTCCAGGTCTGCCACTCGGGGCCTTCCCAGAAATGCAGCACCTGGGTGGCGTAATAATCGTAATAGATGTTGCTTTCCGAAGGCCCCCAGTTGTGTAAAAAAGTGACGCCCTGGTAAAGTGCCGGCCGGTCGCGGCCCCAGCCGAGATACATCCGGCAAAGCAGGCCCACGGCCGTGGTGGTCTGTTCCGGTTTGCGCTGAACCTGATAGCGGTATCTTGCGCCGCCGTCGGTCTGCACGCCGTCGAGGAATTTTTCGATCAGTCCGATGGTCGGCGAGGGGACTTCCAGCTTGGCCAGTTGCCCGCTGCGGAGCGCCATCAACTGCCATCCGGTGACGGTGATGTCTCCCGGTTCGCCTGGGGTGTATCGCCAACCGCCCCCCTCGAGGTCTTGGGCGTAGACGATGAACCGCAGCGCCCCCTGGGCGATCTCCTTCAGCGCCTCGTCGCGGGTCATCCCATAAGCCTCGCACAAGGCGATGGCGGCCAAAGCCTGGGCGTACATCGTGCCGCCGCCGCGGAGGTCGATGCCGTGGGGCGTAACCACGGCCCGCGCGCCGAGGCTGTACAGCCCTCGTTTGACTACCCGTTGGTGTTCGCCCTGTTTGTGCGTGTATCCCGCGCCGAGGAAGGGGAGCAGGGCGATTCCGGTGGCGGCGGTCGCGCTCGCTTCCGTGCCCGAATTTCGGCACAGTCCGCCGCAGGGCGGTTTCGTCAGGTCGAAGCTCCAGCTTCCGTCCTGGCGTTGATGCGCCGCCAACCAGCGCAGCCCGCGTTCGACGGTCAGTTCGCTCTGCTTGTTGCCGCCGTGCTTGCCGGCCAGTGCCGCTCGGGCGTTTGGATCGCGTCCCTCCCATCCTCCGCCGGTCGGCGTGGCGACTACCCGCGGCTTGTCGGTCGGCTTTTTGCTCGGCTTCGTCCGGGGTCCGGACGCCACGGGCTGGGTATCTTTCTTTTCCGAGGGAGATTCGCTTGGCAAAACGACTTGCGGCGCCTCGAGCGGCACGTCCAGCGGCGGCGCGTCCGAACGGAGTTCCTTGGACCGAACGCCTTCCTCGACGTCCGGCTCGACGACCAGCGGCTGGCGATCGACGGCGTTTGGCGTCGGTTCGTCTTTGCCCATTTGGGCCAATAGGCTTATCGAAGCGCCGCCGGAGTCGACGCCGAAAGTGATCAGCCCCATGATGAACAGGGCCGTGCCGTGGACCAGGAAACTAATCAGCCACGCCGACGACTCGACGCGGCTCTGGTCCGCCCACCAGCGCCGCGCGGCGTCGGGCATCGCATCCGCGACACTCGGGCATTGGGGCAGGGGGGGCGGCATTGATGGAAATTCCGGCACTGGCATGGTTCCTGGCACTATATCTATTATAGTTTGCCGGCCGTTCCGCAAAAGCTCGGCCGGGGGGCTGGGGACTGGTCCATTTTTCGGCCGAAAAACGCATTTTGCGGGCAAACGGTTGGCCGAAAACATGGACCTGTCCCCTTCCCGCGGCGCAAGGGGGACAGTCCCATTTTCGCGGCGGTCAAGCGATTTCCCAAGGCAACGTCCCTCACGCCGCGAAAATTGGGACAGTCCCCTGTAAACGTAATTGCGCGAATCGCACCAAACAGCGACGAAATCGGTGCGTTTCACGCACCCTACGATTTAAGCCGATCGGCTTGCGTAGGCGGGGTAATCGCGGACGAAGAACGCCGCCGCGAGATGTCGCGCTGCATTCGCTTCCGTCGGGCGGCCAATTGCGGATCGCCTTCGAGGTGCCTCGCCTCCTCGCGCAGCTCTTGCGGCGTCATTCTCAGGTCGCACTCGTGACGCCACCGCTGGAAAGCGTAGTCGAGTATCGCCAGCACGAACAGGGCCGCGCCCAGTTTCAACGCCGTCCAAAGCAGGATTTGGACCATCCGGAACGTCAGTGTCGAGGGGGCCAACGCGGTCAGACCGGCGATGGCCTCTCGCTCGTTGTATAGCACCGCGCAGGCCACCGATACGACGACGAGCAACTTCACGACGCCGAAGACGAGGTTGACCAGGTTCGATGAGGAGAAGAGCCGGGCCAGTCCGCCGAGCGGATTGACCCGTCCGATGTCGAGGTTCAGCCTTTGCGGGAGGAAGAGGAAACCGGTTTGCAGCACGTTCACCGCCACGCCCGCCAGAAAGATCAGCCCGAGCACCGGCAACAGACGGCGTCCCAGTCCCCACAGGATGGAGTTCCACTCGGCGACGGCGAAATCGGCGTCGGCGGTCAGCCAAGGCCGGCCGCCCAGTTGGTTGCGGCAGTAATCGACCAGAAAGCCCGCCAGCGATCCGCCGAGCGCCATCAACACCGCCAGTCCCAGCAACAGCATAGCTGCCGATACGAGGTCGCGGCTCTTGGCCACCTGGCCTTCGCGCCGGGCCTGCTGCCTGCGGTGCGGCGTCGGTTCCAGTGTTTTTTCGCCGGCGTAGTCGGACATCAAAGAGGGATTGGGGATTAGGGATTGGGGATTAGGGGGTGGGGGTGGTGTTTAGCCGCCGCGTCCACGCGGCGTTCCGCACTAAAACGTGATTTCACGAAAGCCATTCGCTCCTCAACGGCGTTTTCAGTGCATCGAGTATTGTTTCCAGCGCCGGGGCGATCTGGTCGGCGAACGCCCAGGTGACAACGCCGAGCGTAACTGCCAGCGCGGCAAATGCCAGCAGCGAGTTCAGCCCAAAGCCCAGCGCCAGGACGTTCAACTGCGGCAGCGTCCGCCCGATCAACCCCAGGATCAAGGTGGCCAGCAGCAGCGCGGTCAGCGCCGGGGCGGCGGCGCGGATGCCGAGCGAAAAGCTCTGGCCGGCCAACGTCGAAAACCCCTCGGCCAGCGAGCCGGGCAAGGCGCCGCTGCCGGGCGGGATCGTGCGGAACGTGTCGAGCAGGCCGGCCATCGCCGCGCGGTGCCCGCCCAGCAGGAAGAACACGCAGACGGCCAACAGGAATAGCAAGCGGGAGAACTGCGGCACGTTCTCCTCGAGCACGGGATCGAACGTCTCGGCAATCGAAAGTCCGCTGGCATGTGAGATCACCGCGCCGGCCATCGTCATGCCGTGGACCAGGACCAGAATGCCCAGGCCGAGGCACGCGCCGACGATGGCCTCGCCGCCGAGCAGTACGAAGTATTGCGCCGGGCCGTCGATCCGCGCGGCCGGCCCCTGCCAAAGGACCGGCACGACCAACAGCGTCAAAGCGGCCGCCAGCAGCACCCGCACGCGGGCCGGAACCGCGCCGGCCCCGAAGATCGGCGCGGTCATCACCAGTCCGCCCACCCGGGCGAAGACCAATGTAAACAGGATCAGCCACTGATCGTTCATTCTTTTGCGGCGCCAACAAACAAGGCGTCGTTGCATCGTTTAGCCCCGGCGTCCACGCCGGGAATCAGTGATTCTTTAACCCGGCGTGGACGCCGGGGCTAAACTTAGTTTATTCACGCAATCAAGCAAGTTCAGTTCGCTTTCCGAAATCTAAAATCTTCCCGGTATGCCGCCGATCACTTCGGTCGTGTAGTGCAACATCCGCGAGATAAGCCAAGGGAGCGAAACGCTCAACACCAGGAACATAACGATAATTTTTGGGACAAAGGCCACGCTTTGCTCCTGGATTTGGGTCAACGCCTGGAACAGGCCGACCACCAGCCCGACGATCATTCCGGCCAGCAGCACGGGCGAGCCGACGATGAGCATCGTCCACAGCGCTTCCCGGCCGAGATCTATGGCTTGTTGTGCGTCCATGAGGAGGGATTAGAGATTAGAGATTAGGGATTTACGGTTACAACACTCTTCTAATCCCTAATCCCCAATCCCTAATCCCTTCTTTCTTACATAAACGGTTGAAAACTTTGCATCAACATTTCCACGACCAAATGCCAGCCGTCTACCAGCACGAACAGCAGGAGCTTCAACGGCAGCGAAATCAACGCCGGCGGCACCATCAACATGCCCATCGACACCGTGACGCTGGCCACGACCATGTCGAGAATCAAAAACGGCAGGAATATCTGGAAGCCGATCAGAAACGCGGTCTTCAGTTCGCTGAGCATGAAGGCCGGCAGCAACGCCTGCAAGGGGACGTCGTCGTAGCTGCCGGGCGTGGGGTGGTTTGGGATGTAACTCAAAAACAGCCACACGTCTTCCGTGTTCCCGGTCCGCTCGATCTGCATGCTCATGAATCGGCGGACCGGGGCCACCCCCGCCCGCCACGCCTCGTCCAGACTGATCTCGTGTTGCGTATAAGGCACGACCGCCTCGTCGTGGACTTGCTTCCAGACGGGCGTCATTATCAACAGCGTCAGGAACAGCGACAACGTGGTTATCACTTGCGTGGGCGGGAGGTTTTGCGCCCCGAGCGCCTGCCGCAACAAACCGAGCACCACCACGATGCGGACGAAGCAGGTGGTCATCAGCAGCGCCGCCGGCGCAAGGCTGAGCACGGTCAGCATCAGCATAACTTGCAGCGTGGAACTCAACCTCTCGGGACTGGTCCACGACTTCGGCCCGCCGGCCAACACGTTGGAAAGCTCGAACGGCGAGTGGTTATCGGCCGCGCCGGGCAAGTCCTGGGCAACGGCCGATCCGCCGATGCTTAAACAGATCAATACCGCCGCCAGACAGACGAACGTCCCACGAGCAAGTTGATGTAACCGTTCACTGGGGACTGTCCCAATTTTCGCGGCGCGAGAGACGCTGCATTCGGAAAGTGCATTATCGCCGCGAAAATGGGACTGTCCCCCTCGCGCCGCGGGAAGGGGACAGGTCCATGTTTTCGGCCTACCATTTTCTCGCCAAATACGTATTCCCGCCGAAAAATGGACCAGTCCCCAGTCGTCCAGTGAACGGTTACCAAGTTGTTTTTCAGCTTTCATCGCGGCCCTCCCCTCGGCGAAACACTTGCCGGAAGGCCGCCGCCGCGCCGCCGGAGCGCGGCCGACGACACAATTCCACCAATCGCTCGACCTCCTCGGGGTCGGTGATTTCGGTCAAGGTCTCCGCGCCCGCCACTCCGACCGCCACCAGCAGCACTTTGTTGCCGCATCGCAACAGATGCACCTGCTGGCGGGTGGTCAATCGCGCGCGACCGAGCGACTCGAACGCCTCGGTAGGCAGGACGCCGAACCCGGCCGGCGTCGTCTGACGGAATAGCCACACTCCGAAAAAGAAAACGCCTAGTACCAATACCAGACTGCCGATGACGGTGACCGTTGACGGCAAACCGGACGGCTCCCGCTCGGCGTCGGCGCTTGGCTCCGCCTGGCGCGGAGCCAGCAACGGAGAAGTAGGCGCGGGCCGCTGGCGGCTCGGCGGCGCGGTCTGGGCACACAACCCGGCCGGATACGTGCAGAGCAAAGCCAATCCAACGGTCCGTATCAACAAACTGGTCCGCATTATCGTCGGCAACGCAAGCCGCCTCCTACAATCCTGTCACTTTCACCAAACGGACGGCGATTTTGCCGTCGTACACCAGCAGTTCGCCTCGGGCGACCCGCCGCCGGCCGGCGTACACGCCCACCGGTTCGCCGGCCAAATTGTCCAGGGGAATCACCGACCCGCTCCGTAGGTTGCACGCCTCGTCTATTCGCAACCGGGTCCGGCCGAGTTCGATCCGCAGATCGAGCCGCTCATCGCCGGTCGGCAGCGCCGCGCCGTCGTCGAACTCGTCCAGCGGAAACGTTTCCGCCGCGCGAGGCGATGCACTGCCGACCGGCGGCAGGACGGTGCATAGGGCCTGCTCGGCTTCCGTCAACATGTTGGCCAATATGTTATCGTTCATCGAAAATACAGCTCCTTTCAGGTCCGTCTTTCGGCTGTGTGCAGGGCGACCTCATCGAGTTGTTTGGATTCCCGCCGCCACTGTTCCCGGCGGTGGCGAAGCAGATGACGCTCGCGCAGTTTTTCCAGGCTTCGGGCGTCCTGGTCGGCCTTCAACAGCGATTGGCGTCGCTGCTGAATTTCGACCGCCAGCGTTTCGCGCCGCCGTTTCAACCGCTCCTCCTCGCTCCGCAACACCGAGGTGTATCGCTCGACCTCGACGATTCGGTCCACGTCCACTTCGCCCGGCCCGGCTGACCGGCGGCGCCGGCCTTGCAGCCGCTTCCGCTCCGCGTCGAGCCGCGTCAACCGGTCACGGAGGTCTTCGTCGGCGCGTTGCGACTCGGCCAGCCGCAGACGGCACTCGTCGCGCATGGATTGGCGGAACCGCAGCAGCGTCGCCAGTCGGAATCGGAACTCGGGCATGGTCATCCGGCAACGTACTGAAGATTGTTGGGGTGGCAGTTGTACTGCCACCCCTGTTTTTTCTCGCGTTTTCTGGGGTGGCAGTACAACTGCCACCCCAACATGGAACTCGGGCATGGTCATCCGTCAATACACTGACGGTAGTGTCGGTATATTTCCATCAATCCATCTCGGGCATCGGCCGACGTGGCGGGTTGCTCCACCGGCTGACGCAGGTAGCGGTCGATCTCGTCGCGCATGTCGATCGCGGCGTCGACCGCGCGGTTGCCGCCGCGCTGATACGCCCCGATCGAAATCAGGTCTTCGTTGTCGCGGTATGCGGCCAGCAACTCGCGGAGCGCGTAGACGGCACGGCGATGGTCGTCGTCGGTCACCTCGGGCATCAGCCGGCTGACGCTCTCCAGCACGTCGACGGCCGGATAGTGGCCGCGGGCCGCGAGATTCCGCGATAGCCAGGTGTGTCCGTCCAACAGTCCGCGCACCGCGTCGCTGATCGGCTCGTTCGGATCGTCGGCCTCGACCAGCACGGCATAGAAGGCGGTGATGCTTCCTTGCCGCGTCCGGCCGGCGCGTTCCACCAGCTTCGGCAACTGGGCGAAGACCGACGGGGGAAACCCGCGCGTCGCCGGCGGCTCGCCCGCCGCCAGGCCGATCTCGCGCTGCGCCAAGGCGAACCGCGTCAACGAATCCATCAGCAGCAGCACGTCCTTGCCCTGGTCGCGGAAGTATTCGGCGACGCTCGTGGCCGTGGCCGCCGCCCGGGCACGGACGATGGCCGGCTCGTTGCTCGTGGCCACCACGACCACGCTCTTCGCCAAACCGTCCGGCCCCAGATCGCGCTCGATGAACTCGTTCACCTCTCGGCCCCGTTCGCCGATCAGGGCGATGACGATCACGTCGGCGTCGGTGTATCTGGCCATCATTCCCAGCAGGACGCTCTTGCCCACGCCGGAGCCGGAAAATATGCCCGTCCGTTGCCCCTTGCCGCAGGTCAGCACGCCGTCGATCGAGCGGACCCCCGTGCAGAGAGGCTCGTCGATCCGCGGCCGGGTACAAGGGTCGGGCGGCGGATTGTTCAATGCGGTGCGGTCGTTCAACGTGGTTTGCGGAAGGCCGTCGATCGTGCGGCCCTCGGCGTCGATCACCCGACCCAACAACTCCGGCCCCACGCGTAGCCGGTGTGCGGTGCGGACCAACCGGACGCGGTTGCCTCGCCGCACGCCGCTCGGCTCGCTCAGCGGGTATAAAACGGTCAGATCGTCGCGGAAACCCACCACCTCGGCCAACAGCGGCGGCCCGCCGTGGCGTTGCACCTCGGCCACCGCGCCGACCGGCGCGGGAAACCCGGCCGCCGAAACGGTCGTGCCGGCCGTTTGCGCAACGCTGCCCGACAGCGCCGTGGGCATGATCCGGTCGAGATGGGCAATGAAGTCGGGCATGAAGGGGATTAGGGATTGGGGATTAGGGATTAGAAAAATAGCCGGGGGCTAACAGCCCCCGGAATGGCTCTGAAGTGCAAGTTTCTCACTCCGGGGGCTGTTAGCCCCCGGCTATTACGTTGAATAAAGAGACGGTCTTATCCAAGCAACTCCTCCACGATGCGATTCAATTGAGACTCGATCCGCTGGTCGATCGTGCCGAAACGGGTTTCCACTCGACAGCCGCCTTGGCCGATCGACTCGTCGGCCGTCACTTCCGCCTGGCCGAGGGCCGACATGGTTTTTGTCAGTTTTCGCACTTCTTCGCCGAGCGTTTGGTAATCTTGCGGGTTAAGATGCAAACGGACGTCGGGGCTGCCGGCGGCCAACTCCAAGGCCTCGCGGACGAGCGTCAGCGTGATTTTCGGCTGTTCGCGCAACTCGCGGCGGACGATCCGCGCGGCCATCGCCGCGGCCAGGCGCACGGCGGCCTCTTCCCAATGCGCAAGCCAGGCTTGTTTCGCGTGTTTCAGTTCGGCGGCTGCCTGGCCGAGCGCCTCCAGCGACGGGGCGACCCGCTCTTCGACCATCCGCCCGACATCCCGCATGGCGGCCCGGCAACCCTCCTCGGCCGCGCGCCGACGGATCGAATCGGCCTCGCTCTCCGCTTGAGCGACAAGATGCGCGGCGCCAATCCGCACCCGGGCCAGGTGCCGGTCGGCCTGGGCGGCGACGTCGTCGAAATGGAACGCCGCCATCCGCGGGCAAGCGTGTGCATCGGCGGCTCGGATGATGGTGGCCATTTAAGGTGACGGTGCGTGTTATTGAAATGGAGCAATCACATTTAGCCCCGGGTGAATACACCCGGGGCAAGCGCATTTCGCGGTCAATTTGCCCCGCCGTGTATTCACGGCGGGCTAAATGAAAATTTCAACACACGTATTATGCGGCCGTCCTGTTCACCTCGCCGCACGATAGACGTTCGGCCAGGCCGGCGATCTCGCGCCGCGCTTCCTCGACGTCGCTCAGCCGGATCGGCCCGGGGCGTGCCAACCGGCGGCGGATTCGCTTTGCCTCCTCCGGCGCCATGCAGCGCAGGAACCGCTCGAGCATCGCCGGCGGAGTGCCCAGCAGCGCCGCCCGGACCACTTCCGGCTCGGCGGTGCGAAAGACCTCGGCCAGCACGGCGTCGTCGCATTGGGCAATCTCGTCGAAGTTCGGCTCGCGGCGTCCGAACCGCTCGGCCAACGGCCGGTCCTCGACGGAAATGTTGTCGAGGATCCGTCGGCGGACAAGCCCTTCGCAGGAGGCGAGTATGCGTGCGACCGACTGCGGCCCGGCGGCTCGGCGGCGCTCGAGGTCGAACAACCTGCTCAGCCTCGCCTCCAAAACCTGCTCGATCTCGCGAAGCGTTTCCGGGTCGGCGTTTTCCAGGTCGACCAGCCGTCGGATGACTTCCACTTGCAGCGCCGGCGCAAGTCGGTCCAGCACGTTGGCGGCCCGCTCGGGCGGCAAATGGGAAAGCACCAAGGCGATGGTCGGCGGACGCTCATCGGCGAGCAGATGCATCAGTTTTTCGTCCTCGGCTTCGTGCAGGAAGCCGAACGGACGCGAGTCGTCGTTGGCCGGGGCGTCCGGCGGCGCGGTCGATTCGGTCCGCTTCGGCGGCAGGTCGGTCAGTTCGATGCCCGACGGAGAAGCACTGGGAACCATCGGTCCGATGCGGCGAAACTCGTCGATCACCCGGCGGCGTTCTTCGTCGTCGATCTGGTCCAACTCCATCACGGCCTGACGGACCAGGTCCGCTTGTTCGTCGTCCAATTGATCGAGCAGCAGATCGGCCGAAAGCCGATCGAGGCTGGCCACCAGAACGGCCGCCTTGCGTATTCCCGCGTCGTGAGTGCGTCTCGTGGCGACTACCATAATGTCAACTCGCTTGTCCGATCCAGTTGCGGAGGATATTGGCGGCCGCCTCGGGGTCTTCGTCGACCAACTCGGAAAGCTCCTCGCCGGGCGAGCGGTCGGCGGCGTCCGTGGGCCGCAGCCAATGCGGCGCCGGCACGGCGGACGCTCTCGACCGCGCGGGTGCATCGACGCCGTCGGCGGACATCGACGCCGTTGTTTGCTTTGCTCCGACCGACGCGCCGCGAACGATCGACCGCAACACCAGCAGGCCGACCAAGGCCAGGCCGATCAAGCCGATCGTGCTCCACGGTTGGACGAGCCAGCGCGATGCTCCCTGCGCGAAGTCGGTCGGCGGCGTCTCGCGTCGGCGGACATCCTTTAAGGGAGTTGCACCGCCCGAGTCGGCCAAGTTCTCATTCCCTTGGTTTGGCGGCGGCGATTGGGCCGTGTGCCGCTCGTTTTTCGCCGTCTCCTCCAACTTCCCGTGCCAAGTGCGGCCGTTCCGATCGGAGACGGTGACGTTTTCGGGCTTCAATCCGGCAATAGCACCCGCCACGAGATGCCTGATCGATGAGACCCGGGCCTCGTCGAGCTGTGCCGTGCCGACCGGCTTGACGCTGGCGGTGGCGGTGATCAGCTTGTCCTTGTTGAAACCGGGTTTCGTGTCCACGTCGTAGATGACGTAGGCGTTTTCGATGCCGCTCATCGAGCGGATCATCAACGACAGCTCGGCTTGCGTTGCTTTTTTTATCAGTTCATCGTGGGCGCGGCTGCTCATGAATGGGTTGCCATTGCGAACGGCATCGGTCAGCGCGTCACCGGGTTGTGGGGGCAGGGCGTTCGCGTCGGCCAGCGCGGCCATGTACACGGCCTCCCGGCCGCGCGGGACGAAGATCGAAGTGCCGCGGATTTCGTAGTCGGTCAGATTTGCTTTGGCCAGCGCCGCCTCCATCGCCGGCAGTTGAGCGGGCGTGATCGACACGCCGCGCATCAGATCGGCGTCCGGTTTGGCGCTTCGGTGCGTGCCGAGGTATCCCAGGCCGACGATGACGACCACGGCCAGCAGACCGGCCGTCCAGCGCGCGGCGGGCGTCATCGAGCGGAACAGGTTTTGGAGTTGGGAGTATGCCCGATCGACGAAATCCATTACGCGGCGGCCTCCAAGGCGACGGGTTGGGGAATCCGCAGAGTGAAGGCGACACCCCCTTCGGGACAGTTGGCCACGGTTACGTTCCCCCCGTGTGCCTCGGCAATTTTTCGGACGGCCGCCAAGGCCCTGCCAGTGGTGCCGCGATGGTCGGCGCCGGACGGATCGGAGGCGTGGTGCAACTCTTCGTCGAATAGCGACTCGCCGGTGTCGGCGATTTCCAATTCAACGGTGTTGGGGCCGGAGGCGGAGGTGGCTACCAGCGAGCCGCCGTCGGGCATGGCGGCGATCGCGCCCAGCACGAGGTTTTGCACCGCGCTGCGCAGCAACTCGCGGTCGGCGACGATCATCTGATCGGCGGGAACGTCGATGACCGTGGTGATTGCTTGGGCCGCAAGCCGCGAGGCCAGCGGTCGGCAGCCTTCTTCAACGAGTTGGCGCAGAGGGAAAGCCCCCTGGCATCGGCATTTTTGATATGTTGGCATCGGCAACACCGTCTTCCGCCATCTAGGCGGCTGCTGAGTGGAGACCAAGCCCGCCGAAGCGCCGCGGCGAGTCCGCCTTGGCGTCCATTGGGGGTGGCATAGTAAATAGGAGAAAAGCGGGCGGTTTGTACCCGAAACGGCCTGGCGGTGTCAATGCACTTTTGCGTTTCGACGAGTCCCAGAATGGGGGATAGCAGCCATGCGGCGGGTTATCCAATTGCCGCAAGTTGCGCATTTCTTCTGCGCGGGATTATCGCTCGCCGGATAAAATCTACACCGCGAACGGGGGCAGGGGGGTGCGGATGCGGCGGTGCTCGGCGAAAACATCCGATCGGACGCTGCCGTCCTGCATGTGAATGGTGCGCTGGGCCAGCCGGCTGAACTCCTCGTCGTGGGTAATCAACACGATGGTCATGCCCCGGTCTTCGTGCAGATGGGCGAAGAGATCGAAAACGCCCTCGGCCGAGACCGAGTCGAGGTTGCCCGTCGGCTCGTCGGCCAACATGACGATCGGGTCGTTTGCCAGGGATCGGGCGATGGCCACCCGCTGCCGCTCGCCGACGGATAGCTTCTGGGGCAGATGATTGGCGCGATGGGACATGCCGACCAATTCGAGCAGTTCCTTGGCCTTGCTCACCCTGGCCGGGGCGCCCAGCGTCCCCTCGAACATCGGCACCTGCACGTTCTCCAGCGCGGTCAGTATCGGCAGCAGGTGGAACGACTGGAACACGAAACCGAACTGTTGCGAGCGGATGCGTTCGAGGTTGCGGACCTTCGAGAGTGGCCGGCCGTCGAAGTAGACCTCGCCGGAGGTGGGCCTGTCCAACGCGCCGAGCAGATTCAACAGAGTCGATTTTCCGCTTCCGCTGGGACCCATGATCGCCACGTACTCGCCGCGGCGGACGCTGATATCGACGTTCTCCAGGGCGTGAACCTGGCCGTCCGGGTACAGCTTCGAGAGGTGTTCGGTGCGGAACAGGAAGGAATCGCGATGATGTTTATTCATGTCGCAGGGCCTCGGTCGGCAAAAGTAGCGCGCCCCGGTAGGCCGGGTACGCGGCGCCCAGAACCCCCACGCACAACGCGCTTACGATCCCGAAGGCGACCACGCCGCCGGAGATTTGGGTGTCGATCAGACCGGCGACCGCGGGGTGCCGCGCCAACATGCGAGTCAGGCCGACCGCCGCGATCGAGCCGATCACCCCGCCGCAAAGACTCAGCAAGAACGACTCGATCAAGATCATCCGCACGATGCGCTTCCGCTGCCAGCCGATCGCCCGCAGGATGCCGATCTCGCGGGTCCGCTCGGAAACCGACATTATCATGGTATTCAGCATCAGTACGACGCCGATGATGATCGCAATCGCGGAGACGATCCAGGCCATCGCGTTGATGAAGCGGATTTCGGTGGTCTCGCTGACCGACTCGGCGGCGGGCTTGGCTTCGATTCTCGGTCCCAGGGCCGCGATCTCGCCGCAAATCCGCTTAATCTCCGCTTCGTCTTCGGGATGATCGACGAGGACGGCGAATCCGGTCACTTGTCCCGGCCGTCCCATGAACCGCTGCAAGTCGGCCAATTGCATCACCATGCTGCGGGTTTCGTAGCTGATGGAGCTTTGGAAAATGCCGACCACGGTGTAATCGCCGGTTTCATAGAGCGACATCTTGTCGCCGGCGTTTTTCTCCAGGGCGATTGCCAATTGCTCGCCCAGGAGGACGCAATTTTTATCGCCCGGTTTGATGTTTCGTCCGCCGGGCATGATCTTCAATTTCCGCATCAGGGGCGAATCGGCCTCCCAGCCCTGCACCACCACGGCGTCGGCCCCCAACTCCTCGAGCGACGTGAAATCGACCAGTCCGGCGTTGACGTGTTTCACGCCGGGAATCTTTTCGATCTCTTTGTCCAACTCGGCGCTGAGAACGCTGGTCAAACGCTGCTTGGCGCCGCGCTGCTGCACGATAATGGCCACGCTCTGGTGTTCATAGACGTTCATGAAGGACCGCTCGGTGCTTCTCGACACGCCCACCAACGCCACCACCGCGCCGACCGCCAAGGCCATGCCGATGATCGTAAGCGTCGATCGCACGCGGCGGCGGACGACGTTTTTCAGAACGAACGTGTGGAATCGCATGAAAGTTTTTCCGTTCCGAGCAAGCCCCGTTCCCATCGCCCAATGGTTTCCGACGTTGTTGGGGCGAATCGTGCCATTCTATCGGATTTCGACGGTACTACAAGATGAGAGTTATCCGTGAGGGCTGGGGGACAAGTGCCACTCTTTCCACCTGTCTGGTTTGACCCTAAAATAGTATGGGTCCGCGACGGCGTTTCCTGGTAGTCGTGATAGGGGTAGGGAAGGCCGATTGAGTTCGGCCTCCCCTCCCTCCGAACCGGACTGGCGGATTTCCCGCATCCGGCTCTCCGGTTGATAGTTTTACCTCCGAGAGGATTGACTGACCAAGACATGGGCCGCTGTCAAGT
>JAHIKV010000333.1 GCA_018897395.1 Planctomycetota bacterium | reverse complement strand
TTGACAGCGGCCCATGTCTTGGTCAGTCAATCCTCTCGGAGGTAAAACTATCAACCGGAGAGCCGGATGCGGGAAATCCGCCAGTCCGGTTCGGAGGGAGGGGAGGCCGAACTCAATCGGCCTTCCCTACCCCTATCAACTTCACCTAAGGTTCGAGGTCCCAAGCGACCAGCCAGCGGGTGCTAACCGGCGCCAGGGCGAAGTCGTCGCGCAGCCGCCTAAGCAAATCCGGCATGTGCCCCGCGCCGTAGAAAATGGCGATCTTCTTCTTGCCGGCGTCTAACTCTTTTTTCAGCACGTCGAGGGCCACTTGGTTGCGGCCGCTGATGAGCGTCGAGCCGGCAGGCCCATCCAAGGCCGCCAGCACGTCGTCGCTGTCTGTAAACTGCTCGGCTAGGATCCGTTTCAGCGCCAACTCACGGTTTTTGTCGAACAGCGCGGCCAGCAATTGGGCGTTGCCGGAGCCGACGGAAGATTGATTCGGCTTCGACAAGGCGTATCCCAACATCCGCGCGAACATGGTCGTCATGCTCTCGCCTCGCTGTCGCATAGAACGGGCAAACTGCTCGGGCGACATGTCGGCGTGAACCATGTTCTTTCGGGTATAGTCTATCCCCTTCAGTTGAAACTCCAACTCCAAAAGGTTTTTCATGCCACTCTGCAAAAGTGATATCGGATGGTTTCCAATCGAACTTTCCGGGCGAGGCGTCTTGGATTCGTCCGTAGCCACCAACTCGTAGAGCACCGCGTCATATCCGCTAAACTCGCGGTTCAGTTGCCGGTAGTATTCCGGATCGGCGATGTGAACGGCGGCCACGAGGTCCACCGTGGGCGTGCGGCGATCGCCTCCGACGGGCGCGCAACGGACGATCGCCGTATCCAGGGACAACGGGCGGTCGGCCTGGTCGCGCTTAAGACGTAGGAATTGGCGCTTCGCCTTGTCGCCCTCCAGCTTGGCTGGAGCCGGCTCCACCGCCGCCGACAACCTTGCCAGCAGCAGCAATATCAGCAGCGCGGCAGATACAGGTTTGGCAAGCAATCTCATCTTCGCCCTTCCCCATAAACCATGAAACGGAACCGGAAGTATCCCCGATTGAAAGATAGGAGTATGACCTTGGGCAGGAAAAACAAAAAGTAGTAAGTGTGGATACCGCCGCGATTCCTGCAGCTACCCACATCATTATCCGCCCGGGAATGTGGATATGCGCACTCGATCTATAATAAGTTTAGGCCAAAACGGTAATTATTAACAAGCGGACTTGCATTTGTCGAGTTATTCAACATACTTTTGATACTTCCGCGGGGCGAAAGCCCTGTCGGACGGGCTTCTGCAGGTTCCTGCCCCACCTGTGGAGGCCTTTTTTATTTCCCCCCCGCAGTGAGCGGGGGGAAATAATAAGGCACACAAATCGCCGTTGTGACCCGTCGCGGTTTACGCGGTTTAGTATGTTGCCATCACGGCGTCCACGGCGCTGCTCGAGCCGCCTTCCTCCTTGTCCGACCCTACCTCGAACGCATCGATATCGTAGAGCCAATCCAGCTTGGCCGAGGTCTCCACTCCCGCCTTGAGCGACCGTCCGAGGCCGCTGAACAGGGCTTTTCGGCCCACGATTGAAGAAGAGCCGGTCAGGGTGAACGAGCCGGTGTATTGCGAGGAGTTTCCGGCCTTGTCCACGGCGGTGATGGTGTAATTGTGCGGGCCGGCCGAAAGGCCCGTTATCGGCACCGAGAAGTTCACGCCCGAGGCGTCCGCATAAGGACCGTTGCCGGTGTAGCTGACGCCGTCGATCACGATGGAGGAGCCGGCCACTCCGTCGGCGTCCAAGGTGTTCCAGGACATGAAGCCCAACGCCTGGGAGACCGCCACGCGGGAGATCACCGGCCCAGTGCCGGTGGTCGATCCGCCGGTCAGGGTGAACGAGCCGGTCAGTTGCGAGGAGTTTCCGGCCTTGTCCACGGCGGTGATGGTGTAATTGTGCGGGCCGGCCGAAAGGTTCCCGATCAACTTCCAGAAGTTCACGCTCGATGGGCTCTCCGGGGAAGGATTGCCGTTGTAGTTGACGCCGTCGATCACGATCGAGGCGCTGGCCACGCCGTCGGGGTCCAAGGTATTCCAGGACATGAAGCCCTTCGCCTGGGAGACCGCCACGCGGGAGATCGTCGGCCCCGTGCCCGTCGCGGAGGCGACCACGTTGAACGTGCCGATGAATTGCGACGAGTTGCCGAGGTTGTCGGTGGCGGTGATGACGTAGGTGTGGCTGCCGGCCGAGAGGTTGCCGACCGCGGCGGCGTAGTTCACGCCGGACGAGGCCGCGTACGGGCCGTAGTACCGCATTGCGCTCTTGCCGTCGATGGTGACGACGGCGCCCGCCACGCCGTCCGGGTCGTCGGCGTTCCAGGTGAGCACGAGCGGCTCGGCGCTGGTGAACACGTTGTCCCTGACGCCCTGGGCCTCGGCCACCACGACGCGGGAGACGGTTGGTCCTTGGGCGGCCGGTGTACTGCTCTGCGCGGCCGGATCAATGACTCGGGCAAAGATGCCCATATCGTTGCCGTCCGGGCCGGCCCAGGCCACCGTGAACCTGCCCGCCGAGGAGACGCCGATCGCCGGCGTGACCTGCTGGCCCGCCATGGTGGCGTTGACGCGGAACTCGCCGAGTACCGCGTTGTTCGTCGGCGTCCTGAAATCGGAGCCGTCGGCGTTGAACATGCGGGCATAGATGCCGTAGCTCTTGACGGTCGAGTTGGGATCGGCGAGGTCTTGTAGGCTCGACCAAGTGACCACGAAGTCGCCGCCCGCGGCCATGCCCACGTCGGGCGTCCACTGATAATTGAGCGTCGTCTGGTTGACGCGGAACTCGGCGACGTCCTTTGCCGCGCCGGCGGTGTTGTACCGTCGGGCGTAGACGCCGTAGCTGTCTTTCAGGTCCTGGCCGAAACTCGACCAGACGACCACGAAGTCGCCGTCGGCGTCCATGGCCACGGCCGGGTCGAACTGCTTGTCCAGGGTGTAGGTGTTGACGCGGAACTCGCCGCCGAGCTTGGCGCCCGAGGCGCTAAAGCGCTGGCCGAAGACGCCCCAACTGTTGCCGTCCTGCTGGTCGCCGGCCCAGACGATGACGAAGTTGCCGTTTGCGTCCACGGCGATGTCGGAGTCCTCCTGGCGGTTTGCCGTGGTCGTGTTGACCAGGAATTCGCCGCCGAAGGTCACGCCCTGCAAGTTGAAGCGGCGGGCGTAGATGCCGTCCAGGTCGCCGTCCTGGCTGTAGCTGGTCCAGGTGACGACGAAGTCGCCGTCGGCGTCCATGGCCACCGCCGGCATGTCTTGGACGTTCTGCGTGTACTGATTCACAAGGAAGTCGGTGACTACGGTCTGGCCGTACTTGTCGTAGACGCGGGCGAAGACGCCGGACTGGTCGTCCGCGCCTTGGCCGGACCAGACCACCACGAAGTTGCCGTAGCGGTCCATCGCCACGTCCGGGTCGATTTGGCTGCCGGTGGTGAACGAGTTGACGGTGAACTCCAACCCTTTCGCCCCGCCGGTCTTGTCGAACATCTGGGCCAGGATGTCGCCGCTTCCAACGGCGTCATACGAGACCCAGACAACCACGTAGTTGCCCTCGGCGTCGGCGGCCACGGCCGGGCTGTCCTGTCTGCCGGCGGTGGTGGTGTTGACGATCGGATCGGTCGCGCCTGGGCCGGGATTGCCCGGTGGGGTAATTACGCCGGGGCCGCCCGGACCGTCCGGACCGCCGCCCGTGCCACCGCCCAGGACGGTGAACGTTCGGCTGAAGTTGGCGCCCGCCGCGCCGTTGTAATCGCCGTCGAGCTTGTTGCCGAAGAGGTCTTCCACCTTGTCCTTGACGGTCAGCACGTAGGCGCCGATTCCCAGCGCCTGGTTGCCGGCGGCAGCCGCGTCGCCGTCGAAAGTGACGACCGCTTCATACTTGTTGCTCGGGGCCGAAGCCAAGCCCAACTGATAGGCCATGTTCAAGCCGTACTGCACCGCGGCGACCGCGCCGGCCAGGACCCTGCCGTCTTTGGTCACCTGCCAGTTGGCCGGATTCAACACGCTTTGGGCGCCGCTGGCGCCGCTGGCGGTGGATACGTTTTCGCCGAAGGTGACGACAAACCGGGTCGCCACGCTGCCGATGTCCGTGCCGTCTAGCACGCGGTTGAGGGTGACGGTCCCGTTCTGGCTGCCGACGTTCAGCACGTCGCCGACGGTGGGACCGGCGTTGTCCCGGCGTTGGGCGAAACGCTGGAAGAAGACGCCTTGGGCGTCTTCTTGCCCCGGCACCTCTCCCTTGCCGCTCCAGACGATCACCGCGTCGCCGGTGTCGTTAAGCGCCACGCCGGGGAACCGCTGGTCGCCGTTTTTGGTGGTGTTGACCGGGAACTCGCCGCCCATCTCGCCGTTGAGGCCCAACAGCGGGTTGGTGCCGACCAACGCCAGCGGCGCGTTCGCGAAAACGTTGGTCTGGTAGTTGACCTTGGCGGTGGCGGCGTAGCGGCGGGCATAGATGCCGTAATCGGCGGCGGGGCTGCCGTCCTGGAAGCTCTCCCAAGCGACCATGAAATCGCCGTCGGCGTCCATGGCCACCCGCGCGTTCTGCTGGTTGCCTTCGGCGACCTGATTCACTTGGAACGCATTGCTGGCCTCGGCGCCGTCGGCCGTGTAGCGTCGGGCAAAGACGCCGTTCAGTCCGTTGAAGCCGGGGCCGTAGCCGCTGCCCACCCCATCTTGATTGTAGCTGGTCCAGACGACGACAAAGTCGCCGTCGGCGTCCATGGCCACCGAGGAGTGCGCCTGGACACCCGTCTGATTGTCGATCCGGAGAGTGGGGTTCCCGGCCGCGTTAACCGCGAGCACGTCGTTGCGGTTGACGAGGAACTCCGGCCTGCTGCCCGTGGTGACGTTGTCGATCCAGTGGGCGTAAGCCGAGACCTTGGTGTCGAGGTTGAACTCGCCGAAGCTGGAGTTCAATCCGGGCGCCGTGTTCCAGGCGCCCGGCACCTCGAAGCCGAAAGAGACGATGGCGGCGATCTTGCCGTCGATCAGCAGCGGCCCGCCGGAATCGCCGCCGGCGTGGCAGGCCTCGTTGACGCCCAGCCCCAGGTTGCTAATGCCGTAGACAATCCCCAGGGCGTCGTTGGCCGCCAGACCGCTGTCGAAATCGGACACCAACAGGGTGTCGGAGTATCCCAACAGGTTGCCGGTGGCCTCGAAGCGGTTCTGGCCGGTGAGCTTGACGTTGCCGCTGGGCTGGGTGGCGCCGGCGGCGCCGGTGCCGATCATGCCGTAGCCGTACATCGAGTAGACCTTGCCGGACGGATCGCCGTCATAGAGCTCGAAACCGGTGACGCCGGCGGGGACGGCGTCGAGCCTGATTAGGGCCAGGTCGCTTCCGCCGGTTACGTCGCCGGTGTAGCCGGGGTGGACGATAACCTGGCTGGCCACCACCAGCACTCTGCCGGCGGGCGTGTCGAAGAACACGCCGACGGAATTCGACGGCAAGGGCATGCCCATTACGTCCCACCACACCACGTGGGCGGCGGTCAGGATATAGCTGGTGCCGGCCAGCAACACGCCCGAGCCGGCCGAACCAGTCGTGGTCACCACTTGCACGACGCCGTCGAAGCCGGCGCCGGCGGCGACCACGTGGTTGGCGGGATCGTCGACCGTGACGACCTTCGCCTGGGTGCGGTCCAGGACGTTGCCGCTGTTGCCCGAGCCGGAGGCGGCCGCGCTGCTTTCGGCCGTCCAATAGGCGTAGTTGCCGACGAACTGCTTGGCATAGACGTTGGTCTCCGTGGGTGCGTCGCCGTCCTGCCCCGACGAGGTCCAGGTGATGACGAAGTCGCCCTCTGCGTCCATGGCGACGTCGGGAAACATCTGGTTGCCGAGGACGGTGTCGTTGACGAGGAATTCGCCGGACTGCCCGTCGCCCACCGTCCTGGTGGTGACTTGGGCGTCGGCGCCGCCGCCGGTCTTCGTGACGTCGGCCGGCGAGATCCACAGCGGCTGCTGGTCGCTGCCGCTCGCCGCGTCGGTGAAGCGGATCGCCAATTCTGTCACGCTGACGGCCCTGACCACGACATTGGCCCCAATGGCCTTCAGGGCGTTCTCGACGTCGTCCGCGATTGCGAAGGCGTTGCCCGAGTAACTGATGACCGCCGTCACCTTGTCCGGCGTGGCCTGATTGCCGTCGTCGTCCCAACGCAGGCGGAAGGCGCCGGTGAAACCGCCGCTGAAGATGATCTGCTGCGTCTCGTCGCTGCCGTTGACGACCGCTCCAGTGTTGGAATAGCGTTTGGCGTAGATGCCGTAGCCGCTGCCGTCCTGGTCGAGGCTCTGCCAGGCGACGACGAAGTCGCCGTCGGCGTCCATCGCCACGGCGGAGTAGCGCTGCACGTCGGCGGTGTGGGAGTTGACCAAAAAGACGCTTCCCGCCGTCCGGCCGGCGGCGTCGAACCGCTGGGCGTACACGTCCCAACTGGTGGTCGCGTTCCAAGCCGACCAGGTGACGACGAAATCGCCGTCTATGTCGCGGGCAACCGAGATGTCGCTGGCGGTGGCGTCCGAGGAGACGCGAATTTCGTTGCCCGCGACGACCGACGTCGTCCGGGTCCCGTCGGTTTCGAGCGTCGCGGTCTGCTCGTACATCTTGATCCACACGCCTTGACGGCCCGAGGTGGCGTCGGTCCAGGCGACCACGTAGTCGCCGTCGGCGTCGGCGGCCACGGCGTCGGCGGTCGTGGCGTAGGTGTGCTGCCCCTGGGGCGGAACCTGGTTCTGGCCGTCGCTGACGCAGGTCTCTTGCCCGGTGGGCACTGTGACGTGGATCACGCCGGAAATCGTGAAGCCGTTGGGATCCTGGCCGGTGCTCAGCAGCGGGTTGCCGGCCTTGTCGCGGAGGGAATTCTTGACGACGATCCGGTATCGGCCGTTGGTCAATGCCTCGACGCCCCCGGCCGCGCCGTTGGCGTCGACGACCAGCACTGCCTGATACTTGTTCGTCTGCTGCGCGCTCAGTCCGTATTCAGGGCTGAGTTCGTATGCCTCGTCCAAGCCGTAGAATACCTGGCTGATGCCGCCGACGATCTCCACGTCGTCGATCAGCAGGGCATAGTTGGCCGGATTGGTCGCGGCGTCGCCGGTGTGGGCGACGTTGTCGAGCAACTCCTCGTCGAAGCTGACCACGACGGCGTAGAGCGGCTGGGTGATCTGGCCGGAGACGGCGACCGGGGTGCCGTCGGGCAACAGGAAGTCGGTCACCATGGGCCCGGCCGTGTCGCTCGGCTCGTCCATGCGGACGGCGTAAACGCCCTGGTTGTCGCCGTACCCGTTGCCGCCCCACGCGACGACGAAGTCGCCGGCGGTGGTCATGCCCACGCTGGCCAACCCCTGGTATCCGCACTGGGTGAGGTTCGCCCGAAGCTGCGTACTGCTGTTCCCACCGTGGGGATTGAACTTGCGGAACCACACGCCCTGCGTGTCGGCGTTGGCAAGGCTCAAGAAATCCGAGGAGTTGACGGGATTCGTCTCGGCGCCGTTGCCGTTCCAGGTGATCACGAAGTCGCCGTCGGCGTCGACGGCGACCGACGGATTGAGTTGGTCGCCGGCGTAGTAGATGTAGGTCAGCGCGTTAGCAGGGGGCTCAATGTTGGCTTGCGCCTCCCCGGTCCTTGCCGTACCGTCGTGGTCATACAGGCGGTAGCGAATGTCGTAGTCGCCGAAGTTGTCATCGTACGCCTCCCAGACGACGATGAAGAACCCGTCCCGTTCCATGGCCACCTGGGCGTTGCGGGCGCTGCGCACCAAGGGGTCGTTCGCTCCGCCCGTGGTGGTGTTCGGCTGGAAGACGGCGGTCAGCGGAGTGCCCGTCATGTCGAACAATCTCGCCGCCAGAAAGGTGTCGGTGACAACGCCGTTGATGCGGTTCGACACGTAGGACCAGACCACGACGAAGGTGCCGACGTCGCTGACGGCGACCACGGGGCGCGCTTCGTCGGGGTCCTCCACGTTCCACGCGCTTACCCGAAACTCGCTGGAGGTCTTTACTCCCTCCGAGTCGAACACCTGGGCCCAAATCTCGTTGAAGTAATCGCTGCCGAGTTGTCCCCTCCTGGCCCAAGTCACGACGAAGTTGCCGTAGCTGTCCATGGCCACGCCGGGCGCGACCTGATCGCCGATGGTGGTGGTGTTGACTTGGAACTCGCCGCCGAGCTTCCGCCCCATCGAGTCGAAACGCTGGCCGAAGATGCCCCAACTGCCGTCGGCGTCCTGGCCCTGGCCGGCCCAGACGACCACGAAGTCGCCGTCGGCGTCGATGGCCACCGCGCAGTCGAGTTGGTTGCCCTTGGTGTAGGTGTTGACCGACGTCTCGGACGTCAGGGGGTTGTTGTTCCGGTCGAACATCTGCATGTAAACGCCGGCGTTGGTGGCGGCGCTGGGATCGAAATTAGGATTGACGCCGCCGCCCGGCAGGGTCGGATTCGTGTCGCCGTCCTGGCCGTAGCCTACCCAGACCACGACGAAGTCGCCGTCGTGGTCCACGGCCACGGTGCGATAATTGAACTGTTGGCCGGGGGCCACGCTGTATGCGGCGCCGGTCGTCTGCACGCCGGCGGTGGTGTCGTTTACCAGAAACTCGATTCCCGCGCCGGGGGTTTGGCCGACGACCACCACCGTGAAATTAACGGTGGCGTTCGCGCCGCCCACCTGGAAGCCGGTATGCCCCAAGGGGTTCCCCGACTTGTCGCGCAAGCCGTTGCGGCCGATCGGATTGGTCGGCGTCGGCGTTACCGGGGTCAGCAGCTCGAGCGTGTAGTTGCCCGTGCCCATTGTGGGCGTGCCGGGCAGCAGGCCGTTGGCGTCGACCGTGACAATGATTTCCCAACGATTGACCGGCAGCGGATTCAGGTCGGCGTATTCCGCCGTGCGGGCCAAGTCGGCCGCCCGATTCATCCCGTACTCGACCTTGACGACGGCGTTGGTGACCTCCACGCCATTCAACAGCAGGCGGTAATTGGCCGGATTGGTCACCGCATCGCCGGTGTGGGCGGCGTTGTCGTACATCGCCTCGGTCAGCGAGACGACGATGTGCCGGAGTCCGTTGGCGGAATAGACAGTGGTGTTGTCGTCGATGAGTTGGCCGCTGGGGGCGTAGATTCCCGCCACGGTTGGACCGGCGGTGTCCGTGCCTTCGTCAAACCTGCGGTAGTAGATGTTCTGGTTCGTCCCTCTGCCCATGGAATTCAATTCGGTCTGCGTCCAGACGATCGTGAAATCGCCGTCGGGGGTCATGCCGATCGAGGCGTTGTACTGCGGCGTACCCGCGCTGGCCCCCGTGTGAGGGAATATCACCGGGGGCGGCGCGGGGACGTCGTCCACCATCAGACTGCTGCCCATCAGCACAAGCCTCATCGGCGTGTCGTGGACCTCGCCCTGGAAGGTCACTTCGTAGAAGTACCAGGGGGCGCCGGCGCCGCCCACGTCCCAATAGGTTCCCGCTCGATCATTGATTTCCCCCATCAATCGGACGTCGATGGGGCCCTCGAACATCGGCTCCGGCCAGTTGATGCCCACTTCGTCGACGGCTTCCTCCAGGGCGTTGTCGATGCGCTGGATGGTCCCGATGGGCTCGATGACACCGAAGAGGTATGCCGGTTCGATGGTGACGACCTCTTGCTGCCCGGTAGTCCCGTTGACTATGAGAACGTCGAAGTCGCCGTCCGTGATGCCCCTAAAGAGGGCAATAATTACCCGCTGGTTGTTTCCGTCGCGCAGGGCGTTGACGATGTTGTCGCTGGAGAGGGCGTTCGGGTGGATACGCGGGTCGGCGTCGAACTGCGAATACATGATGCCGTTGGCCTCGCCGCGCACCAGACCGACTATGCCGTTCATGATGGCGTTGAAGCGTCCGAGTTGCTCGTCGGTGAACCCGGCATTCGAGGCCAGGATCAACGCTTCTTCGATCACGCCGTCGGTGTCGCCGCCGGTGTTACCGCCCGGTCCCATAAACGGAGGTGGTACCGGCAGTCTAAACATAGGGCTTCCCAAGTAGGGCCATGCGGCTATCAGGTCCGCGTTCTCCGGCAGGCGCAGTATCGCCTGCAGCAGCGCCGTGGCGCGGCCGGAGGTGGCGTTCTGGGCCACGTCCGGGCCGAAGCCCTGGTAGATCACCGTCAGATCGCCGTCGGCGTCCAACACCACCTGACCGTTGGTCTGGATGTATGGCCAAGTGGTGTTCGTGTCCGGATTCAAGCTGGCGCTGTTGACGCGGACGTCGGATCCGTCCGGATTGCGAATGGTCGTCCCGTTGATGCTCCACTGCCGCAGGTAGATGCCGCTCCGCAGCAGGCCGTTAGTGATGAGGTTGTCTATGTCACGGAGTTGAGTCCACTGGATCACGTAGTCGTTGATCTCATTGAACGCGGCGGTCGGGCCGTTTGCGCCAGCCACGACCCGGAACTGGTCGCGGGCTATGCGGCCGTCGGCGTCGTAGAGCTTGGCGTCTACGACTGGGGTGCCCATAATGTTGTGTTCCCAGGTCACCAGGGTGTGGCCGTCCTCGCTCATGGCCACGAAGGAATTGTCGTGTACGTCCGTGTCCACCGCGTTGACCCGCACCTCGACGGCCTCCAGCGGCGTGCCGTCGTGGCTGAACCGCCGCGCCATGATATTGTTGAAGAAGCTGATGGGCTGCCCGCTGTCCGACCACGAGATCGCAAAATTGCCCTTGGAGTCCATGGCCGCGTGGGGATTGCCCTGGGCGTTGGCCGTGATCGTGTTCACGCGGAACGTGTAGACGTCGCCGGGCACCTGGTAGGCGTCCGGGACCAAGAAGGTATAAGGAATGGGGGTCTCCACCGGCCGGACGCCCTGGATCTGCGGATCGAGATCATCGACCACGCCGTCATAATTCATGTCCGCTTTCCAGATGCTCAGCCCGAGGACGGGATCGCCGGGGTCCACGATCCCCACCGGCTGGAACCGCCGGGCGAAGACGTCCGTGACGGTGCCGTAATTCTCTCCGTCGGGGACCTGGCCCTGCCAGACGATGATAAAGCTGCCGTCGGCGTCCATGGCCACGGCCGGCGCCGTCTGGGCAAACTTGTCCGGCAGCGGCGTGAAGGGGTTGTCCGGCTCCTCGGGATTCACCCGGAACTCGGCGGTCGGCTCCTTCATGGTCGCCGCCAGAATGTCCTCCGTGGTCAGGGCGGTTCCGTTTTCATCCAGCACCGATCCCGCCTCGATTACCAGCGGGGGATGGTCCTTCTTTCCCGCATCGCCGATGAACGTGATGTCGAAGGTCCGTAGCCCAAGGGGATCGTCGGCCGTCTTCACCGACACCACCGAGACCTTCGGCACGGCCGTGCGCATGACGGAGGGACCGAACAGATCGGCCGGCATCTCGCCCTGGAAAATCGGGCCGTAATAGAAGTTTTGAGTGGTCTGAATGAACGCCTGCTCGATGGCCGTGGCCGTCAACGCCGGAGTGGTGGGAGAGATGGCGATGTTCGGGTCGCCGATGGCCGTCACGCCGATCTGGACCGGATCGCGCACGGTGGAGGTCTGCACCGCCGGCAGGAACCCGCGGACGAAGGCCGGCGCCACCACGTTCAACTGCGGCTGGTCCTGGCCGCCGGAGGCGTCGCCGAAATTGATCAAGTATTCTTGCGAGTTGATGCCCACGACGACCGCGTCGGCCAGAGCGGCGCTGTCGGGCGAAACGGCGGCCAAGTCGCGCAGCGCGGCCTGGATCAACAAGGCCGGGTCCGTCGCCGGATCGCCCGAGTTGAACGCCGTCTCATTGAAATTGATCGCCGCCGTCACCTCGCCGAGGTCCTGCACGCCGTCGCCGTTGACGTCCAACCACAGCGAGAACGTCCCGACGACCTGCGCCGGCGCGTTCCCCAGCGACGGGGTGACGGTCGAGATCGTGAGTTTTTGCACCTCGTTGCCGCCGTAGAGGAACGAGAATCTCGCGTACTGCTGGTTGCCGGGGGCGTTGTCCAGCACCCCCTCGGGCAGCACGATCCGCTGCACTTCGTCGGTGAAGTATCGGGCGTAGACGTTCTCGTCCGTCATTGCGCCGCCGGTGAGCGGGTCGATGACCGGGTTGCCGTTCACGTCGAGCACCGGGTCCACGCGAGACCAGACCGCCACGAAGTCGCCGTCGTGGTCCACGGCGACCGACTGCGCGGGCAACGTGGTTTGCGCAGTGATGATGGCCTGATTGACCAGCACATCATAGGGGTTCACGGGCGAGACCGACAACAGCGTCCTTTCCTCCAACTGGTCGATCCGCAGGCGGCGGTTTTTCCGCTCGCCGTGACGACGCCGCTCGGCGTGGAAGAAGGAGTCGCGGATGCGCCCCCAGGTGGAACCCACTTTTCGATTCTTCGACATTTGCAACAGAGACATGACTATCGTCCTTCTTACAGCTCAATTTAGCCCCGGGTGAATACACCCGGGGCAAGCGTTTTATTACCTTCCACGCGGCCCGCCGTGTATTCACGGCGGGCTAAATGGGATAATTTCCGGTTCCCCTCGCCCTTATGCTTACGTTTCCAATGGTTGTAGCCGGCCGGCCCGTTCTCCGGCCAGTGAAGCGTCTCCTTGACGGCCCTCGACGACAAAGGGGGACAGGTCCGATTTGTGCGAAGCACCCTTCGGGCCGCTATGCGGCAAATCGGACCTGTCCCCTTCCGCGCGGGGCGGTTCCCGAAGCTCGTTGCTCGGCCGCAGCCAATAACACGATTCGGGATTGGTAATCGCCTGTCGCGCCGCCGGTTTTTCCAAATTCAGGATCGTCGGCCGATGGACGCCGGGTAGGAACTGAACGTCGTACAGTTCCTCGCAGCCGGCGGTGAACTCGAAGAGTCCCGCCTGCCGGCCGTTGCGAACGTCCACCACCGCGATGCCGCAGAGAAGTTTTTCGTATTGTTGTTGCACGGGCAGCCCGCCGAAAATGTGCCGCTCGCGGATCTTCGACAACCCCACCAGCGCGTATGGGCCGCGGAAGCAGAGGCCGCGGAGATACCCCGGCAAACGGCACACGACGTCCGCCCGGCCGCTTTGCTCGTCCACCACCAGCAACTCGCCGGCGCCGGAGTTGAGCGTCCAAAGCCGTCCGTCGTGCCAGCGGGGCGAATGAGGCATCGCCAAACCGTCGAGCACGATCTCGTCGGTCTCGACGTCGATCAACACGCCTCCGGTAGCCTTCCGTTCGCGCCACGCCCCAGCTTCGTCCGTGGTTCCCAATGCCGTCACGTACCGCGGCCGGCCGTCGCGCACGGCTATCCCATTAAGATGGCACCGGTCCTCGGGCACTATGTCCGTCACAAACCGGGGCTTCCATACCGGAGTAAAACTGAAATCGAAACTCAATTTGGCCAAACAAGAAAACCGCGTGGCCGCCAGCCAAATCTCATCGTCGAGGATTGCCACGTCATGCACGTGAAGATCGCCGGTGTGATAGGTTGCCCGCGGCAAAAAAATCGCGTCGTATCGCCCCGGCTGGTCCTCGATATATTCGTATGCCAGCGGCGGCGAGTTGGCCAACACCCAGAGGTCGTGCCGCGCGGCCAGAACAATTCGATTGCCGGAAGCCGTCAGTCCAAGCGGCTTGTCGAACTGGCGCATCAGAAGAGTGACCTGGCGGCCGTCCCAGCCGATCAAGGCCACCTTGCCGGCTTGGTATGTAGAGACCACGATCGCACCGTCGGCGCCGGCTAACCATTCTCGGAAACCCGGCGTCGTCGAACAAGCGACGGCAACCGGATCGTGCATCGCGGCCTGACTTCCCATACTTCCGTATTTGTCGCGTGGAGGTTCGAGCCGACGACTCCTCTCGATGCCCAGCCGTCACTCATAGTACCGCACGACGCCTTTCATCTTAAACGAATTCCGACGAGTTTGTCAAATGGAAAGTTGGTGGGGCCGGCCCCAAACCAGGATGGTTCGACGCAAGACTCCTCTCTTCTCGCGCAGTCCACGCATACTATTCCATTTATCTTGATTGCCGTCCCTCATAATGTCAAGCAAATGGCATTCTTGCCCGTTCGTTAGCCACACCAAACGAGGGGGCTGAGCCACTAATGCCAGAACCATTGGGCGAACCAGTTTAGGGAGACGTTCCAACGTATCCTCGGGCCGTAATTACCACACTCTCCCTACCAAAAGAGTGGTTTTGTCGGTATTTTTCCTCAGGCTTTCCCTTTCTTACTCAACTGACGCGACCGTTACATCCGATACTATCGTCACGACTGGAACGTAGGCCCGCCTCGTTGGAAGGTTTGGGGTACGTCCATGATTGGGCGCAGATCAAGGTGGACACAAGCTATGCCGTTCAACCGCACCAGTACATACGTGACCATTGGATTACTGCTTCTCCTGTTGGCGGCGCCGACTCATGGGCAGGGACTAGGGGGGTTTCAGATCTTTGCCCCGGCGGACATAAGCACATACGGAGGCGATCCAAAACCGAATGAGGGGTACTTCTTCCAGTTTCATGGACTCTACTGGTCGATTACCCCGCCGGAGGTTCATCCGGTTGGGTATCCCGGTACCCGGACCGTTTATTACGGTATTCACCCGACTGGCCCATTGGATACGGAAAGCGATGCACGGATTCAATCGAACACGTTGGACACGTCCCTTTTCGACAACCAATTCAGGGCGGGCAACCGTATCGACTTCGGTCGGATCGAGAACCGCAACGGCTGGTTCGTAAGTATCTTCCAACTCCGCGACCAGTTGCAGGACTACACGGCCGAATCGGCGGACATGGTCTTCAACGATCCGGCGTTCGGGCCATTCGGAGAGCGGCTGCTGTACGGCAACGTGAGAAATGACACTTCGACCGTTCCCATCCATTCGCCGCCGGTGTTTCGGGACTTGCCGGTCACGTTCTACGATGTTTTGCTCGAGAAGAAAATCGATACCTGGGGCGTGGAGGCGAACTACATGCATCGCTTCCTCACCCGGCGCGCCGGCGGGACAGTTGAGCTATTCCTCGGTGCCCGCTACTTCGAGTTCAACGAACACTTTTGGGTCCATACCGGCGCCAGTCCCGCGGGCTTGACGGTCCCGTCCTACCTGGCCGGCAGCTACTGGGATACCGACGCGGAGAACCACATTGTCGGCCCGCAGATCGGGTTGCGGTGGTTCAAAAAGCAAGGCCGGTGGATGATTTCCACCGAAGGCCGCTTCCTGGCCGGGTTAAACTACCAGAACTTCCATCAAAAAGTGGACATGGGCCCCAATTTGGATCCCGGCACTATCCCCACGGCTGCCGGCCCTTATTATCCACCCTTCGAGCCGAAGACGATGGCCCCCACCTCCGCTACACACTCGGCTTACGCAAGAGAGTGGTCGCCGGCAATCGAGTTTCGAGTGGAAGGGCGATACCAAATCACCCGTTCCATCTCTTTCCACGCAGGCTGGTCGGGAATGTGGATCGACGGCATCGCCCGGGCGACCAGCGTGATCGACTACACCGTTCCCGCAATGGGACTCAATTTGGCCGACAACCGAGAAGACGTATTTCTTAACGGGCTGACGATTGGCTTCGACGTCAACCGGTAAATCGCGTCCCTCGGAGCGTGTCCTGAAAAAAGTTCATTTAGCCCGCCGTGAATACACGGCGGGCCGGGTTGACCGCGTGAAACTGCTTGCCCCCGGGTGTATTCACCGGATGTATCCCCCGGGTGTATTCACC
>JAHIKV010000137.1 GCA_018897395.1 Planctomycetota bacterium | reverse complement strand
CCTGAATGAGACGGCCATGCAGAGCGAGACGGTCGCAGCAGAATATTCGGTGTCAGGTTTTTGCGGACCTGACCGGCCGCCGCAAATGGCGGATGGATTCACGAAGGGATGTGTAGGGGTGCAGCCGCGAGGCAAAGAACGGCTCGACAACCTCGAAAAGAAAGACCGTGAGCGACACTTGCTTGAAATCCGTAATCCGACGACAAAGCGAGGAAAAACGGGAGAAAAAAGCCCTTGTGGGACTTTTGCGCTGACCGTGCGTCAAAAATCCCGCCAGGAGGCCCTTGACACAATGGACTCTTTCAGGGATGGGCTGTCATATTATAAGCCCTTCGGGCTAAGCGATAAATCAAACGACGCAAAGTGCGGAACGCACCCTTCCGGGGGGGCGTGTAAGTTGCCCTTGTTTTGGCCGATCGGCGTGAGTAAACTCTGCCCCGCGATACCCTGCCTTTACTTACCGAGAGCATAAGTCCCTTTTTGACAAAAGGGTTATCCATGCATGGCGAGTAATGCCCGGGGGGCATAATTAGCGCAACCAACGGGAGAGAAAGTCGGATCACCCCCCCTGTGGGGCATTTTTCTTGCATCGGAAACCGGGGCTTATACAATAGAAGCTTAGGAACCCCAGTTTCCCCAGACATCAAAGTCAAGGTGGATTATGGGACGCACGATACTGGGGCTATTCGTGGGCGTGGGACTCGTGATGGCTGCGGTTGCGGTAGCCGAGCCGCGCGGCGACGTTTATGCCCAACGTGGAACTCCGGCGGCCACGGCCCCCGCGGCCACCGCCGGCACGGAACTGATTGTCGTCTCGACTTCCGTTGGAGAAAAATGCCTGATGCTGACGGTGGTTGACCCGCGACGGCGAGTCATGAGCGTATATCACATCGAGACGGCAACCGGCAAGATTGCGTTGAAGAGCGTCCGCGACATTCAGTGGGACCTGCAAATCACCGATTTGAACAACGAGAATCCACTCCCGCGGGAGATACGCTCGTTGTTGGAACAGAGGTAAGGTAAGCGAGATTGTTATGGCACAGAAGTACTACAACAGCGCGGAGACCGCCAAGATCCTCGGCAAGAGCGTGGATGAAATCAAAAAGATGTTGCAGAGCCGCGAATTGCACGGCTATCGCGACGGCGCCGACTGGATGTTCAAGGCGGAGGACATCGACGAACTGGCCGGGGAATCGACTCCGCCCGCGACGGAGGAGGAAGGCGGCGACGTGCTGCTGAGCGACGCGGAACTGGGGCAATCCGATCCGGGGCTGTCGGGCACCGTAATCGGCATGAACGGCAGTGCCCAGGTCGTCCCCGACAGCGACATCCGTCTGGCCGAGAGCGACATCGAGATTGCCGAGCAGTCCAAGGCCCCCGCCAAAAAACCAAAGGCCGGCTCGGACTCGAAGGCCGTGAAGTTCGAGGAGTTGGACTTGACTTTAGAGGAAGACCTTACGCTGGAGGACAGCACGCTGATGCTCGAGGGCAAGCCTGCCGCGGGCGGGGACAGCTCCTTCGTCGATCTCGGCGACAGCAAGACGTTGGAAGACGACAATCTGGTGCTCGGCGGCAGCGGCAAGGGGAGCAATCTGGCCCTCGGCGGCGACAGCGGCATCTCCCTGGTAGATCCCTCCGACAGCGGATTCTCGCTGGAAACGCCCGTGAATCTGGGCACCTCCGAGGAGTCGCTGGAACTCGGCGAGGAAGACATGCTGACCACGGGCGAGCCGGCCGGCCCCGATTCCGCCACAATGCTGAAAACCGACGACGAATTTATGCTGACCCCCTTGGAAGAGGTCGCCGATACCGATGGTTCGGAAAGCGGATCGCAAGTGATTGCCCTGGACACGGAGGGATACGAAGAGGCGACCATGGTAGGCGCCGGCGCAGCCGGGGCGTCGATGGCGGCCATGCTCGACGAAGACCTCTCCTCGCAGCCCGCGCTGGACATGGGCGTCTCCGCGCCGTTGGGAGGCGCGCCGGTCTTTGGCGCGCAGCCGGGCACGACGGCCGAAGGCGCCGCGCTCATGCAGGCCTCGGCATACTCGTTCGAGCCGCCTTACACCGGCTGGCAGATCGCGGGCCTGGCCGTGTGCGTCGTCCTATTGATGCTCTGCGGCATGATGATGTACGACCTGCTGCGGAACATGTGGAGTTGGAACGAGGCGTTCACGGTCAACAGCAGTTTGATGGACACGATCCTTGGATGGATCGAAGGATAATTGTGGGCACCGGGGTTAACCCGAGACGTAATAATGTTTAGCCGCCGCGCCCACGCGGCGTGGAAATGTTTAGCAGCCGCCGGTACGGCGGCTTGCGGCGGAACATGGCCCGCCGTGCCGGCGGCCGCTAAACGGATACGACGTTGACCGATTCGAAAGGAGTCGAATCATGCAAGTGCCGTTCCGGCTGCTTTTCTGCGGGATCGCCCTGCTCGTGCTGCCCGGCTGCACGTTCGTTCCCGTAACCGAGTGGAACGCCTCACAGGCGCGGAACCGCGCCCTGGCCGAACAGAACCGGGCGCAACTGGCCGAAATCGAAAATCTCCGCCGGCACGACCGGACGCTCGAAGACCGGCTCATCCGCGGCGAGAAGCAGCTCGCCTTGTTGCAGGAACGGGCCGACCTCGACCGGAAGCAATTGGAGAGCTACCGGCGCGAGCGCGAAGGGCTGTACGAACAGTTCCAGGGGCTAGCCTTCGGATGCGGCCGTCTCCCGCCGGAGTTGAGCCGGCAACTCGTCGAGTTGGCGAGGCGACATCCCAGCCTGCAATTCGATCCCGAGACTGGAGTGAGCAAGCTCGACACCGACGTCCTCTTCGATAGCGGCGAGGCGGTGCTGAAGCCCGGCGCCGAGCGGCTCCTCGACGACTTGGTCCGGGTGCTCCGCTCGCCGGCCGCCGGCGATTTGAAGATCATGGTGGCCGGACATACCGACAACCAGTTGATCGCCGACCGAATGGTCCGCGAAAAATATCCCAACAACTTCCATCTCAGCACGGCGCGTGCGTTGGCCGTGGCCGACCGGCTGAAGCGGGCCGGACTGCCGGAGCATCGGATGGGAGTGGCCGGCTTCGGCCCGTGCCAGCCGATCACCCCCAACGCCACCGCCCGAGACCGTCAGAAGAACCGCCGCGTCGAGATTTTCGTCATGGCTCCGGACGTCCCGGTGGTCGGATGGAGCGAGTCCACTCCCAGCGTCTACGGCGCGGGGACCAGACGGTAGCGGTTTATCGCACCTCGAAGTCGTCGAAAAGAGCGTGGTTCCCGCTGCGGATAAGTCAGCCGGCTAAACGTCCGAGGGCGAGATCGGCCCCCCCGCCAAACGGATCAGGCCGGACAGGATCGATATTCTTGAAACGCCCCTCGGCGGATATAATGGGGAGAGAAAGGAATCTGCCTCCAATGAACGGAATCGACTTTCCCGCGGTGTTTTGGCTGCTCGTTGCCGCGCAATTGCTCGGCGTTTCGAGCGCGTGCTTTGTCCGGTTTTGCGAAGGGTCCACTTGCCAGCTTATTGGCCAGTGGGCGTTTCTCGCCACCCTGCTTCTAATGGGGGTGGCAACCGGTGTGGCACTGGCCGTCGGACCAGGGGTTTGGATGGCTTGCGCCACCTCGTTGGCCGTCATGGTGTTGACTGCCACTTTTGACCTGCGGGGGTCAATACAGGGAGTCAACCCATAGATTTCCGATTTCCGCGTCCGTCGAGCGAGTGCCCCGTCATTTGCCGAAACTTCTCGTCTTCGAGGGCGAACTTTCTAAGCACCGACCCGTTTTGTCCAACGGCGGCGGAATTCTCCTGCTAGATTCTCTAGTTTGTTGGCAGAGCGGCCCATCACGACCGTTCGGACCGGCAAAATCGAAAAAAAGCTTCCTTTCGATAGAACCCGCAACCGAAACGTAATATCAGGCAGCAATTACCGGAAACTGGTATGGCCGGGGGGGGCAATTTCGCCAGACCCTTACGCCGCAACTGCGGTGAATCGGACCCTCCTTGGTGCTACAAGACCGGTTCCGTTGCTGGACTGAACGGATCAATCACTGACTTTCCCGGGATGATTGTCGCCGGGGTGGAGCCACAGAGGAGGGAACAATGCGACTTTTGCTGACAGGTTTCGTGGTCGCTGCCATCACCGCAGTCGTCCCCGCGCTGGCGCTGGCCGGCAACCAGGAGGTTGCCGAGGATATTGCCAACCGGCTGCGTGGAAGCGGGCAGATGAGCGACTACAAGATTGGCGTGAAGTACCAGGATGGAACGGCTTGGCTCCGCGGCCGAGTGACCAGCCAGGGGCAGATGGAGACCGCCCTGCGGCTGGTGTTCCGGACGCCCGAGGTTGACCGCGTGGTCAACCAGCTTACGATTTCCTCGCCCGAGGCGCGTCGGTTCGGCGAGGCCGCGCCGACGGGCTACAACCCGTTGCGCGATAAACAACCGCGGCAACTCAGCTTGGTGAAGCGTTTGGAGACGGCCGTCAATCGCGGTTACGGGCAAGGGCAGCCGCAGCCGCGGCCCATCCGCGAAGACGATCCGGCCTATGCCAATCGCCTGCCTAGCTCCTATACTCCCTCGGGAGTCGAGCCGACCGCGGCCGAGGAGCCTCAGGGGTTGCCGCGTCAGACGGCCGCGCCGCGGCCGATGGCCCGCGTGGCGATGATGCAGCCCGAGATGCGTGGCCCGGTAAGTCCGAACGGCCAGCCGCGGCCGATGTACGCGGCGGCAGCGAGCCGGGCGGGGGTGGCGCCGGCGCGGTACGACCAGCCCTGCATGCCCAACTATGCTTGGCCGAGCTATGCATCGTATCCGAACTACGCCGCTCTGACCTATCCGAAGCAGTACTCGCCGACGGCATGGCCGTACATCGGCCCGTTCTATCCTTATCCGCAAGTCCCGATGGGATGGCGGAAAGTGACGTTGGAATGGGACGACGGCTGGTGGTTCCTGGATTTTAGCGATCAGCCGGCGAGCTGCTGGCATCGGTAGGAGCCGGCATCGGCGGCAAGTGCCGCTCAACGAATGACGAAGGAAGCCCCCGCCCGGACCGTCCGTCGCGGGGGCTTTTTTTGCCGGGAATGTTTTGGAACTACTGCGGGGATTGGCGCATTTTCTCGAAGGCGGGCAATTCCAGCGGCTGGAGCATGTCGGGCGAGAGGTTCTTTTCGAGGGCTTTTTTCCAGGCTTTTTTGGCCGCTTCAAACTGCCCCGCCTGTTGGTAGGCCTGCGCCTGATGGAAGAGCCGGACCGGGGTCTCCGAATCGGCCACCGCGGCGGCGAGGTCGGCGACGGCTTTTTCCGGTTCGTTGAGAGCCATATAAACGCTGGCCCTCGAGTCGAGCATTGCCCCCAGCGGACCGGCGATTTCGATGGCTTTGTCGACCAGCTTCAACGCTTCGTCGAGTTTGACGCCTTGCAGGGCCAACAACACGGCGAGATTGTTCATGGCCACGGCGTTTTCGGGATGTTTTTCAATGACCTCGCGGTAGTAATTTCCGGCCTCGTCGTAGCGCGTTTGTTGGGTGTGCAATTCGGCTGCCGCCAACAGCGTCGCTGGGTGCCGATCGAATTTCTTGATGGCCCTTTCGAGAATTCGGTCCAGGCGACGGCTTTGCTCCTCGTCGGCCACTTTGGCTTGCGAGATCACACAGCAGGCCCGGGAAAAATCTTGGGGTGTGCTGCTGTCCATGCTTTTTTCGAGCAGTTCCAGGGCTTCGTCGGTCTTTCCCTGCGCGCCCAAGAACACAGCCAACAGCAGGTTCCGCGCGGGGCTCTCCTGGGCGTATGCCCGATACCAGGTTTCGGCTTGATCGAGGAATTTATCGGCGTCTGGTTTTTGCTCCGGTTTCGTCAGGCTCCGGCTGAGTTGGGTTAGTTTGTCGGCCGCCAGACGGAGTATTGCGTCGCGGTCCTTGGACTGCGCGTCGGCCTCGTCGACGAATTTCTTCATCAGATCGAACGCTATGCCGGGCTGATTTTTGGCGCAGAGCAAATCGGCCCGCAGGGAGAGGGTGGCAAACCACTCGGGAGCAATCTCCACCAAGCGGTCGAGGTACATCTCGACGCTGGATATCTCGTTGTGTCGCAGCAGGGCTTCGATAAAGACGACCAGGTAGCGGGGTTCCTTGGGATAAGTGGCCACCAGACTTCGGTAGAGGTTGCTGGCCTTGATCCAGTCCCCCGCGGCCTCGTACATTTTCGCCAGTTTTAATTGGTCGTTGGGCATGGCGGTCTGGTCCTCGAGCATCTTCTCCAGAAGGAGAAGGGCCTGGTCGCGCTTGAACCGCTGCGGATCGGCGGCATAGACCTGTGCCAAGGCCCGGTGTTCGATTGCCGAGGTCTCGGATTCGGCCACGTTTTTCTCGAGCAGTTCCTGTGCTTTTTGGAGGCTGTCGTATCCGCCGCGAGTGGCGTAGATCAAAGCCAGTTGCCGCCTGGCCCAAACCAGGTCCGAGTTTTCGCCCCGCACTTTGCCGTCGATGATCCTCCGCAGTAGGGCTTCGGACGATTGCAGCTTGCCGGTGCGGGCGTAGAAATTGGCGACGACGCGTGCGACGGCGATGTCCTGAGGCGCCGCTTCCAGGGCCGCCTCGTATTGTTTCTCGGCGTCTTCGGTTTTGTGCATCGCTTCATAGCACTGGGCAAGCGCCAGTGGGGCTTCTTTTGCGGGGATATTCAATTTCGCCTCTTCGATCGCTTTTTCGGCCTTGTCCACTTCGCCGACGATGCTGTAGAAGCGGATCAGCGCCACCCAAGTTTGCGGGAGCTTGGGTTCGAGTTCCGCGGCGCGGCGCAGCGCTTTCGCGGCGTTGCCGAGCAATTCTTCGGCCTCTTGATCTTGCTTCACGGCCTTTGCCCGGCTGCCGAGAATACCCAACATCTGCCCCAGCCAGAGGTGGTCGAGGTAGTTTTTGGAATCGGCCGAGGCGGCTTTTTGCGCCATTTCCAGGGCGCGGTCGTATTCCTCTTGCTGCAAAGCGACTTCCGCTCCGGCCCGGCTCAACTCGGGCGCGAGTTGCGGCTGCTCTCTCTCGAGTTGGCGGAGCATTTGATCGGCCTCGGCGTACTGCCGCGTTTGCATCAGGAGTTGGACGGTCCGCCTGACGCCGTTGGGGTTTCTCTCACCCATGTCGAAGGCTTCACGGTAGTTTTCCAGTGCCCTGTCCGGCCGGCCCAAGGCGTCGTAGACCCCCGCCTCCATCAACGGTATGCGCGACCAATCTCCGCGTAGCTCGCGGGCCTTGGCCAAGAGGTCTATTGCCTGCTGTAACGTTGCGGTTCTGTCTTTTTCGTCTTTTTCATCTTTGCCGCTAAGATATAGCAAGACCGCCTGGCCGTAGAGCCAGTATGAGCCTTGGCCGGCGACCTGCTCGATTTCCTTCAGCGCCCGTTCCATAGCGGGCTGGTCCGCGGCCCGCAGCGCCCTCTCGAAAAGCAAGTAGCGGATATTCACGTTGTTTGGTTGTTTTTCGGCGATCTTCCGGCAGAAGAAGTCGATTTGTTCCGTATCGTCCACTTGCATTGCGGCGCCCAGCAGGCCGCTCCAAAGTTGCAATCGCTGTTCGTCGGAAAACGACTCGGTGTTCTCGGCCAGTTTTCGCAGGCGCTCGGCGGCCTCTTTCCCGTGGCGGAGCACGAGATGCTGCGCCCAAGCCGTCCGTCGTTCGGCGGTGTCGCCGAACAATTCGTCCGCTTCCCGCAAGAGTTTCTCTGCTTGTTCCCAGTCCCCGCGCCGGTCGGCCAGCGAGGTTAGCGCCCTCCAGAAAGCGGCCTGCTTGGGATCCTTGTCGCGGGCTTCCCGCAACAACTTCTCGGCGTCGTCGGCACGGTCTTGCGCTAAGAGCGCCTCGGCGCGCAAAATTGGTATCTGGGGTGAGTCGGGCAAGGCTTTTTCCGCCGCGTTCAGGGCGTCTTCCACCGCTTTCCAAGCCCGTTCTTGGGGTGGAAGCCGCATGTTTTTCATCAGCAACATGCGTGCGTAAAGGGCCGCGCTGGCTGGAGCGACGCTACCGCGAACGGCCAACTGGCGGAATTCATCCAGCGCCTCGTCGACCTGACCCGTGGCCAGAAAGGCGTCGGTCATGGCGGCCTTCGCGGGGGTGAAAGTGGGGTCCGCGCTCAGTGCCCGGCGATAGGCCTTCAATTGTTGGTCCCGGTTGCCCAATTGGCCGTAGCATTGCCCGATCCAGACGTCGATCTGCTTCGCCATATTCGACAAGACCAGCGAGCCGCGCACCTTCTCGAAACCTCTACGGGCGGCCAGCCAGCGTCCTTGGACGTACTCGATCCGCGCGCTCAGGTAGTCGATCAGAGGGCGGGGGTATTCGGTGGTCCGCAGTTCCTTGATGATTTTTCCCGCTTCCTCCAGCTTGCCAAGGTCGATCAGCAAGTTGGCCATGCCCCAAAGGATTTGAGCGTTGCGGTTGGTCGCTTTCAATCCTTGTTCCAGCGCGGCGACGGCCTCGTCGCGGTTGCCGGCGCGCAATTCAATGTCGGCCAGGGTGGTGTACATGACCACGGCGTCGGGGCGCAGCTCGATGCCGCGGGCCGCACAGCGGCGCGCTTCGTCGTACTCTCCCTTGGTCTGGTTGCAGGTGGCCGCCAGCCACAGAACATCCAGGTCGTCGGGGGCCAACTGCAGGGCCTTGGACGCCTCCTGCAGCGCCTCGTCGTGCAGACCGACGGCGCTTAGGTAATGGCCGCGGAGGAAATGGGCCCGGGGCGACTCCGGGTTGACCTCGACCAGCTTCTCCATCCATTGATCGGCCTCCTTGGGTTGCGAGAAGCGCGACCGCAACAGTCCCGCCAACGCCGCGTATGCGGTGACTTGGTCGGGGCCGCACTCGATGGCCTTCCGCAAGGAAGTCATCGCCGCGTCGTAGTCGCCCATCTGCATTTGACACTGACCGAGCTGTTCCAGCAATTCAGGATCCTTGGGAGACTCCTTCAACAAGAACCCCTGCAAGTGGTCCTTGGCGTCCTGATATCGGCGGATCGCCATCGCCATTTTTACCAATTGCCGCCGGGCATCGTTCCGCTCCGGGTCCATGCCCACCGTTGCTTCCAGCAGTCCGAACGCTTGTTGGAACAAACGGCCCCTGTTCTCGGCGTCAACGTCCGCGGACCACTCGGCCAATATCATTCCCAGCCTTTCCCGCACTTCGACTTCGTCGGGCATCAACCGCACGTACCATCCCAGGCATCGGACGGCGTCTCCAAGGGCTTTTTGCTTCAGCCAGTTGTTTTTTTCCTCGGCGGCCTTCTTTGCCCGCTCCTCCTCGACGTCGGCCTGCTTCAAAAACATGGATGCGTTTTTTTTAATCTGATAGCCGTGCAGCAGGTATACTCCGCCGCCGAAAACCACCGAGATTACCAGCAGCATGGCGGCCAGCCGGACATTGAGCGTTCTCATAAAGGTACCTCGTATCGGATTAGCCCCACCACGATTCTCCGCCGGCGGCGGGGCGCGACATGACCTTCTGCAACACTTCCCACTGATCGGACGGCGTCGCCGGACAACGACGACGCCGGGCCTTCACAATCGCGCCGGTCAACAGCGCCGCGGTCCAGCAGATCGCCGTCCCGACGGCGATGCCCGCCAGGTCCATGAACCAATCTTTCCACTCCCCCGTCCTTTTCGGCACGAAGCCTTGCGCGATTTCGGTCATTCCCGCGTATAACACCAGCATCAAGACCACGCTCCAGCGCGGCGCCGGCCAGCGGACGCTGAGCGCCAGGGCGGCCAGCGTCAGGAAACCCAACAGATGCGCCCAAGGCATCAACAACCGCATCAGCGGCAGCAGCCGGCCGTGCAAACCGATCAACCGCGTCGGGTCCGCCGTGAACAACAATAGTGTCATGAGAACCAGATAAGCGATCGAGGTTGCTCGAATTACGCCTTGCATATTTTTTCTCGGCCCTCGCTAACGTTTTTAGTAGCGTTCCGCGCGTCGACCACCAGCGGCGCGTGCCGCACGATAAACTCGTAGTCGTAGGCGGAATGGTCCGTCACGATCAGCACGCAATCCCGGCCGGCGAGGAATTCCGCCGTCAGTGGAGAGCTTTCCATAGGGATGCTGAATTGACGGGTGCGCGGCAAGCGGGGGATGTGGGGATCGTTGTAGGAGACCGCCGCGCCGCGCTTGCGAAGCAGCTCGATCAACACGAAGGCGGGGCTTTCCCGGGCGTCGTCCACGTCCTTCTTGTATGCCACGCCCAACACGCAAATCTTGCTGTCCCGCACCGCCTTGCCACGGGAGTTCAGAGCCTCGGTCAAGCGATCTATCACATATTGAGGCATGCTCGTGTTGATCTCGCCGGCCAATTCGATGAAGCGGGTAGTCATGCCGCGGCAGCGGGCCAGCCAAGTCAGGTAGAACGGATCGATCGGAATGCAGTGCCCCCCAAGCCCCGGACCAGGATAAAAAGCCTGGAACCCGAAGGGCTTCGTCCGGGCGGCATCGATCACCTCCCAAACGTCCAGCCCGATCCGATCGAACAACACCTTCAACTCGTTGGCCAACGCGATGTTCACCGCGCGGTACGTGTTCTCGAGTATCTTACACGCCTCGGCGACCTCGCAGCTATTGACGGCGACCACCTCGGACATGCCTCGCCGATAGAGTTGCACGGCCAAGTCAAGGCTCACGGGATCGGCCCCGCCGACGACCTTGGGGATGTTTCCCGCCGAAAAGTCCGGATTGCCCGGGTCTTCGCGCTCGGGGCTGTATGCCAGGAAAAAGTCCTTGCCCAGCGCCAATCCGCTCTGTTGGAGAATCGGCAACACCACCTCGCGGGTCGTTCCCGGGTAAGTCGTGCTTTCCAATACGACCAGTTGGCCGGGACGAAGGCGGGCGGCGATCTCGCGGGTAGTTGCCTCCACGTAAACCAAGTCCGGGTCGCGGCTCCGGCTCAGCGGCGTGGGGACGCAGATCAGCAGAACGTCGGCCTCGGCGAGCCGGTCCATGTCGGCCGTGGGGGATAACTTTCCCTCGGCCACGCATCGGCCGATCCACTCCGATGATATGTGCTCGATGTAGCTCCGTCCGGCTTGAAGGCTTTCAACCTTCGATTTGTCCACGTCGAAGCCGAGGTTCTCGAAACCCGCGGCGACGAACGTGCGGATCAACGGCAGACCGACGTAGCCCAGGCCGATCACGCCGATTTTCGCCGTTTTTCGCTCGATCGCGGCCCCCAAAGCTGACGCCGCCGATTTCTCCTGGAGTTTGGTCTGTTTCCCTTCCGACGTGGATGTCTCGTGCATCAATCGCTCTCCACTGGTACTTCAATACGACGAAACCCCGCGCGTCGGAAGTGATCGTCGAATGATTTTCAACGCTTGGACAAGACTACGCCAACAACCCGAATCGCGCCGTGCGACATCCGATAGACCAGACTCCCCCTGTAATAACCGCACGGCGGCGACACTACTCCTAATCCCTCTATTCTAATAGAAAGCATGGCGTATGCAAGCAAGGAAACCAGACCGACGGGGGGGGCGCCCCAAGTGCCACCCCGCCGCCACACTTCGGCCGCTGCTAGGCTATTTCCATTGAGGCCGTTATCCCGAACTCAGATTCATAAGCCCACGGGTTGCAACCCGTGGGCTTGGAATGACTCATCGAGCCAAAGCGAACCAATCCACGGCATCGTTCATTTGGTCTGCGTCCCAGCCGACTTCGCCGAAGATCGGCGGCACGCATCGGGCGGCAAGTTCCCGACGATTGCTCGACAAACTGGCGTCGTCCGCCGAAGGGGGCGCGGGATGGTTCAGCACCACGCCCGCGACCATAAGTCCCTCGCGGAATACGGCCGCCGTTATCAGGGTCTGCAACGTCTGATTGATTGTGCCCAACACGTTTGGCGAAACCACCACCAGCGGGAAGCCGAACTCACGGGCCAGATCGGCGACGTATTCGTCTTCACCCAAGGGAGACATCAATCCGCCGGCGCCCTCGACCAGGATGATCTCGGACCGCCGCCTCCAGTATTCGAGTCCGCGGCGGAGCAGATCGGCGTCGAGTTTTCGGCCTTCCGCCCGAGCTGCCAGGTGCGGGGCCAGCGGGGCCTCGAAGCGTTGCGGACAGACGCGTTCCAGTTCGCCCGGCCGGCCGGCCGCCTCCCATAGAGCCACGGCGTCGTCGGAGAGCAGCGAGCCGTCCTGTCGCCGGCAACCGCTGGCCGCCGGCTTGTAGACGCCTACCTTACGTCCATCGGCCGCCAACCGCCGCGCGATCAGCGCGGCGACATAGGTCTTGCCCACGCCGGTGTCCGTGCCGGTGATGAACAGTCCTGGAACGCGGTTTGTCGCGGGCACTCGAACTCCTCGGCTGTTGCGGAAGGACCGCGTAGGGTGGGACAATCGCAGCGCAGTCCCACCAAAGCCGCGAAACAGCATGGTGGGACTGCGCTGCGCTTGTCCCACCCTACTTCCCTCGGCGTGGCGGTCAAGGGTAGCTACAATCCCAAAAACTCCTCGGCGGCCTCGCGCAACACCTGGCGGTTTGGATCGACGCCCGTCCAGAGCTGCAAACCAATCGCCACTTGTTCGATGAACATGCTCAGTCCGTCGATTGTCTTGCAGCCGCGTTGGGCGGCCTCGCGCAGGAGCCAAGTTTGGGGCGGGTTTATCGCCGCGTCGGCCACGATCAACTCCGGCCGCAGGCTTTCCGGCACGAGCGGCAAGGGGGTCTCGTCGGCGGTTTGGTCGAGGCTCGTGGCGTGGATCAGGATTTCCGTCTCCGGCGGCACGGCGTAATCGCCGTCCCAGGCAGCGACGGAAACCGGCGATTCAAACTTGCCGGCCAGCAGCGCGGCAAGCTCTTCGGCCCGGGCCGCGGTGCGGTTGACGATCGTCAGTCCGGCGGTGCCCGCGACGGCCAATTCGACGGCCGCGGCGCGGGCAAGCCGCCCGGCGCCGAGCAGCGCGACTTGCTTTCCCGCCGGATCGACGACGCGGCGGAGGGCCTCGACCACTCCTCGGCCTTCGAGGTCCTCGCCGACCAGCGCCCCTTCGTCGCGGAAAACGAAGTTTACGGCGCCGACGACGGCGGCGGTTTCGGAGGTCCGATCCAGCAGTGGAATGACGGCCTGTTTATGCGGATCGGCGCAATGCGCGCCGCGGAATCCCAAGGCCCTCAACCCGCCAACGGCGGCGGCCAGGTCTTCGGGGCCGACCTCGAAGGTCAGGTATCGCCAGTCGAGGTCCTTGTCGGTGAAGGCCCGCTCCACCAGATATTGAGTGGGGTTGCCGCCGACGGGATAGGCAAGCAAGGCCAACAACGGTTGCACTGCGGGACTCGACACGAGACGCCTCCAGCGATCGTAGATTTCTGATTTCTGATTTCTGATTTATGATTTGTGGCGGAAAGACCGAGAAGCATCTGCTCCGCAATCATAAATCATAAATCATAAATCCCCTCTCCCGCTACATCCTTTCCGTCACTCCTTTCATTTAGCCCGCCGTGAATACACGGCGGGGAATGGCGGTTTTTCGCGGTCAACCCACCCCGCCGTGTATTCACGGCGGGCTAAATGAATGATTTCAAAACACGTTCTAAATGATCCCTACTTCTTTTTTTCCGCCGGGCCGAAAAGTTTGAGCAATTCTTCCTTGAGCTTCAGGCCGCGGGCGTTCAACAGCATCACCTTGCCGTCGCGGCCAACTAGGATCTTCGTGGGTATGTCCGTGACGCCATAGTACGCGACGGAGGGACTGGGTTTATCCTTGCCGTAGACGATTGCCCAAGGAATGTCCCGCTTCTTAACGAACTTCTCCAGGTCGGCAAGACGTTGGTCGCAACTGATCCCGACGATGTCGAATCCTTTGTCGTGGTATCGGTCGTAGTATTTTTTCATTTTCGAGAGGTCGGCGACGCTCGAGCCGGACCAGGTGGACCAGAAGTCGACCAGCACCACCTTGCCCGCATATTTCGACCAGTCGAAAGTGCCGCCGTCGAGTAGTCTGCCCTCGATCCTAATTTCGTTTCCCAGCAGCGCCAGGCGGCGAGAGGTTCCCGCCAGCGTCCGGGCGAACTCGGCGAGTTTCTCGTCCTTGCCGGCGGCAAACGCCTTGGCGGCCGAGCGGTAGACTTCGGAGGCGTACTGATTGTCGCCGGTCAGTTCGGCCATTTTGCCGGCCATCAGCGCCAGCCCGCTGTCGGCCTGTTCCGGAGGCGACTCTTCGAGGAACCGCAGCACGTCCCCGATCGCTTTCTTCTGGTTCCGGGGATCTTGCCTCTCCGTCTTGGCGAGTTCGATCTGCAGGCCGAAATTGCGGACCATCCGGGCGTACTTCTCGTGACCGTCCTCCTTCAATTCCTCGGCGAACCCGGCAAGCTGCTCCTGGTCGCCGAGCAACTGCATCTTAAGCTGCACCGCATGCGTCATCTGCTTCTCTTCCGGCTGGGCGGCGATAATATGTTCGGCGGCCCTCCTCAGCGCCCGCCGCGCTTTAACCACCATCTGGGGATTTTCCAGGGGCGTCTTCCTTACTTTGTCGATATACTCGACGAGTTCCTCCGGCGTGCCTTCGGGGACTATGAACGGATCGACCTTTTCCTCTTCCTTCTTCTCCTCGGATGTTTTCTCCTCCGTTGTCTTCTCGCCGGAAGGTTTCTCCTCGGTCGGTTTCTCTTGGTTTGTTTTCTCCGCCGCCGGCGCATCGGCGGGTTCCTTCTTCTCCTCGGCCGCCATCAGCGGCCACGCCGCCAACGCCGCAAGGCACGGAACCATCAACCATAACCCCCTGATCTCGCCGCACATCTCGCACTCCTTTACAAAAAGTCGAACGTCGAGTCCCCCGGCCGCTGTAAGTCCCGTCGACGTGCTATCAGAAAGAAAACGCAACTTGTTTAGCAGCCGTCGGAACGACGGCTAGCGGTCCAACCCGGGCCGCCGTGCCGGCGGCCGCTAAACGAATGTCACGTTGTCGCTCCGAACATCAATAAACGTCAAATCCGATTTTTCCGTCCTTCGCCGTTGGCCCCGCGTCCTTCTCCGCCCGGCGAATGATCTCCCAGGCCTCGGCGGCCGTTTCCGCGTAGTCGATCAACCCGAGGTCTTCGTCGTCGATAGTTCCCTGGTCGGCCAGGAATTGGAAGTCGATTACCCGTTGCCAGTATTCCCGTCCGAAAAGGATGATGGGAATGGCCTGCATGCGTCCGGTCTGGCGGAGAGTCAGCGCGTCGAACAGCTCGTCGAGCGTGCCGAACCCGCCGGGAAAGGCCACCAATGCCCGCGCCCTCAACAGGAAGTGCAGCTTACGGATGGCGAAGTAGTGGAACTGGAAGCACAGCTCGGGCGTAATATATGGATTGGGTTGTTGTTCGTGCGGCAGGCGGATGTTCAGTCCGACCGACTTCGCGGCCGCGTCGCAAGCGCCGCGGTTGGCCGCCTCCATGATGCCCGGCCCGCCGCCGGTCATGATCACGTAGTCGCAAGGCGGGTCTTTCTGGCAGTCGGCGGAGACCAGGCGGGCGAACTCGCGGGCGGTATCATGGTAATGGCTTCGCTCCAACAGGCGTTTGGCCCGATCCACCGCCCGACGAAGTACGGCGTCGTCCGGCGCGGCGGCCAGTTCTTGCTCGGCTCGTTCGAGCCGGCGTCGGGCATCCGCCGGCGAGGTGATCCGCGTGCTGCCGAAAACCACGATCGTCGAGCGGATGCAGTTCCGTTGGAGATACAATTCCGGCTTGAGCAGTTCCAATTCGATCCGGGCGGCGCGCATCTCGGGACAACCCAGGAAATCGACGTCCTTGTAGGCCACTCGATAGCTGGGCGATTGCAGAATCTTCGACACCTTGGCGGCGGGGTCTTCGGCCACGGCAGGAACCTTGGCGTAAAAGCCGACTTGGCTATTATGCAAAATAGAAATCCCAGAAAACTTCAACAAACGCCCCGCGACCGCAGTCGCGGGGCGTTATGACAACCTTGATATTTTGAGACTCAATATGGAAGTCGCCTCGACAATTGCGGACTCCCCTAACTTAACACGCTTCCCACGGCGGAACAAGTCTCGACCAGGCAAGAATCCACGCGAATGTAAGGAGCAGAAGCCATAAACTGGGGGGCACTCGCAGGCCCGGCCGCACGCGACGAAGCGGCCATGTCGCGCAATGGACCGCCGCCGTCGCCAAAGCTATTGCGACAACCGCTTGCCAGCCGAGATAAAGCCCCACGCAAATCAGGCAGAGGAACAGACCGGCGGGATGTCGGCTTGCATCGGAACTTGCGTCCGCCGGTTTCTTGCGGCCAATTCGCCGCACCCACCAAACCGCGCCGCCCAGCGCTGCGCCCGCGGCCAGACCGGCCAGACCGTCAACGACTCCGGCCGGATAGTGCGGCAGTCCCGGCCAGGCCGCAACCGGCCGCAGCAGGGGCCAAACCAGCGGCGCCGCGACGCCAACCGACAGCGCCGGAACAAACAACCGCGGCGACGGACGCTTCCGGTCGTACTCGATCAATGCGGCGCAGAGCAGCGTGCATAACAGCAGCAAATGGAACAGATACACGCCGTACAATTGCAGTCCGCTCAAACCGGTCAGTGAAATATCCTCCGCGACTTCCACGGCCCGGGGCGGGAGATTCGCGCCTTGCGAAAAATGTTCGACGGCGGCCAGCGTGCCGAACATCGCCGCCGCGAGGGCTTCGACCAGCGGATAGCGGATGGAAATCGAGCCGCCGCAACCGCGGCAACGGCCACGCAGAACGATCCAGCCGAAGACCGGAACGTTGTCGTACCAGGGGATGCGCCGCTTGCAGGCGGGGCAGTGCGACGGCGGATCGATCAGGCTGATACCCAGCGGCAGCCGATACACCACGACGTTCAGAAAACTGCCGATCGCGCCGCCCAGCGCGGTCAGCCAAAGCACGATCAACCAACCGGCGTCGTCGAGTGGGGGCATGGTGGATAGTGGATAGTGGGTAGTGGATAGTGGGTAGTGGGTAGTAAAAGGGGGGCAATCAGAGATGTTTAGCCGCCGCGTCCACGCGGCGTCCGGCGTGGGGCGAGGGGGATCGTGTTCTTATGTGTTTCCCATCGCCGCGCGGACGGCGTCGAGCACCTTCTTTTGCGCTGAATCGAGGGGTCCGTTCAGCGTTGCTCCGGCGGCCTTGCGATGTCCGCCGCCGCCGAATTGCTCGGCGACCGCGCTGCAATCCAACTCGCAACGGCTCCGCAGACTGACCTTGAACTCGCCCTCGGGCTGCTCGACCAGGATCACGGCCGCTTCGGTCCCGCCGACCGAGAGCGTCATGTTGATGATGTCTTCGCTGTCGGAGGGGAGCGCCCCGATGTCGGCGAATTCCGCACGGCTGAGCCACGTGTGGATCAGCCGGCCGTCCAGTTCCGTCCGCGTGTGGTCCAGCGCCCGGCCGATCAATCGCAGCCGGCTCCGTGAGTCGTTCTCGTAGAGTTCCTTGTAAAGCCGGTCGGGGACTGCGCCGGCGTCGACCAGACGCCCGGCCAGGCGCAGCGTTTCGGCCGTCGTCGATGCGAACCGGAACCAGCCGGTGTCGGTGGTCAGGGCGACAAACGCGGGCCGGGCGATCTCCGGCGTCAGCGCGACGCCCAACTGGTCCGCCGCCTCGACCACCAGCCGGCCCGTGGCTTCGGCGTCCACGTCCTTGAACACCTCGGCGCCCAGATCGTCTTCGCTCTTATGATGGTCGAGCACGATCTTCAGGGCCTTGGTGTTTCGGATCACATCGCCCATCGCCCCCAGTTGCGCCCAGGCGCTGGTGTCGAGGATCATCAGCACTTCGCGGTCGACGAGTTGTTCGGCCGCGATGTCGACGCCCAACTGAGCAAGCTCCCGCTCAGGATCGAGAAATTGCAGATTCGGCGGCACGGCGAAGGCGTTGCACACCCGAACGTCCTTGCCCAGCGACTCCAGAATCGCCATCATCGCCAGCTCGCTGCCCAGGGCGTCGCCGTCCGGTCGGGCGTGGGTGGTCAGCACAAACCGCTCGTGGGAGCGCACGATTTCAATGAAACGATGCCAAGCTATCATGGGGATAGGATCTCAATTGGCTGATTCTATTCCGCAAGTGTCGAGTGATAGGGGTAGGGAAGGCCGATTGAGTTCGGCCTCCCCTCCCTCCGAACCGGACTGGCGGATTTCCCGCATCCGGCTCTCCGGTTAGTGGTATTACCTCCAAGAGGATTGATGAACCGAGACCGAGAGGGAGACAAGGT
>JAHIKV010000136.1 GCA_018897395.1 Planctomycetota bacterium | reverse complement strand
GCCTCATTGCGAATACTCACGGTCAACTGCTTGCGATGCTGGTCGATTCCAAGGTATAACATCTCTCGGTCCTCCTGTCGTGGTTTTGATGGGTAAGACATTGCCACATCGTTTATACCACCAGGAGGACCACTCTTTCATAGAATCAGGGTTGCCGCGCAGGGACAGACTTCGCCACACCGTTTCAAGAAACGGCGTTACCCCATTATTTTTTCAGCCATCGATCGATCACCGCCGCGCCGACCGCGTCTCCGAAAACGTTGACCGCCGTGCGCTGGCGGTCGAGAAACCAGTCGATCGCCAGAATCGTGCCGATGCCGGCGGCCGGCAAACCGACGGCCGACAGGACGATCAGCAGCGTGACCAGCCCCGCCTCGGGTATGCCCGGCGCTCCGATGGCCGCCAGTGTGGCCGTCAGAAAGACGACGACCAGCGCTGCGCCGCTCAACGGAACGCCGGCCGATTGGGCAATGAAGATCGCGGCCGTGGCTTCGTACAGCGCGGTGCCGTCCATGTTGATGGTCGCCCCCAGCGGCAGCACAAACCCGGCCGCCCGTTGCGATACTCCGGCCTCCTCGGCGCATTCGATCGTGACCGGCAGCGTGGCCGACGAACTGGACGTGCTGAGGGCCGTCAACAGTGCGCGTCCCATCGTGCAGAAATACCGCAGGGGGTTGCGCCGCCCGAGCACCCACAGCAGCAGGCAGAGGACGACCGTATGGACGGCCAGTCCGAGCGTGACGGTCAACACGAACCAGCCGAGCCGTTCTCCTTCGACGGCCAGCGCCTGGCCGCCGCCGCTGAGGACGATCCTCGTGGCGATCAAGCCGAAAATGCCGACCGGAGCGAAGAAGAGAACCAAGCGGACCACCTTCATAATGGCCTCGTTCGCGGCCCGGAAAAAATTGACGGCCGGTTTGCCCTTCTCGCCCAAGGTGGTCAAGGCGCCGCCGAAGAGGAGCGAAAAGAGGATCACCGCCAAGATGTTCGTATCGCTCGCCGCCGCGAGAATGTTTTCAGGAATCAGGCCGCTGGCGGGGGCGTCTGGCCGGCCGCGGATCACTTCCAGCACCGTGCCGACGACCGAGGATTCCTGCCGGCCGAGCAGGCTCTCGTCGACGTAGGCGAAGGTATCGTCCATGCCGACGCCCGGCCGAATGATCTCGACCAGAGCAATCCCCAAGACGACGGCCGCCGCGCCGGTGATCAGGTAGTAGGCAAGGGTCCAGAGCCCCACCTTGCCCATCCGGCTCATGTCGCCCAACGAGGTGATGCCGCAGATCATGCTGGTCACGACCAGCGGGACCACGATCATCAGCAACATTCGCAAAAAGACGTCGCCGCAGAAGCGGATCACCTCGAAGGCGTTCCGCGCGAACCCAAGCTCGGCCTGTTCCGCCTGGCGTCGGAGTGCTTCGCTGCGTTCGATCTCTTTTTGCACCAGTGGGATTTGACCGCGCAGCCGATCGGCTTCCTTCTGGTTGCCCGCCGCTTCGGCTTGCCGGGCGAATTGCTCTTTCTGCTGGACGGTCTTGCACAGTTCCTCGATATTTCGGTCTGGCCCGCCCGAGGCCAGCCACATCGTCCGTCCCCAGATCACCCCGACGCCGATGGCCAGCAATACGCCCGCCAGAATACTCACAAGCCCCAGCGTATGTCCCGACCGTGCCGGTTGTTTTTCCATCGAGTTCACGATGCGCATTCTCTGGTTAACCCGCGGATGGTTGGACCGCTAAAATCTCACGATTACGTCGCAATTCAACAGCAATTGGTTGGAGCGGGTCCCGTCGCCGAAGGGATAATAGCCGGCCGTGCCGGTCCAGTCCCAACGCAGTTCCGAACGGACGATCAGCCGGTCGCCGGGCGTCCAGTTCACTCCGGGACAAAGCTCGAAATAATCGGCGGTCCGGTTTGCGCCCGGCACGCGGGCGCCCCCTTCGTCGCGGAACCACTCGAACCTCATTCCCGCCTTCCAGCGGTCGTTGATCGTGTAGAACAGGTAGGTGTCCAAGCCGTAGCATTTTGCGGTCGAGCGGTCGATACCCGCCCCCGGCTCGTTGCCGTAATCGCTCTGCAAGACGCACTCCCAACTTCGCCCGAGTTTCTGCTGAAATACCAGACTGTAGACGGAGCTGACGTTGGTGCTGGGGTCTGCCTGTTCGCGGGCGGCGTCGACGCACAGGGCGATTTTTGTCCGCCGGTTGCGGCTGGCCCAATTGATGCCGCCGAGGAACCCCAGGTCGTTGTTGTTGTCCTCCCAATTGTCGAACCCGCGCGTTATGCCGGCCCGGATCGTGAAATCGCCCAACCTCGTCTCGCCGAGCAAACCGGTGTCGGTAAACGGCTCGGCGTATTGCCGGAGGTAGGAATGGGAGTAGAAGAAGTTTTCAGGCGCTTCCACCGACTCGTAGCCGAGGATCGAATAAAAATGCCCCAGCTTCACGCTCAGGCCGTTTCCCCACGGGGCATAGACCTCCATGAAGCATTGCGGCATCGCCAGGCCGTAGCGCTGGGCGTTCCACTTCGGCGAAAGGTCGTCGCGGACCTCCAGCCCTCGGGCAGTGACGTAAATCGAATCGGTGCCGTATAGCAGGTCCATCCGTCCGCCGACGTCCCAGGCGCAACCTTCCGAGTCCACGTCGCGCGCCAGCCGCATGTAGAGCTGGTTGAGCTGGTATTCGTTCGAGCGGTCGTTGAAAGTCACCGGTCCGTTGGCGCGGTTTCGCGGGCTGAGCGTGTTGAGCGTGAATCCCTGGTCGAGCCATCCTTCCCAGCAGACGCCGTCGAACCATCCGCGGAAACCACGGCGGCCGGGGCAACACCCGCAATCGTAGCCGCACGGATCGCCTGCGCCCTCGTCAGAGCAAACCGCCTCGCCGAAGTCTTCGTCGTAGTTTATGACGTCGCGCCGCTCGATAATTTTTTTCGGCGGCGGCGGCGGTTTGGGAGTCTCCTCGACCGGCGGCAGCCCGGGTATGCCTTCGCTGCTCGGCCGCGGCACCGGCCCCGCGCTCTCGTAGGCCGGATCGTAGGGCAACATTCGCGGCGGAGGCAGCGGCGCGTTCCACACCCCCCCGGCCTGCTCGCCTCGAACGAAAACTTCGTTCCGAAGGATCGCTCGTTTCACCTCGTCGTTTCGGCCGTCGACGTCGAACATCGCGCTGGCCGGCGTCGCTGCAATCATCCACAAGGCCATCAATCCGGCAGGGCCTACCATCGAATGTCTCCTTGCTTAACCTTTTTCTTGCCGTCGGGAGAACCAAAACGGCGTGTGAAACCGCCGTCGGCGAACCTGGGCCGTGAACCGGCCGTCAAGACATGGCTGGACCGGTATGCCCAAACCCGATGACTCGGGTTCCCCCTCTGTTATCACTATTTTCGGCCGGAGAATCGTGTGAACTTCTCCCTTTTAGGGAAGATTTTCCGATTCTCCGGGTCGTGCCGGTTGCGCAAAGCGATAAATATACGGTGAACGGCCGGAAGAAAGTAGGGTGGGTCAAGCGAAGCGCAGCCCCACCATGATTTTTCCACTGTTGGTGGGGCTGCGCTTCGCTTGACCCACCCTACGCAGGCTTTTCCGCAACAGAAACTAAATAACAAGCGCCCCGCAACTGTGCTTGCGGGGGGGACGAAACGCTGCCATCCCACCCACCGCGAGCGCAGTCGCGGGGCGTTTCCAGATGCGGTATTACTTTTCCGACAGAAACTTTACGTTCCGAAACAGCCGCTCCCCCCAAGCTGGCGTTGCACGTGGCGGCGCGTTAGACTGACAGTCTTCGATTATCTAACAGCCTGTTGAAAAAGTCGGTTTCCGAGAGTTCGGGTGCCACTGCTGGCTTGTCCAGCAGTGTTTTCCCGGGTGTTTCTCCCCGCACTGCTGGACAAGCCAGCAGTGGCACCCTTTTTCAACGGACTGCTAATCCCCGATCCATTGCTCTCATGGAAATCGAACGGCTCGGACCTTACCAGATTGTCGGCAAACTCGGTCGCGGCGGGATGGGCACCGTGTACGAGGCGGTCCACCGCGAGACGGGCGAGAAGGCCGCGGTCAAACTACTCTCCGCCGCCTTGGCGCAAGAAGAGGGGTTCCGGGTCCGCTTCGAGGCCGAAATCGAGACCCTCCGCAAGCTAAACCACCCGAACGTCGTCCGGCTGTACGGCTTCGGCGAGCAAGATGGCCAACTGTTCTATTCAATGGAGTTGGTCGTCGGCAACAGTCTTGAAGAGGAATTGCGGCAAGGGCGACGTTTCGACTGGCGTGAGGTGACGCGGATCGGCATCGAGACGTGCCGTGCGCTCCGCCACGCCCACGACCGCGGCGTCATTCACCGCGACATCAAGCCCGGCAACCTGCTGCTGGCCGCCGACGGCGGCAGCGTAAAACTCTCCGACTTCGGCATCGCGCGGCTCTTCGGCTACACTCGGTTGACCATCGCGGGCAACGTGCTGGGTACGGCGGAATACATGGCCCCGGAACAGGCCGAGGGTCGGCCCGTCGATGCCCGCGCCGACCTCTATAGCCTGGGCGCGTTGATGTACGCCCTGCTTGCCCGCCGGCCGGTGTTCAGCGGCAAATCGCTCCCCGAGATGCTGCACAAACATCGCTTTGAACAGCCGGAGCCGGTGCGGAAATATGCGTCCGACACACCCGCCGAATTGGAGCACATCCTCGGCGAACTGCTGGAGAAAGACCCCGGCCGGCGGATACCCAACGCCGATCTTCTTTCCCGGCGGCTCGAGGCGATGTTGCACGCGCTCAGTCTCGGCCCCGAAACATTGGAGGCCGACCCCGGTTGGTTCTTCACCCGGCAATCGATAGCCGGGTCGGAGTCGGCCGGCACAAGTCCGTCGGTGGACGACGTCCCGGTCACGCGAGAGCTTACCCCGGCCGGAGGCAATCGGGGCGCTTCGGTACCGCCGAAATCGCTGCCGGCCGGGGCAGCGGCGCCGCCCGCGGCCGATAAACCGCCGCCGAACGACTCGCCGCCGCCGGCCAGCCGTTTCGTCGAGGTTAGCGAGAACGAGCTGGGGCAAATCGAGGAAGACGAGCCTCGACCGGCGATGATCTCGTGGCAGACTTGGGCCTTGGCCGGCGCGCTGCTGTTGGTCGGACTGACCATCTGGTGGTTCCTCCAGCCGCCGACGGCCGATTCGCTCTACAACCGCATCAAAGCCGAAACCGCCGGCGGTTCGATCGCGTCGATCGTCCGGGCCGATGGCGATATCCGCGAGTTTCTAAACCGCTACTCCAGCGACCCTCGCGCCGTCGAGTTGCGAGATTTTGAACGGGAAATCGACCTCTACCATTTGGAACGCAAGTTTGAATTGCGGTTGAAGGGCTTGGGGGGCGCCGATAACCTGCAACCCATCGAGCGGGCCTACCTCGAGGCCATCCGCTACATCCGCCTCGATAAGGAGTTGGGCGCGACGAGGCTTCGGGCGATCATCGATCTGTTCGGCAAGCCGGGGGACGACGCCGAACCCACCGGGCAGTGCCTGATTCTGGCGCGACGCCAGTTGGAAAAGCTCAAAGAAGAGACCGGAAAATTCGTGGCCGAGCAACTCGACCTGCTCAAAGAACGCCTCGACGCCGCCGATGCACTGTTGCCGAGCGAACCCGATCGGGCCAAGGAAATGTATCGGGCGGTAGTGATTCTCTACGCCGAGAAGCCCTGGGCCGCCGATGCCGTCCGCCGTGCCCGCGACGCGCTCGAGACACCATAAAGCCGCGACCGTTTAGCGGCCGCCGGCACGGCGGCCCTTGTTCTGCCGCAAGCCGCCGTGCCGGCGGCTGCTAAACATGTGACATTGAAAATCTGGCACTCGATAGCCGGCGTGCTTGCTCGCCGTTCACGCGGCTGGCCGGCCCACCGCGTAGGCGAGGCTCTCCAAAAACTTCTTCGCCGTAATGTACTGCTGAGGCGGAACGTCGCCGATGCCGTCCTTCAGCATGGCGATCATCTGGTCGATCAGCCGCGAGGTCTTGCTAAAGTCCTCGGCGCCGAGTACGCCGTGATAGGCGCGGGCGGTGAACGTGCTTTGCAACTCGGCCCGCTGTGCGTCGAAATTCTCCGCGGTCAACAGCATCGGCCAACGGATCTCGCCCGTCACGGCGTCCAGTTCGCTACCGCTCAGGGGTTTGGGTTTCCCCGCCTGGGCGTAACGGATCCAATCCTCGGGATTGCCGCGGCGGCGTTTCAATTCGGCGTCCCGGTGCTGTTTGTTGATGTCGCGCATCTGGAAATACGTGCTTGTCCACTGCTCGTCATTCTCAATTTGCCGCCGCCGGGCCTCGCCGAGATTGACCGCGGCCTTCGAGGTGGCAAGGTTGTACTGTCCCTGAGAACGGATCACGTCTCCCATTCCTCGGGCGGCTCCTTCCGCGGCGGTCGAGGAGTGGTAGGAATACGGAGATCCGCCGTAGTAAGGCGGAGGGTAATACGGCTGCGGACTGGAGCCGCCGCCCGGCGCATACGTCTGAGCTTGAACGAACGCCGCCGCGACCACGATCGAAACCAACACGTAAAACACGGTTTTCATGGCATTACTCCTTGATTGGCCGAACCCGTTCCCGTACACTATCGTCGGATGGGGTTGAACTAGCGAAAAATCCGCACCCTACTGAAGGGGCGCAAGTCGTACCCGTGTCCCCAGCCATAGTACGCGACCCCCAGTGTATGTCAATTCCCCCCCTGGTACAATCAGGCGTCGAGGGATTTTTTGATCCCACGGAAACCAACACAGGCATCGAGGGGTTTTTGAATTCCACGGAAACCAACCATCGCAAAGGAAACGAATCATGTCCAGAGTGCTGATTGCCGTCGTGGTCGGGTTATTGTCGGTGGGACCGGCCTTGGCCGGCACGGACGTTGCCGAATTGCTCAAGGATTTGAAGTCGGGCGACCAGCAAGTCCGCCTCCAAGCCATCGACTCGCTGGGCGAGGGGGGCGAGGCCTCGCTCGAAGTCCTCCAGGCCCTGAGCGAACAGTTGCGGGACGATTCGCCGATGGTTCGGGCGCACGCCGCCCACGCCCTTGGACGCTTTGGTCCGTCGGCCCGGCCGGCCATCGAAGCCCTGGCCCCGTTGATCGCCGACCCGGACGCGCGGGTGCGGCGGATGGCGCTCCGCGCTTGGTCCCATATCCGTCCCGGTCCCGAGGTGTCGATTCCGTTGTTGGCCAAGGTGCTGGAAAAGGCCGATCCGGCTGCCCGTACACACGCGCTTGCGATTCTCGCGGAGCTTGGCAAACCGGCGGTCCCGGCGCTGGTGAAAGCCTTGAAAAACAATAAGGCGGCCTACTGGGCCTGCCTGGTGTTGGCCGAGATCGGTCCCGACGCCGCCGAAGCAGTGCCGGCGCTAACCGAGTTGTTCCAAACCGCCGTGAAGCCGGAGGTCCGACGTGAAGCCGCGCTGGCCCTCGGCGCGATCGGCCCGGCGGCCGCAACGGCCGTCCCCGCACTCGCCAAGGCGCTCGAGGACAAGGACGCCGCGGTCAGTTGCGGCGCGGCTTTTACCTTGGGACGAATCGGCCCGGAGGCCAAATCGGCCGAACCGGCATTGACCAAGTGCGGCGAAAGCACCGACCCGTTCCTGCAAACCGTCGCCGCCTGGGCGTTGGCAAAAATAGAACCGCGGGATGAAGCCCGGAAGGAAAGGGCCGTTGCGCTCCTTTCGGCGGCGTTAGGGAGCAAGAATCCGCGGGTCCGCCGTTTGGCGATGCGGGGCCTGGTCGATTTGCAGCCGGCCCCGGATTCGATCCTCTCCGCGATCAAGAACGCCAATATCTCCTCCAAAGACGACATCGTCGAGGAGTTGCTGGTCGTCGCGTCCGGGTTGGGCAAACCGGCGGTCCCGCTGCTGATCGAATCGCTTCGGATAGATCGTGTCCGTCCTTTGGCCGCTTCGCTTTTGGGGCGGATGGGACCGACGGCGAAAGAGGCCGTGCCCACGCTGGCCGACATCGCGGCTAACGACAAGAGCATCGCCGCCCGATGCGAGGCCCTGTTGGCCTTGGGGGCGATCGGCCACGACGCGCCCGAGGCCGTTCAGACGGCCGTCTCCGCTCTGAATGACCCGGAAGAGGACATCCGCTACGCCGCCTGCTATGCCCTGGGAAAGATCGGCAAGCCGGCCGCCGTGGCCGTGCCCGAGTTGAAGAAGATGCTGGCCGACAAGGACGAGTTCATAGCCTTGGCGTCTGCCTGGGCGCTGGCCAATATCGAGCCGGCTTCCGCCGAGATCGCCCAAGTTTCGGTCCCGCTGCTGATCCGCGGTCTGAAATCCCCCGAGCCGGGAGTCCGACACGAGGCCGCCGTCGCGTTGGGGTGCCTTGGGCCGCTGGCCAAGGACGCCGTCCCGGCGCTGAAGGAGTTGGCCCGCGACCAGGACGAAGTGATCCGCGACACGGCCGCCGAGGCGTTGAAAAGCATCGACCGGTAAGAATAGCCGGGGGCTAACAGCCCGTTGAAAAAGTCGGTTTTTGGGAATTTGGGTGCCACTGCTGGCTTGTCCAGCAGTGTTTTTCCGGGAGTTTCAGCCATGCACTGCTGGGCAAGCCAGCAGTGGCACCCTTTTTCAACGGGGGGCTAACAGCCCCCGGAATGTGCCTGAAATGCACGATTTTCCGCCCGGGGGCTGTTAGCCCCCGGCTATTTCCTTGTGTCCTACGACCGTTGCGCGGGACGGTTTTGCCACAATATATGGTATGCAACTGCCTCTCTGAGCACAACGTATAGTGGCGTGCAATGGTCGCAGGACACAAGGGGATTTCCTAATCCGTCCAGTTTTCGGGGACGGATTAGGAAATCCGTCCTAGTGCGCTTGTAAGTGTATCGAATCAGCAGGGTGGAAGTCCCTGTCGAAGTTGGGTCTGAACTTTGTAACCAATAGTAACTGCGTCCTCGT
>JAHIKV010000021.1 GCA_018897395.1 Planctomycetota bacterium | reverse complement strand
GTTCGTCCAGTTCCGGTTCCAAGGCCCGATACTTTCGTCGAATCCGTGCAATGACTTGTGCATCCTGCATGCCCTTTTCATCGCACAATCCGCCTGATGGGGCAATATCAATTTGTTCAAGTTATTTATGAGCGCTCTCTAAAGCATAACCTACCGGGGCGGGCTGTTCTTACGCGGCTTCGCGGGGAACTTTGGAGTCCCCGGCGTCGGCCGGCGCTTCGGCGGAAGCATCCTGGGTTTGGTTGGCGTCTCGGTCAACCAATTTTTTTTCGGCCGCTTGCATTTGCCGGGCGGCCCAGGTTTCGGTCCACACGCAGCCGGCCCACGACAACCCCACGCCGAAGCCGAGCAACAGCGTGCGCTTGCCCGGCCTCAACCGATCCGACCGACGCAAGTCGTGGATCAGGATGGGAATCGTCGAAGAGACCGTGTTGCCGTATTGTTCGAGGGCCTCGGGCGTGTGGTCGCGGTCGAGCGAAAGCCGCTCGCGGAGATGGTCGAGCAGAAATACGGTGGCCTGGTGCAGCAGGAACATATCGACCTGATCGCGGCGCCACCCGGCGGTGGCCAGCACTTTCTCGATCAGCGGAGGTGTCACGTCGATGCTGAACTTCACCAGTTCGGGTCCGTCCATGTAGAGGCTGCTCGGCCAGCGGCGGCGCTTCCGCGGTTGGATTGCGTCGGCCTCGGGCCGCGTCCCCCCTTCGGCCACCAGCAGCATGTCCGCGCCGCTGCCGTCGGTGCCGAAAACGAACGAGCCGAGCGACGGTTCGTCGGAGGCCTCGATCAACGTGGCGGCCGCGCCGTCGCCGAAGATCGTCCGCAGCGAACGGTCGGACGCGTCGATGTACTTCGAGTAGGTCTCCGCCGTAATCAGCAACACGCGCCGGGCGGTGCCGCCGCGGATCAGCCCGTCGGCAAGCGAAAGCCCGTAGACAAAACCCGAACAGCCGAGGTTGAAGTCCAAGGCCCCGATCGATTTGGGCAACCGCAGCCGGTCCTGTATCAGGCAGGCGGTCGTCGGCAGCGGGTAATCGGGCGTCTGCGTGCAGAACAGCAGGAAGTCGATCGAGTTGCGGTCGATATTGTGTTCGGCGAAGAGTTTCTCCGCCGCCGCCACACCCAGGTCCGAGGAGCACTCGTGCTCTCCGGCGACGTGCCGCTGACGAATCCCCGTCTTTGCGTAGATCAGGTCCATGTTCCACCGGGGGAACTGAGACCCGAGAAAATCGTTGTCTTCGACCTTTTCCGGCAAGTGGATTGCTACGGGGCCGATCGCGGCATACTTCATCGCTAGCAATCTCCGCTTTCTTCCCTTACTCGCGCGTCTTCAAAAATTACCGGGGGCAAACAGCCCTGTGTAGGGTGGGTCAAGCGAAGCGCAGCCCCACCAACAACGGGGGAAAATGTGGTGGGGCTTTGCTCTAAGCCTTGCTCGCCACACTCCGGCCGGCTCTTAAACGCGGTTATCCCAAACTCAGGTTTCAAGAATACATGATTGTGAAGTTAATGAATAGGCCGAAGATTCCGGCTGCTGGCACCTGAGGGGGGTGTCTGGCTGCCGGCGAGTATTCCATGCTCCGCAAATTGCCGCGGCGGATCGGCTGTACTTCCCACCGGCCGCCGGTCGAACTTATTCATGGATGATAGTGCCAAAGATGGGGTGGCAGTTTAACTGCCACCCCAACACGCTGCCACCCCAACACGTTACGCCGTACTCTTGAAGTGTCCCCAACATAGTGCCAGGGAGGGTCCGTTGTCGCTTATTGGTCAACTTCGGCTGTTTCATTCCTGCTATTTATCCAATCCACCCGCCAATCGCCCAATTTATCGGGCAATCCGCCGGTCCCGCGCGCGGAAGATCGTCGAACTGGGCATCGGCGACGGCAGCCGGGCGCTGCGGATGATCGCCGTCGCAAAGCGGGCCTCGCCCGGTAGGGACGTGGAATACTGCGGCCTCGACCGGTTCGAGGACCAGGCCGAATCGGCCGGGCCGAGGCTGACGCTCAAGGGGGCGCACCAACTCCTCGGCGACGCCGGCGTTCGGGTGCGGCTCGTGCCCGGCGACCCGCCGGAGTCATTAGTGCGGGTCGCCAACTCGTTGGGCAAGGTCGATCTGCTGATCCTGCCGGCGGAGCTGGAATCGCCCTCGATTGCGCGGGTTTGGTTCTTCGTCCCACGGATGCTTCACCGGCGGTCGATCGTCTTCATCGAGCGAGAACAGCCCGACGGCCGACGCGAGTTGGACGTAATGCCGCGGCAAACGATCGACGGCCTGGCCGCCGCGGGCGCCGTTCGTCGCGCCGCATAGTCGTTTCCCATGCGGCAATTGCGAAGATTTCGACCCATAGGGTCGTTTGACAATAGCCCAGCGATTTAGAGATCGTCCAGCTTTTATGTTGTTATTTTATAGGGATTTACGACGTTGTAATTGGTCGGTTTTTCCGAGACTTGATAACTCAGTTTCAAAACACCCGAGATTCGCCATCAAAGCCGTTACGCACATTACCCAAAACACCAAAAAAGCCGGACTGTCTCTTTACGCCGGGTGGGAGAACTTCGTCCGGTGCATCCGCGGCCGGGAGTTGCCCAACGCCGACGTGGAGGAGGGGCACCGCAGCACGCTGTTGGCCCAATACGCCAACATCAGCCTGCGGCTGGGCGGAGAGAAGCTGGTTATCGACCCGAAGACAGAGCAGGTCGTCGATAACATCGAGGCGGCGCGGCTGTTGCGACGCTCGGTACCACAATGTCGAAATAGCCGGGGGCTAACAGCCCCCGGAAGGTGCCCGATTGCGAGATTTTTCAACCGGGGGCTGTTAGCCCCCGGCTAATTTCATTTCCCGGAAAAGAATCGCGTCAGGCGCTTTTTGCGATCGGCATCGCGCGATCGAAGGTCGCGCCGTCGTGCTCGTCCTTGTGGATTCGCAGGCCGCCTTCCCACATCCGGCGCACGCAGCGGATCACGGAGTCCACGTCCAGGCCGTGGATCCGCCGCAGATACTCTTGCTTGCCGATGTGTTTGCCGAACTCCGAGGGGAGTCCGATGCGTTGGAATCGGACGTTGCGGACTTCTGATTCGCAGAGGACCTCGGCGACCGCGCCGCCCAGTCCGCCTAGTATACTGTGTTCTTCGAGGGTGACGATCCGCCGCGTTCGTCTTGCCGCGTCGATGATCGCGTCGGTGTCGAGCGGCTTGATGGTGTGCATGCTAAGGACTTCGACGCCGATTCCCTCGGCGGCCAGTGCGTCGGCCGTGTGGACGGCGGTCTGGAGCATGGCCCCGGTCGAGATCAGCGTGACGTCTTCTCCCCGGCGAACGGTCAGCGCCTTGCCGAGCCGCCAGGGGACGGGTTTATTGTGGACGAGCGGTTCGCCGGCGCGTCCCAGTCGGAGGTAGACCGGCCCGATTCCCGCGGCCGCGGCTCGGGTGGCGGCCTTGGCCTCGAACGGGTCGCCCGGCGCGACCACGGTCATCCGGGGCAGCGAGCGGAGGATGGCGATGTCCTCGGTCGCGTGATGGCTCATGCCCAACGAGCCGTAGGAAAGCCCGCCGCCGACGGCCACTACGACGACGTTCGCGTTGTGGTAGCAGACGTCGTTGCGGACCTGCTCCAGGCACCGCAAGGTGGGGAAGTTGGCGATGGAATAGGTGAAGACGATCTTCCCGGCCATCGCCAGACCGGCGGCCAGTCCGGTCATGTTCTGCTCGGCGACGCCCGCGTTGAGATATTGCTTGGGGAACCGCTTGGCGAAGTCGGTCACGACGCCGAAGCCGAGGTCGCCGACGACGAGCGTGATCCGCGGGTCCTCGGCGGCGAGTTCGGTGAGAGCTTGAATGAACGCCGTTCTCATACGGTTGCCTCCAATTCCTCGAGCGCGCGTTGATACTCTTCGCCCTGGGGGCTGCGATAGTGCCAAAGCACGGTGTTTTCCATGAAGCTCACGCCTTTGCCTTTCACGGTGTGTGCGATGAGGCAGCTCGGTTTGCCCGGCTCGAAGGGCAAGCCGCGGAGCGTTTCCTCGATTTGCCCCACGTCGTGTCCGTCCACCTCTCGTGTAGCCCAGCCGAAGGCCCGCCACTTGTCGGCCAGCGGTTCCAGGCCGAGCACGTCTTCGACGCGGTCGAGGCTCTGGATTTTGTTGTAATCGACGATTGCGACCAGGTTGTCGAGCCTGTGATGGGGCGCGAAGAGGACGGCTTCCCAGATCGATCCCTCGTCGCATTCGCCGTCGCTGAGGACGGTGAAGACGCGGAAGGGGCGGCCGTCCCGCTTGCCGGCCAGCGCCAGGCCGCAGGCGATTCCCAGGCCGTGTCCCAATGATCCGCTGGAGACTTCGATGCCGGGAATTCCCTCGGCGGTGGCGTGGCCGGGCAGACGCGCGCCGTCGTGGTAGAAGTCGTCGAGCCACTCGACCGGAAAGAAGCCGCACTCGGCCAGCGCCGCGTACAGCCCGGCGCAGGCGTGCCCCTTGCTGAGGATCAGCCGGTCGCGGTCCGGGTCGTCGATCGTCTCGGGCGTGATCCGCAGAATCGAGCGGTAGAGGACCGCGAGCAGTTCGGCCAACGACAGCGAGCTGCCCACGTGCGAGCTGCCCGCGAGGTGGGTCATGCGGACGGCGTGAATGCGTATTCGGCGGGCCAACTCCCGGCAGGCGGCGTTGGTTTGGATCGAAGGCGGCATTGTCGAAGAGGGCATAATCATGAGTCTCCCGTCAGAGAACGGCGTAGGCGATATATGGATCCCATTCCATGCGCTGGAGGCGAAGTCGCCGACTACCCAGCGTATCCAACAGCGCCTTGGTTTCGCCTGGCCACATGGGATTGTCCAACTCGTCGAAGGCCAAAATCGAGCCGCTCGGCATACGGGGAACGAAATGTTCGATCGCCGCCTTGGTCGGCTCGTAGAGGTCCAGGTCGAGGAAGAGCAAGCTTACCAGCAGGTGCGGATGTTCCGCGACGAACTTGGGGATCGTATCCAAGACGTCTCCCTTGACGAGATGGACCTTGTCGATGTGTCCCAGGAAGCGATCGCGGTCGTACTCGGCGATAAGTTCGTGCAGTTCATCGTAGGAATTGGCCGCCAGCGCCCCTTTCTCCGGCATGGCGACGGGGTTGGCGTCAAGCTCGCTTGCGCCGGGAAACCCGGCGAAGCTGTCGAATCCATAGATGCGGCGGGTGAGGTTTTCCGGCTCGAGCATGGCGCTCAGCTTGGCCCACGACATGAGTCCGAAGCCGCGAAACACGCCGCACTCGACCACCGAACCTTTTACCGGCAGCGCCAGTTTGAAAAGCTCGTAGAGCGCGAGGAACCGCTTGAGGTGCTGGCGGCGGACGTACTTCGGGAAGTTCTCAAGCTTCGTTTCCACGGAATCGGGGCAATTCTCGAAAATCCGCGATATGTTGCGGCCGACCTGTTGTTCAGCTTCCGTGCGAAACTTCTTCATGCAGATTTCCTTTCTATCGGCGTCTCTTGCATTTTCAGGGCCTGATATTCGGCGGCGGACAGCCGCCAACCGGCGGCTTGCACGTTTTCCTCGACCTGTGCGGGCCGCTTGGCGCCGAAGAGCGCGCAACCGACGTCCGGCGTATCGAGCAACCAACGAAGGGCGACCTGTGCGGGCGTTCTGCCGAGAGCGCGCGCCACCCGCCGCAGACCCTCGACGAGACGGAGGTTTTCCGCGAACTTCTCGCCCCGGAAATTGTCGTAGCGGCGGCGGCGGTCGTCGCCGGCAAACGTCGAGCGAGCGTCGTACTTGCCGGTCAACAGACCTTCGGCCAATGAACCCCACGTCACCAACGTCGCTCCCAACTCCCGAGCCAAGGGCAGCAGCTCGGCGGCCTTGAGGCGATCCGCAAGGCTGAACTGCACCTGCAGCGCCTGAAGAGGCGTCACGGAGGTCGCTTCGCGGACCTGTTCGGCGGAAAAGTTGGACAGGCCGATCCAGCGGATCTTTCCCTGTTGGCGACAGCGCACAAGTTCGGCCATCGTATCGACGATCGGCGTTTTTCCGTCCGGCCAATGCACGTAGTACAGAGGTATGCAGTCTATTCGGAGCCGCCGCAAGCTGGCGTCGAGGGCCTTCCGCAGGTAGCCCGGGCTGATGTCTTTCCACGGCTTGGCATTATCGCTCCACCTGACCCCGAACTTCGTCGCGATGACCACCTCCCGGCGTCTTCGTCCCAACGCTCGGGAGAGGACTTGTTCGGAGTATCCGAATCCATATACGTCCGCCGTGTCGAAGAAGTTGACGCCCAGATCGAACGCCCGTCGAACGGCGGCAACGGCTTCCGCGTCGTCGACGTCTCCCCAGCCGTGCCCGCCGATGGGACTGCCGCCCATCGCCACGCGGCTTACTAACTGTCCCGTTCCGCCAAGCTCGATCGTCTCCATCGAAGCTTCTCCAATGGTTTAGCCAACACCAGCCGCAGCGTACGCGACAGGATCCGCAAGTCGCCAAGAAAAGACCGTTGGCGAACGTATTGCAAACGCAGGGCGATCTTCCGCGGCAGCACGTCCGACCGGTACACTTGCTCCGGGCTGGCCGATCCGACGACCTCCTGGAGATCGTGAAATTCCAGGCTGGCCAGATCGGTGATGCCGGGACGCACCGAAAGGATGGCGCGTTCCTCTTCGGTATACCGATCGGTGTACGCGGCCACCTCGGGGCGCGGCCCCACGAAGCTCATCTCGCCCAGCAGGACGTTGATCAACTGCGGCAGCTCGTCGAGCTTGTTCCGGCGCAGCCAATGTCCGACGCGGGTGATGCGGGGATCATCCTTTCCCGTAGTTACGCTACCGATTTCTTCCGCGTTGACCACCATCGACCGGAACTTGAAAATCCGAAACGGCCTCCCCCCGCGGCCGGTCCTCACGCCGCGGTAGAAGATCGGCCCCGGCGAACTGACGCGGATGGCCACGGCGATTGCCGCCAGAAGCGGCGCAAGCGCGGCCAGCCCGATCGCCGCCCCCGCCACGTCGATCGTCCGCTTGGCGACAAGTGCCCGGCGTGGGCGGCGCCGCGCCGGGGTCTCCGCCGCCGGCAACGGTCGCAGGATTACCGGGTGCGTCATACGTGTCAATCCTTTTTAGGCTTGCTGTAGAGGATCACGGCTATCCAGGCATACTTGCCCAAGCCGGGGATACGCAGGAGGAGGTTGTCCACGCCGTCCAGGAACCAGAGCAGCCCGCCGAACAAGCCGGTTTTGCGGAACGGTACGGCGCCCAGCGCGGCCAGATGGAAGAACCGCACCCGGATCTCGCCGAACCACTGCAACCCGCTGTAGATCTCCGGGGCACCCAGGATGTGCTCGACCTCCCACGCCGTCCGCAGGCGCGGGGTCCGATGGCGGTAGTGATGGATCAGCGGATTATGGCGCAGAGCCTCGGTGCAGATCACGCAACCCTGCGGCTTGACAATGCGCGCCAGTTCACGGAACGCGGCATTGAGTTCGAGGTGGTGCAGCGCTCCGTACTCGTGGACAACGTCGAACGTGTCGTCGGCAAAATCGGTCTTTTCGGCGTCCATCACCTCGAACCGGCACTGCGCGGCGACGCCGTTCCGGGCGGCCAGGCGCCGGGCGTTGTCGATGGCCACGGGCGAGATGTCGATGCCGTGGACCGCGGCTGCCCCGCGGGCCGCCATTTCCAGACCGATCTCGCCGTTCCCGCAGCAGTAATCCAGGGCCGTGCAGCCCTGAATGCCGTCGTACAGCAGCCGATCGCGGTAGGCGACGCTGGAGCGGGTAATGCTGTAAAACTTCGTGTTGGAGAAGTGCTCGGCAAAGCCTTGCTCGTCGGTGATGAACTCCGAGGCCGCGCCGTTCACCCCGCAATCGGTCTCGTATTCATAACCCGTTACGATGCGCCGACGACGATCGCTGTGTTCGATCTCTTTCAGTTTTCGTTCTTCGAGTTGCATAGGGGGTTTACTCCTTCTTGTTCAGGCGGCCACGCTTTTAAGCATTTCGGCGATCTGCCGAACCAAGGTCTCACGATGGAACGTCTCGCAGGCGGTGCGGCGTCCGTTTTGCCCCATCGCATTCCGTTCGTCCGGCGATAGCGCGCGCAACCTGCGCACGGCGGCGGCCATCGCCTCCGCACGGCCCGGCGGGCAGGTCCAGCCGGCGCGGGACGCCTCGATCGTGGCGGCCGCGTCGCCTTCCACCGCCGCCAAGATCGGCTTCCCGACCGCCATGTAGGTATAGATCTTGTGCGGAATGGTGATGCGGAACAGCGGTTCGTCGCGCAGGTGGACCAGCAACACGTCGGCGAGCGACAAAAGCCGCGACATCAAGGACTCGGGATGCCGCCCGAGGAACTTGACGTTCGTCAATCCTCGCTCCCGCGCGGCCTCTTGGAGCGCCGCCAGATCGGTGCCGTCGCCGACCAAAACAAACTGGACGTCCGGCAAATCGCGCAGCAACTCGGCCGCGTCCAACGCCACCTCGATCCCTTGCGCCCGCCCGATCGTGCCGGCATACATGACGTTGAACCGCCCCGCAAGCTGTAGTTCCTCGGCCAGGTCGCGGTCGTATTCGCGCGGATGATAGAACTCGGTGTCGACCCAATTCGGAATACAATGAATCTTCTCGGCGGCAACGCCCTTGCCGATCAGATTGCGGCGAAAACCCGGCGAGATGACCCGAATCGCGCGGCAGCGGCGGTAGAACCAGTTGCCGAATCTGTCCATGCCGCGGAGAATCCGCCGGTTGTGCAGCATTCCCGTGGCCTCCAAGGTTTCCGGCCACATGTCCTGAATCTCGCACGCCAGCGGAACGCGAAACAGCCGGCTCAACAGCCAACCCGGACAAGCCAGCGTCAAGGGGGGAGAGAACACGTAGACGATGTCGGGCCGCGGGATCAAGAACGGGCCGAGCACCGACGCGGCGGCCGTGAAGGACAAATAGTTCACGCTGCGCTTCAGCGACGACGTGCTATGATCGGGATACAGGGGCACCCGAATGATCCGCACCCCGCCGATCGTCTCCCGTTGCCAGGCCCGCACCCGGTAGCCCGGATACAGGTTTCCGGAGGGATAATTTGGAAAGCCCGTCAACACGGTCACGTCATGTCCCAACGCCTGGAGCATCTCCGACAGATCCGAGCGCCACTTTTGCGGCTCCGGCGGATACCATTGGGTGAGCAGCAGGATTCTCATGTCTTTCGCCAGACGGTCCGGTTGACGTAATCGGTGTAGCTAAGGATGATCCGCACGACCTTTTCCGAGACGTTCGGTACGCTGTAATCCGCGACGGGAAGCAAAGTGCGGCACTCGCCGCGACCCTGACCTTCAAGGACCGCCAGGGCTTCCCGTATCCGGTTCCACTCGAGACCGGTCATCATCACGGCGGCCTCTTCCATGCCCTCGGGACGCTCGTGGGCGTTGCGGATGTTGAGCGCCGGAAAGTTGAGGATCGACGACTCCTCGGCGATCGTGCCGCTGTCGCTGAGGGTCGCCTTGGCGTGCATTTGGAGGTGGACGTAATCGCACAGCCCCAGCGGTTTCAGCAGCCCCACGAGCGGATGCACTTTTACGCCCTCGGCGTCAATCCGCTTGCGGGTGCGCGGGTGCGTCGAGACGACTATCGGCAGTTCGTACGTCCGCGCCAGTTCATCCAGCACTCGGCACAGCCGGGCGAACTGCTCGGGTGAGTCGATGTTCTCCTCGCGGTGCGCGCTCAGGACGAAGTATTCCCGCTCCTTCAGTTCCAGACGGCGCAGAACGTCGCTCCGTTGGATCTTCGGCAGATAATAGTGGATCACTTCGTACATCGGGCTGCCGGTCTTGATTACCCTGTCCGGCGGCAAACCCTCGCTAAGCAGATACTCGCGCGATATGTCGCTGTAGGGGAGATTGATGTCGGCTACGTGATCGACGATTTTGCGGTTGATCTCCTCGGGCACGCGCTGGTCGAAACAACGGTTGCCCGCTTCCATGTGGAAGACGGGTATCTTTTGCCGCTTCGCCGCGATGGCCGCTAGACAGGAGTTCGTGTCGCCGAGTATGAGCACGGCGTCCGGGGCGATTTCACGCAGTATCGCGTCACTTTTGGCGATAACTTGTCCGATCGTTTCGGCGGCGTTCGCTCCCGCGGCTTCCAGGAAGTAGTCCGGCCGGCGAATCTCCAAATCCTCGAAAAAGATTTCGTTCAGCTCGTAGTCGTAGTTCTGGCCGGTGTGGACGACGACGTGTTCGACCGAGCGGTCGAGTACGGCCATCACGCGCGACAGGCGTATGATTTCCGGCCTAGTGCCGACGATGGTGGCGACTTTCATGCGGCTTCTCGGTTGTCTTCGCCTTGAATATCGACCGGAAGAAAGTAAGTATCCGCCCGGCCGGGATCGAATATCTCGCTGGCCCAAAAGAGCGTGACCATCTCGGTCGCGCCGACGTTGGTAATTGAATGGGTGTATCCGGGCGGGATGTCGACTACCCGATAGTCCTCGCCGCGCACGCGGAACTCGTGGATTTCTTCGCTTTCGACGTGGCGGAGGCGGATCAGCCCTTCGCCCGAGAGGACGAGGAACTTCTCGGTCTTCACGTGGTGGAAGTGGTTGCCGCGGGTAATGCCCGGGACGGTCCGCGACACGAATATCTGCCCGAAGCCGGGCGACTTGATGAACTCGGCGAGGCTTCCGCGAGCGTCGCGATTCACGTCCAGTCCGTATTCCGACCGGGACGGTTCGACGCAGGAAAGGTAGGTCGCGTAAAGCTGCTGGTTGAATCGGACGGAGAGATCGGGCACGCGCAGCGACTGTTGCATCTCGTGGAAGAAGCGTATCCGCTCCGCCAGGTCGCCGAGGGTCAGGGTGTAGGACGGGATCGGGTCGGGCGAAACGATGCCCGACGCACGGCGTCGCGGCCGATCCATCTCGGCCATCATCGCGGCGATTGCGTCGTCCACGTGGACCAGTTCCAGTTGCCGGCCGGGATCGGAAACTTGGACCGGCAGGTCGTGGGCGATGTTGTGGCAGAACGTGGCGACGACGGAGTTGTAGCTTGGGCGGCACCATTTTCCGAAGACGTTTTTGAGCCGGAAGATGGCGATCGGGGCCCCGCTTTGCCGCGAAAATCGTTGAAGGGCTTCTTCGGCGTGCCGTTTGCTGAGGCCGTAAGGGTTGTCGAGTTCGGCCTGAATCGAAGAGGCGAGAATGACCAGCGGCGTTCGGCCGGTCTCGTCGAGGGCGCGGCATAGCAGGCCGGTCGAGCCGGCGTTGCCCGACTCGAACTCCGCGGTCTTTTTCGGCCGGTTCACTCCGGCCAGATGGAAGACGACGTCGGACTGCGAGGCCCAGCGGCGGAGTTCCGCCTCGGTGTTGTCGATGTCGTATGTCAGCAGGCGGACGTTTTCGCGGAGTTTCAGGTGGGCGGCGAGATTGCGGCCGATAAATCCCTTCGCGCCGGTAATGAGCATGGTTTTCATGGTCGAGGTCATATCCGTTTAGCGGCCGCCGGCACGGCGACCCGTGTTCCGCGTCAAGCCGCCGTGCCGGCGGCTGCTAAACATGAGGTTTGTCGTGTCGTCGATTTACGCCGCCTTGCGTTTTCGGTTTTTCGCCGGTTTGTAAAGTCTGACTCCTTCTTTGCCCAGTTCTTCCTGAATGTAGGGAAGCTTCAACAGCAAATCGACCATTTCGTCAACGTCCAGCCGATAGACGTTGTGCGAGTGGTAATCCTCGATTTCGGCGAGGTTGCTTTGACCGTCGGAGAAGTATTTGGCGTAGTTGAGGTCGCGGACGTCGGCCGGGACGCGGTAGTATCTGTCCAGGTCGATCGCGCGGACCATTTCCTCTCGGGTCAAAAGGGTTTCGTACAGTTTTTCGCCGTGCCGGGTGCCGATCACGTGAATCGGGTTCTCGGCCCGAAAGACCCGCTTGACCGCCTCGGCCAGCGTTTGGATGGTCGCCGCCGGGGCCTTTTCGATGAACAGATCGCCGGGCGAGGCGTTCTGAAAGGCGTAGATCACCAGGTCCACCGCGTCGTCCAGCGACATCATGAACCGAGTCATGTTCGGGTCGGTCACGGTCAGCGGCGCTCCCTGGCGGATCTGGTCGACGAAGAGCGGAATGACCGAGCCGCGCGAGGCCATCACGTTGCCGTAGCGCGTGACGCAGAGGGTGCATCTTTTTTCGGCGGCGACCCTCGATCGGGCAATTGCGACTTTCTCCATCAAGCCCTTCGACATCCCCATGGCGTTGACCGGATATGCCGCCTTGTCGGTGCTCAGCACGACGACGTTTTTCACGCCGGCGCCGATGGCGGCCGTCAAGACGTTGGCGGCGCCGAGGACGTTCGTCTGCACGGCTTCCAGCGGATAGAACTCGCAGGAGGGGACCTGTTTGAGCGCCGCGGCGTGGAATACGTAGTCCACGCCTTCCATGGCGTCGCGTAGTCCGTCGGGGTTCCGCACGTCGCCGATGTAGAATCTCAGCTTCTCGCTACGGTATTGGTGCCGCATGTCGTCCTGTTTCTTCTCGTCCCGGCTGAAGACGCGGATTTCCGCGATTTCGGTGTCGAGAAAACGGCGCAGGACGGCGTTGCCGAAGGAGCCGGTGCCGCCGGTGATGAGGAGCGTTTTGTTGTTGAACACTACCTTGCCCTCTTATGAAAAACATCCATCGGAAACCGTTCCATTCGTTGTCGAGTTTTCCTTCACGGCGGCTTCGATCTTTCGCCAGTCCGCTTGATAGAACACGGCCCGATCATCGACCAACAGGTCGAAGGCGGGTTTGCCGAGGAAAAGGTCGTGGTGTTTCACGCCCCACCGTTGCAATTGACTCCGCGTTAGCTCGTAACCTTGTTTATAGGCCGCGATAATGTCCTGATTGTTTCTGCCCATGAATCGGGCCGTATAGATGATTATGTGAAATCCCCGCTCGTGGAGTTTGTTGACCAATTGGACGGCTTCGGGATTGGGAACGGCGTTCTCGTACCGTCCGTCGGTTTGCGTACACAGAACTCCGTCGAGATCGAAGCAGATTTTTTTCACGTCACTTATGCCTTGCGAGTTTCGTAAATGATCAGCCGGCGCGGCGCAAATTGCCATTCCGGCCGGCTAGTATCCGTTCCACAATTCCCGTGCTGGATAGTCCTTCGAGCAGCGGAGTGATCTCGACCCGACCGCCGGCGGCGAGAACGCAGGGTGTTTCGGGCATATCCTCGGCGCGGTAATCCCCGCTCTTGACGTGTACGTCGGGGCGAAGCAATCGAATCGTTTCGATGGGGAGAATTTCGGGGAATATCACCACATAGTCCACCGGTTTCAAGGCCGCGACCAGTTCGGCGCGCTGCATTTCGGGGACGATCGGTCGGGAGTCGCCCTTCAGGCGGCGCACCGAGGAGTCGGAATTTACTCCGACGACCAGGATGTCGCCGAATTGCCGCGCGGCTTCCAAGGCGCGCACGTGCCCGGCGTGGACCAGATCGAAGCATCCGTTCGTGAACACCAAGGTCTTTCCGCGGCGCTCGAACGCAAGTCGATTTGCAAGTTCATCACGCGGCAGCACGCAATCTCGGGCCGCGGCGGCTTGAATGTTCATGGCATGAAGTCTCCGGATATGCTTTCATGGCGAAAGTTCGTATTTCGTCGCGATCGACGGTTGCGGCGCCGATTTTGGCGACCTTGATGTTTCCCGCCAAATTGCCGATGGCGGCGGCCTCGCCGCAGGTCGCGCCGCACGAGAGGGCCATCGCCGCGGCGCCGATCACGGTGTCGCCGGCGCCGGTAACGTCGAACACTTGAACGCGTTGTGCCGGAATTACAAGCGGTTCGCCGGCCGCGGTGAAAAGTACGACGCCGTCGCCGCCGCGGGTGATGAGCAATCCTTTGCAGGCCAACCGCTTCCGCAAGGCTTGGCCGCAGCGGCGGAGGTCCGCTTCGTCGCCGACCGGATGCCGCCAAGCCCGCTCCGCTTCGGCGAGATTGAGGGTCAACAGGGTGGCTCCGCGAAACGCGTCGACGCGCGGTGGTTTCAGGTTCGCGGCCAGCGGCACGCGATGTTCCTTCGCTTTCTTGATGATCGCGGAAACTAGACGATCCGTCAGTGTGCCTTTGGCATAATCCGACAGAATCACGCCGTCCACCGAAGAAATCGACGCGCCGACCAGCGCCGAGAGTCTTTCGAGCGTTTTCCCGCGCACCGCTTCTCGGGTTTCCCGATCGATGCGCACGATCTGCTGATTTTGCACCACGACGCGGGTTTTGACCGTGGTGGGTCGATCCTGGTCAATAACCACTCCCTCCGTTGAACAGCCATTCTCTCGAAGGCTTGCCAGGAGCCGATCCGCGCCGGGATCGGCGCCGACGACTCCCGCCAAGGTAACTTCCGCTCCCATCCGACCGACGTTCCGCGCCACGTTCGCCGCGCCGCCGAGGCCGTGGGTCGTCCGCTGGACGTCGAGGACCAGCACGGGCGCTTCGGGAGAAACGCGGCTGGTATGCCCCCAAACGTATTCGTCCAGCATCAGGTCGCCGACGACGAGAATTTTGCGTCCCTCGAAGGCGTTCAATAGCGCGTCGAACCGTTCCGGCCCGAGGCTGGGCAAGGTCCCGGAGCTCAGCGAGAGTACGGTCATTCGTTAGTTTCCTTCCGCCGCGGCCAGTGCCCACGCTATTAGGGGCAGCATCAGTTCGTTATGTCCGGTCAGCGCGAAACCGCGGCCGCCGATGCCGCCCACGCGCTGCACAACTTGCATCGAACCGCGGTAAGGCTGAATAAAATCCAGATTGACGCTGCTGAAATCGGCCAGTTCAGCGGCGTTGCGCAGGACGGACATCGCTTTCAGGATTACTTCCGGCAGGACGACCGCCGAGCCTACGTTCATCAAAACGCCGCCGCGGTTGAGACCTCGCATCGATTCGATGAGAATGCGGAAGTCCCGCAAGCTCGCCGCACCCAGAGCCGCGCCGTCCGCGTCCGCGCGCATCGTGTGGACGTCGGTTCCCAGCGCCACGTGGACCGTTGCGGGGATGTTCAGCCGGTAGGCGTTGGCGAAAATGCTGATCCGCGCGTTCGGCGCCGTCAGCAGCGATTCTCCCACCGTTTCTCCATATCCTTTGCCGGATCGAGCCGCCTGCTTGGCCAGGGTGTTGATTTCGGCGTTGGCCTCCTCGGCGAAACCGAAGCGGCCTTCTTTCAATTCCGCCGCAACGTCCTCGCTGGTCGCGCCGAATCGCGCCAATTCAAGATCGTGCACGACGCCGGCGCCGTTGAAGGCGAGGTGCGTAATGTATCCCCGCTCCATCAGATCGATTACGATCGGTCCCAGGCCCGTCTTGATCGTATGAGCGCCGGTGGCGAAGATGATGGCCCGGCCATTTTCCCGCGAGGCTTGCATTGCCAGTATAATTTCGCGCAAAACGTTTCCGGCCAACTGCCGGGGGAGTGAATCAATAAACTCGGTTACACCGCCGCGGGGCGGTGCGCTCCTTCCCAGGTCGGCCAGCGACACCTTGCTGACCCGCTGGTCCATGGCGAACGTCTTGACGCGCGAAAGATCAAATTCCCTATAGCGCGACGGCATTCATTTTTCCAAGTGTTGCTCGACTAATTCGCAGACGATGTGTCCGATGGTGATATGACATTCCTGAATGCGCGGCGTATTGGAGGATGGCGCCGCCAACACGAGGTCGGCGGCTTCCGCCATTATGCTTTCGCCGGCCGCTCCGGTCAGCGCCACGGTCCGAGCGCCGCGCTGCCTGGCCGCGAGCAATGCGGCAAGGACGTTGGGCGATTTTCCGCTGGTGCTAATGCCGACGGCGAGGTCTCCGGGCGTGGCCCAGGCTTCCACCTGGCGGGTGAAAACGGCGGAAAAATCGTAGTCGTTGCCCACGGCGGTCAGGATCGCCGGATCGGCCAGCGCGATGGCCGGCAGACC
>JAHIKV010000135.1 GCA_018897395.1 Planctomycetota bacterium | reverse complement strand
TCGGCGCCGGTTCGCTATCGCTTGGGGCGGGCATCGAGCCGCCCGTGGCAACCGCCGCGGAAGTGCGGGCCAAGACGGGTAAAGCCATTATCGGCACGATACCCGCCGACGATCCCACTACAGACGCGGCCGAGATCGGTCGCCAGCGGCGCATCCGCCGCACGACGATCACCCTCGGTTTGCTCCTGATGCTCTCCTGCCCGGCCGTGGCAATATGGGGAGTGCTGGGGATCTAGTGCCTCGCCCGATCTGGCGTGACAGGTTGTAGGTTATGCTTTAGCATAACGAAAAGCGTTGCAGGCCAAAGTGTTATGCTAAAGCATAACCTACGTGTAGTCCGTCAATTCAGGTCGGTTGGGGCACTAGCAGCCCGTTGAAAAGGGTGCCACTGCTGGCTTGTCCAGCAGTGCCGGAAACACTGCTGGACAAGCCAGCAGTGGCACCCAAACTCCCGAAATCCGACTATTTCAACAGTCGGCTAATCGGTTCTGCCATGATGCCCGAATAAGCGTCAATAATCGGTTTATTGATTCATCCGGCGGCTGCCGAATTGATGGTATGGATCAATACCAATTGGGCTCAAGGTTTGCGCCACAATAGGCAATATGCATGGAGATTAAGGAAGGAACGACGATGTATACCGGCAGTATCGGCCAAAACCGGCGCCCATTTGCGTCCGTGCCGCTAGTGGATCACTATTTTCCGGCTGCCGCCATCGAAGGCGCGCGGACCACGCTGACACGCTGCATCCAGCGCGGCGAGGGGGCGGGGTTGGTCGTCGGGCCTTCGGGAACCGGCAAAACCATGCTCTGTCTGCTCTTGGCCCAGCAGTTCCGGAAAACCTTCCAAGTAGCGATGCTCGCCAGCGGGCGGCTAAGCTCGCGCAGGGCGCTGTTCCAGGCAATTTTGTACGAATTGGGACGCCCCTATCGAGACATGGACGAGGGAGAACTGCGACTGGCTTTGATCGACTACCTCAACTGCGGAGACGGCAATCCCAACGGCATGGTGCTGTTGGTCGATGAGGCGCATACCTTGCCGTTACGATTGTTGGAGGAGATCCGGCTGTTGAGCAACCTCGCGCGGGACGGTCTGCCGCTGGTGCGGCTGGTTTTGGTCGGCGCGCCGGTGCTGGAGGAGCGTTTTGCCAGCCCAAAGCTCGACTCGTTCAGTCAGCGGCTCGGCGCCCGCTGCTATCTCGAATCGTTCAACCGCACGGAAACGCGGGACTACGTACAATCTCAAGTCAACTCGGCCGGCGCGTCGGGCGAAGAGGTTTTTCCCGAGGAGACCTGCCAAAGCGTGTTTCAGGCCACCGGCGGCGTACCCAGGTTGATCAATCAGGTCTGCGACCACGCCCTGCTGTTGGCACACGTCGCCGGATGGAAAATGATCGGGCCGGCAAACATCGAGGAAGCGTGGGCCGACTTACAGCAGTTGCCCGCCCCGTGCAACGCCGAGCATAAAACCGAGGACGCCGACAGCGGGGTGATTGAGTTCGGTCCGTTGGACGATTCGATCGAGAGGTCGGAAAGCCGCTCGAAGGCCTCGGTGTTTCGGGTGGCCTCGGTCGAGCAGGAAGGGGCCGAGGAGGAAGATGGTTCCGAACCGGACGGGCAAATCCACCGCATCGAGCGGCTATTGGCCAAGGCCGACGAGGATTTTCAACCCGCCGGATCTATCGGACCCGAGGTCGAGTTGAACTTCGAGGAAACGGTCCATCCGTTCCAGGAGGAGTTCGAGCAGGAAGAGGTCGTCTCGGACCGCTATGCCGCAATGCGGGCAAAGCAACCTCTCACGTTCGGCACCTCGGCCTACGCGGTTGAATACGAGCCGCCGACGGCTTCCAATGAGGCCCCAAACGTCTGTATCGCGGAAGAACCCGAAACGCGGCACGAGGAGTGCGTTGCAGCCGGCCGTCACGAGGAACATTCCGCGGCATATTCTTCTTCTTCGCCCGACGACGAGACACGCCGGCACGAATACAGACAGTTGTTTTCACGGCTCCGCCGAGGTTGATCTTATGGCTACGACGTGGGGCACGATCCAGCAAAACGGGACCGGCACGCCGACGACGCCGGTGATACTGCCGCTTCGGGCGAACGAAGCGTGCGGGACGACGAACCAGGGCGTGAAAACGCCCTCGGACTGCGGTCCGGGGGGGAATTTGCAATTCGCGTTCCCCGAGCTGCCGCCGACAACGATGGAACCGCCGGCCGGCGGGGCGCCGACGGCGATCTGGCCGGCGTGCGGACGGCCGGCGACCGTGCGGGCGTGCGCCGAAACGGCCGAGACAATCTACCGACGCTTGCAGCCGAACTCCGCGGCGATCTTGGCGCTGACCAGTCCGGGCGACGGCGACGGCAAGACCAGCCTGATGATCTCGCTGGCCCCGGAACTGGCGAAGTTTACCGGCGGCGTGTTGGCGGTGGACGCCGATTTCCGCAAGGCCGACCTTTCGTCGCGGCTGGTCCTCTCTACCGGCGCCGCGGCGGATGGATCGACGGCCTTGATCTACCCGACCAATCGGCCCGGCTTGAGCGTCCTGCCGAGTTGGGGTGGCAGTTCGAGTTGGGGTGGCAGTTGCACTGCCACCCCCGGGGCGACAGTACAACTGTCGCCCCAACACCGGCGGCGTTGGGACCGCGATTGGTTCGATGATTTGCGGGAACGCTGGCCGCTGGTGCTGCTGGATACCCCGTCGTTGGAGCACGCCGAGGCGGCGCCGATCATGCGCTATTGCGACGGTGCGTACCTAGTGGTGCGATTGGGCCATACGGCGCGTCGCGCCGTGGCCGAGGCCGTCCTCGCGATCAACGCCCGCGGCGGTCGATTGCTGGGGAGCGTGATCGTCGTGTGATAGTAAGTAGGCCGGGTTGAAACCCGGCGAACAGGGTGGCACGTCCCTGAGCGCAGCGAAGGGCGTGGCATTTTCGGCCCATCACGCCCTTCGCTGCGCTCAGGGACGTGCCACCCAATCCGCAGTCGCGGGGTGTTTCAGCGTCATTGACATCCCGACGCAACTAAGTCCCTCTTTTCATACCGTTCGGCCTGTGCGGTGATATCGACGCCGACCATCCGGCTCCAGGCCGCCAATAGCTCTCCGAACACTTTACCCGGCCGCCCGGCGCCGATCGGCCGGCCGCCCAGCCGCACCACCGGCAAGATGCACGTTGAGGTGCTTGTGAGCATCGCCTCGTCGGCCGAGGCCACGTCCTCGACCGTCAAATCGCGTTGCAGGCAGGGTATGCCCAGCCCTCGGGCAAGCTCCACGACCGTCGACATGCTGATGCCGGGCAAAATCTTGTCCGAAGGCGGGGAAATCAGTCCTTCGCCGGCGCGGAGGATCAACAGGTTGGCCGTCGATGCCTCGGTGACGAAACCTTCGGCGTCGAGCAACAGGGCCCGGGCACGCGGGTCCGCGGCGGCGGCCTCCCGATCGGCAAGGTAGTAGTGCATCCGGCTGCGGCATTTCAACTCTGCCGGCCAACTACTCGACGGCACCTGCCGAACTTTGGTGGCCACCAACGCCTGGCCGCTCCGATACTCTTCGGCCCAAAGCCAGAACGCCAAAGGATGCGTGTGCAGGCAGACCGTGGGCTGTGCGGGAATCGCCGGCCCGTCGTTTAGCGGCCGCCGGCACGGCGGCCCGTAGGCCGGATGGGTGCCGGGCGTAATCACAATCGCCAGCCGAAGATCGTCGTCCGGCGCGAGCAAGCGATGGTTCCGCGCGGCCAGTTCTTCGGCGACCGAGGCGATTTCATTCAGGCCCATGCCAGGGTAAACGCCGACGATCTCCAGCGAATGTGCCAGCCGGGTGAGGTGTTCGTCCAGCCGGAACAGCTTGCCGCCGAATGTCCGCAGTTGCTCGGCGACGGAGACGCCCAGCACAAAACCGGCGTCGTCAACCGAGACCGCCGCCGCGGAGGCGGGGATCCAATCGCCGTTGAGGAATGCCACGGGTTCGTTCATCCCATCATTATGTGGAATTTCAATCGGTTGCAATAGACGTCGTGGGGTGGGAAAGGGAACGCAAGTAATGTCGGAATAGCCGGGGGCTAACAGCCCCCGGAACGTGCCTGAATTGCGAGACCTTCCCTCCGGGGGCTGTTAGCCCCCGGCTATTCTCTTCGACCTTTCTTACACCTTGTTCCCACGCTCCGCGTGGTAACAAGAGTGTTATTGATTCCCGTCGATTGGCCGTTCCTCGGCCGGCGGATCGTCGAGAAACGTGTACCGCGCCCATTGGCTGACGACGTTTGACGCCGAGCAGTAGCATCGCCAGTCGTGGATCTTGCCGACCGTGCAGCTAACGTCCACCACCCGTACCTTCGACGAATCCCCGAGGCCGCAAGGGCCGACGAAGCCCATGGCCTGCGGCCCGCCGCGTCCGTACAGCCGGGGATACCAGCGCAACACCCGGTCGCAGCCGTTTTGGGTGATCAGCACCTTGTCAAGCAGCGAGAGCGCTAGCCCGTGCCGGCCGTCGGGGGCGAGCCAATCGGCGTCCACGGCGGCGGCGAGCAACACCACCCGGATAGGGTTCCGCTTTCCCGCGGTCCAATCGGCGACGGTTTCTGCCGGGAGTTGTCTACCCGCCACTTCTCCGCCGACCAGCAGATGGGCGGCGCCGGTGATGATCCGCGGTCCGAAGCTGTGGCCGGCCAGGCCCACTTTCGTCTCGGGCGGAAGGGTGTCGAGCCAAGCGGCCAGATAATAGCTCTCCACGTCGCAGTATTCGGCCTTCAAGGAGAAGTCGTTCCGGTTGCGGCGGCAGACCCGCCCGGCGGGCCACGACCAGATCACGTAGCGGAACGCCCGGCAGCCGACCGCCGAGCGGATCGACCTGTAGGCGTACATTCCCTTGGTCACCGCCCTGTCGGCGTCGGTCTTGTTGCCGTGGATGTAAACGACGGTCGGCGTTTCGCCGTCGGCTTGGAAGTCCGTTGCGCCGGCCTTCTCCAATCGACAATCGTCCCGCAACCGCCAGTAGCGGATGTTTTTTGGGGCCGATTCCAACGGGCCGCAGCGCGGGGCGCAGCGCGTGCTCAGCAACCAAACGTCTTGCGGCCGTTCGTCGGCGCGAGCGGCGGCGGCAAAGAGCAAAACGGCGGCGAACAAAATGATGGGGGCGAGGGACGTGGGACGGGGGGTGGGGGGCGGGGGACGTGGAGTGGGGGAAGTCCAATCCCAATTCTTCACATTGATCGTCATGGTGATGCGCCTACAAAGTCTGCCGGACGGGAGGAACCGCGATGGAGCGTAAACTTTGCCCCATCCTAAAGCAAGCGTAGCTCAAAAACAACACGCGCGGTGGCAATCTTGCAACCGGGATGTTTCCCGGAAAACACGACCGTTGCATTTGCACATCGTCAATACTGGTGTAGAGTTTTCTTGGCAAAGAGTAGTGGAAGGAACGTAACCATTTCGATGGGAGATTTCAGGAATGAAGAGGCTACTGATTTTAACGGCAATAGGGACGCTGGTGGTCGGCGTGTCGGGATGCCGGTTTTGGAACTGCCTGTGGCGAGGCCCGGCGTACCAGACGGTCACGCCGATGGCAATTGACTGTCCCACCCCCTGCCCGCCGTCCAATCCTTGCGACCCATACTCCGGCGCTCCGGCCATCGTGACGCCTGGGCCGGAAACCTACGCGCCCGCGCGCTGATCGGTAGGAGGCCAGTCATGAAGAAACTTCTGGTTTTAACGGTATTTTTTGTGTTGCTCGGCGGTGCAAACGGGTGTCGGGTGGCCGAGTGCTGGCGTTACGCCTGGAACTCCCGCTTCCACCCCGAGCGAAACGTAATCGTCGCGGACCCGGTAATGGTGGTCGATCCGTGCGGCGATCCGTGCGGCGATCCGTGCGGCGTACCCGCGGTGATGTCCGCCCCCGTGTTGCCGTAATAGCCCTCCGGCAAACAAGTTCATCGCGAGTCGGCCGCGCCGTCCTGAACGCGGCCGACCGCGATGGACGTCGGCCAGTTGGCATTTTGTTGGGGTGGCAGTTTAACTGCCACCCCAGCGTTGTTGGCATTTTGTTGGGGTGGCAGTTTAACTGCCACCCCAGCGTTGGATGGACCTCGGCAGTCGCCGCTCCTGCCACCAGCGTTTCAGCCGCAGTATCTGCGCGCGCGGGGCCAGCGGCGGAAAGTGGCTGTATCGCATCACGGGGACCACCCGTGTCTGGAAGTAGCGCTTGCTCTCCAGCGAGCCGACGCCCATGTCGAAAAAGCGGTCGCCGCGGGCAAAACTGTCGCGGAGCGTGTAGGCCAGCAGCACGTTTCCCGCCCCGCTCCGCGTCCGTTGGGCGTCGTAGCCCCGTCGCAGTCCGTAAACGTAGCCGCGCCAGTGGTATCCGTAGATGAATGCCACGGGCGAGCCGCCCAGCAGCAACAAGTTAAGATCGACGGCGCCGGCCGCGGCGGCGGCCTCGTGGACCTCGCGCAAAAAACCGCGCACCGGCTCATCCGACAGCGTGGTGCCGTTGGTCGCCTCGGCCTGCCAGCTTTGCTGCGCGAGACTTTCGCTGGCGTCGTATAGGTCCCAGCGGGGCGAACCATCGTCGTGATTCAGGCCGGCCGGCCGATAACGCACGTGGGAGAGATCGCCTTGCTCGAGCAGCTTCCGCTCGGCGTTGCGGAACCGCCGCAACCAGGCGCCCTTTCTCGCCGACCAATACGCCTCCCAAGTGCCGTCGAGGTCGACGATCGCCGTCTGGTCCCAAACGGTCGGATAGGCTTGAAAACCGGCGGCGGTCATGGCTTGCCGGATGTCGAGCGGTTCGGCGCCAACGGCCCCTTGCCAACGCAGATCGAGGACGTCCCAGTCGCGTCGGGTGCGTCGGACGTGTTCCAGGCCCGCGCGAAGAATCCCGGCCGGGTCCAGACCGATGGGACCGTAGAACGAGCCCCAATCGTGCAATGGATAGGTGAGGACGCGGAGCCGGCCGAGTTTCGACTTTTCGGTCCGCACCACAAGCGGCAGTACCCCCGTCGGGTGGTTGTCGGCTAGAACGACCAGCACGCGGAGACGCTGACCGGCGCCAAAATGCCTCCAATAGGCATCCAGCCACGGTAGCGATTGGAAAAACGACGCGCCCGCGGTTTGACCGAGCAGAGTTTCCCAATCGCGGCCGAATTGGGCCAGTTCTTCGATCCGGTTGATTTCGTGTATCCGAGGCATGGGAAACTCTACTATATCGGAGCTTTCCCAGCGTAGCGTTCGCCGTAATACGTTGGAGTGCAACGACATGCGGCGATTTTCCGGAGTGGTTTACTGCAGCCGGCCGCCTCTGGTTCCCAATTTTCCAGTTAGGGAAACGCGCGGCGCGCAAGCCGGCTGGATAAACATGGATTTCTTTCCCCTCCGAAAGAAGGTAGACGATCTGGATTGCGGAAATATAATGAAAGTAGCTGTCTCTTCCTCCCCGAGACCACCAACCATGGATTACGACCTCGGGGTGAGACATGCGGGCCGCGACCGGCAGGCCTAGAGCGCCGCGATCGCGGCCTTTTTTTATTCGACCGCGATTTGCGTTCCTTCGCGTCGGGCAATCTCGATGACCGCGCTGGAGTCGTCCCGCTGCCACTGTTGCTCTCCGCAGGCGATCGGCTCGATCCGGCTGTCGATGCGAGCCGCTTGACGCCAGAGAAAGTTCACGTCTTGCCGGTCGAAAGGACCGTCGAATCGCGGCGAGACGACCAACAAGTCGATGTCGCTCCAAAGTCCGGCCTTACCGGCCGTCCACGAGCCGAAGATGACGCCGAAACGCACCGCCAACCCTGCGGCTTGCAGAGCGCGCAAATAACGCTGCACAATGTTTACCACCGACTGGTCAACCACTGCCAAATCCCTTCCGCTCGAGCGAGTGCCGTTCGGGATGTGCGAACGAGACTACTTTCCGCCCGCTTTGCTGCTCGCGTTTCCTCGCGTCCTCCGCAATTGCGCGAAGGTCATAGCCGAACTTCGCCGCGCGTTTGTCTCGGAATTCCCGCACTTCATTTACAATTGCATCTTCTCGCATGGTCATTCTCCCATCAATTCATCGGGCGTACAGATCATCGGCGGCTCATACCCCAGCGACCGAATAACCCGCTGCACGTCTCCGAGCAGTTCGGCATTGGCCAAGTGGCTGCAATTCCAGGTCAACAGGACATTTATTTCGTGGATCGTGGCAACGGCAATGTGCAGCGCGTCTGTAGCGGCCTTTTGCGGAAGCGGCCCTTTGACGATCAATGCTTCGGCAAGCAAGACCGCCTCCTCTGTTGATTGCAGAAGAGGCAAGCCTTCGAGCAATTCCAACCGCCGCCGGGACGCTTCCGAGTCGCCGTCTCCAGCCTCATCAAGAACGTACTGGGAAATGAACAGATCGAAATCACTTCTGCGGTATTCCCACCATTCGTTTGTGATGTGCCGGCGAGCCGCCTGGATCAAATCGCGGCTGGGGCGAGCCGTAACATAACTTGCAATCGAAGTCTCGATATACACGCTTTTTTTCACGGCATTTCCCCCGCGTCGATCCAACCCCGCTACTCCTCCATCACCTCTTTCTCACGTGCCTTTGCCAGTTCGGTGGCCTGTGATTCGTAGGTCTTGATGAGTTTTTGGATTTCTTCCTTGACCTGATCGCGGTCGTCTTCGGAGAAATCCTTGTTCTTTTCGCCGGCGTCGGCCTGTTTGTTGCCGTCGCGGCGGATGTTGCGGACGGCGACCTTGGTCTCCTCGGCCAACTCCTTCACCCGGCCGACCATCTTGCGGCGGACCTCGGTCGACAGCGGCGGGATGCCCAACCGGATGATGCGGCCGTCGTTCTGCGGATTCAGGCCCAGGTCGCTCGACAGGATGGCCTTTTCGATATCCTTCAACGTGCCGGGATCGTAAGGGCGGATGACGATCTGGTTCGGCTCGGGCGCGCCGACCGAGGCGACCTGCTTGATCGGCGCCGCGGAGCCGTAGACCTCGACCTTCAGCGAATCGACCAGGGCCGGATTGGCCCGGCCGGTGCGGATGCCGGCCAGGTCTTCCTTGAGCTTGCGGACGGCCTTTTCCATGCGCTCTTCGACGTCGAGCAGGATTTCGTCGGTGGTCATGGGAGTAAGGGATTAGGGATTAGGGATTGGGGATTGGGGATTGGGGATTGGGGATTGGGGATTGGGGATTAGAAACGCCCCGCGACTGCGGTCGCGGGGGGAGTATAATGCAATTTTCCAGTTCCCCATTTCTCTAATCCCTAATCCCCAATCCCTAATCCCTACTCGTGAATCAACGTGCCGATGCGTTGGCCGAGGACGGCGTTCTCGATGTTCCCGTCCTTGCGGAAGTTGAACACCAGGATCGGCATGTTGTATTCGGCGCACTTGGTAATCGCCTCGTGATCCATCACCCGAAGGTTCTGCCGGCGGAAATCGTCGTAGCTCAACTCGCTGTAGAGGACGGCGTGGGGGTTTTTCTCGGGGTCGTCGCTAAAGACGCCGTCGACGCGGGTGGCCTTCAGGAGGATTTCCGCTTCAAGCTCCAGTGCCCGCTGGGCCGCGGCGGTGTCGGTCGTGACGAAGGGGCTTCCGGTGCCGCCGGCGAGGATGACGATCCGTCCTTTTTCCAGGTGTCGCCGCGCCCGGCGGCGGATGTACGGCTCGGCCACGCCGTCGGTCCGCACGGCGGTCATCAGCCGCGTGTTGCAGCCGAGCGATTCGAGGGCGTCTTGCAGCGCCAGGCCGTTGATCATCGTGGCCAACATGCCCATGTAATGGGCAGTCGCCTCGTGGACGCACGAATTGCCCGAGGTGAACTGCGCCCCGCGAAGAATGTTGCCGCCGCCGATGACGATGGCGATCCGCACGCCGTGCTGGGCGGCGTTGTAAGTTTGCCGGGCGATGTGCAGCACCGCGTCCATGGCGATGCCGCGCTCGCCGGGATGCATGAACCCTTCGCCGGAAATCTTCAACACCACGCGGCGGTACTTGGGCGTCACTACCGGTTCCAATTCTTCGGCCATGAGGCAATTCACTCCTGAGTCGAGTTGTAGGAGGCATCTCCAGACGCCGATGCGACGGCACAATGTTGACGATCGGCGTCTGGAGACGCCTCCTACAAGTACCGTACTACTCCTTGGGCAACTCCCAGTGGACGAATCGTTTCAACTTCATGCCGGCTTCCTTGGCCACCTGTCCGACCGTTTTCTTGCCAAACTTCATTTCGTTGGCGATCGGTTGGTCTTCGAGACATCTGGCGGCGTAGAACTCTCGCATCCGCCCCTCGACCATTTTGGCGACGATGTTTTCCGGCTTGCCTTCCTTTCGCGACATTTCGGCGAGGATTTCCCGCTCCTTTTCCACTTCCGATGGGTCAAGCTCTTCGCGGCGGAGCACTTGGGGCCGCAAGGCCGCCACGTGCATGCAAATATCGCGGGGCAATTCTCCGCCTTCACCCTCGAATTGCAGCAGCACGCCGGCCGCGGCATTGTGATGGGCGTATCCGCCCGCCGGGCCGTCGAGCCGAACGATCCGCTCGAGCCTGAACACCTCGCGGATACGGTTGACCAGGTCGTCGAACTGCTGTTGGAGCGTCGCCGCCTTGCCGCTGGGCGAAGGCTGGGCGAGCAACTCTTCCGCGGTGGCGGCGCCGGGGCCGGTGGCCAATTGCCGGGCCAGGTCGTCGGCCAGTTGGATGAACTCGCCGTTGACGGCCACCGGGGCACTCTCGCAGCGGAGGTCCGCCATCGCGGCCCGACCTTGTTCCGGGCCGATGTAAATGGCGATCCGGCCGGACGTGGTTGCCCTCCCGGCGCGTTTTTCCATCAGCTTCGCGCCGCTTATGCGGAGCAACTCGACCGCCTTGTCGATGTCTCCGGCCACCTCTTGCAGGGCCTTTTTGCAGTCCATCATCGGCAACCCCGTCTTTTGGCGAAGCGTTTTGACGGCCGCCGCGGTAATCTCCGGCATGGGGTGTATCTCCCTACGTGAACTCTCTGGACTTCGCCGCGTGGACGCGGCGGTTAAACGACCAACTCGCGCCTACACCGCGGCCGCCACCGCGCCCTCGACCTGCTCCTGCTTGACCGCGCCGGCGGCGTTCTTGCCCGACATAATCGCATCGGCCAAGAGCGTCACGATCAACTCGATCGAGCGGATGCTGTCGTCGTTGCCGGGGATCGGCAGGTCCACCTCGTCGGGATCGCAGTCGGTGTCGATCAGGGCGACCGTGGTGATGCCCAGTTTGCGGGCCTCGCGGATGGCGTTCTTCTCCTTCCTTGGGTCGACGATCATCAGACATTCGGGCAGGCGGTTCATGGCGCGAATGCCGTTGAGGTTGCGGTACATCTTGCGGTACTCGCGGTTCAGCGACGACTGCATCTTTTTCGAGTAGGCGGAGATTTTGTCGGAACTGCGAAGGTCTTCGAGTTCCTCCAGTCGCGTGAGCCGGCTGCGGATCGTGCGGAAGTTGGTCAGCGTGCCGCCGAGCCAGCGGTCGCTCACGAATGGGACGCCGCAGCGGACGCCTTGCTGCTCGATCACGTCGCAGGACTGCCGCTTCGTGCCGACCAACAGCACGAGGCTCCCCCGAGAGATGACTTGCTGCAAGTATCTCCGCGCCCGCAAAAGGCCGCGGATCGTCTCGCGGACGTCGATAATGTGAATCTGATTGCGCCGGGCGTAGATGTACGGACGCATTTTGGGGTTCCAGCGGCTTGCCCGATGCCCAAAATGAACCCCGGCCTCGATTAGGTCCTTTACCAAAACGGTAGCCACAATAAAAAAACTCCTTCTCCGCAGGCACACCGGCCATGTCGGGAAAAAGGGGACAGGTCCAATTTGTGCACAGCACCCTTCGGGCCGTTCCGGCAAATTGGACCTGTCCCCTTTTCCCCCGTCCGGCGTTAGGTCGAAAATCCGGTCTTGGAACTCAACATACCGCCCCGAACCGTTCAAGGCGGTAAACCCAATAAGCTACCAGAGGAAGTGAGGGCGGTCAACTCCTCAGTACGCCTCCACTCGGAGGTGGGGTATGTCGGCAAAATGGGATGGGTTCCGTGTAACCAGATTGTGGCCGGCCGCCATCGCCGTTGCGGCGATCAACACGTCCATATCCCCCCTGGTTGAGTTGGTTCCTCAATAGCTTTCCACCAATAAATCAGAGATGCCCGAAAAGTCCGACGGATTGCGCGTTACCAACAGGGCGTGGCCGGCAGCAAGGCTCGTTGCGGCAATCAGCGTGTCCATGTCTCCCGCCACACGGCCTCGCCGGCGATGAACGGTGCGAATCTGGGCGAACAACCGGGCCGCAAATCCGCGAAAATCGAGGATTTCGAGATCGGCCAGAAGTGAGTCGACGTCGGCCTGATCCCGCTCCGGATTGTCCGACAGTTCGATTCCAACGTAGAGTTCGGCCGCCGTGAACCGCGTGGTGGCGAGAATCTCTCCCCTGGCCTGCAACTCGTCCAGTTTTCCCAGTGCGCGGTGGTGGAAGCGAGATCGCCGACGAAGCAGATCGACAAGGATACTGGTGTCCAGCGATGCCATCACGGGTTCCTGTTGGACGGTCGACGCCGGTTATGAATCTGCTCCTCGATGGCCTCGGCGGCCTTATCGCTCAGCGAAAGCCCTTCCACTCGTTTCCGGAACGCCTCGAAATCAAACGGTGGTTTTACCACCCGCTTGATCACCTGGCTGAACGACTCGTTCTCGCGCCGCAGCGCCCGGAGCCGTTCATAGGCTTCCAGGTCGATGGAAATGGTCTTGGTTGCCACGATACATCGCTCCCTTGATTCGGCGTTTCGGTACACATACACACATGTACGTGTATTCTAGCCTGGGGGCACGGCAACCGTCAAGCCAAAGCTACCCGGCCAGGACTTGAACCTGGAATGAGGGAACCAAAACGGCCGTTAAAATCGTTACAATCCCTACATTCGTCCCATTCGTTACAATCTCACCTTGTTTTTCAGCCTTCCATTTCCATGCTGTAGTGGGGTAAAGCTACCCCGCCTGGACTCGAACCAGGAATAACGACTCCAAAGGCCGTTGTGTTACCATTACACCACGGGGTATCGAAACCATAATCTTACACCGAGCAGGCAGGTCCCCGCAAGCCTTACCGGCGTCTTAATCGCACCGAAGGCACGGCCGCGCGCGCCAACCAGTAAACCACCGCACCCCTTGCGAGCAGTATGGAATTATGGTAATCTGGGAAGACCTGTCGGCGTTGTAACAAGCCAGCAAGCAGAACAGTCTATCGTCTAAACGAGACACAGCTTGGGAGAGGAATGCGTCCATGTCCGGGGAACCATTTGTGAGACTTGTCCTTTCGACGATGCTGGTGGCCTTGAGCACTAGTCTCGCCTCAGCCGACGTGTTCAACATGCCATCGGGCCTAACCAGCCTTGAGTTCGTTCCTGTTGGCAACCCCGGCAACAAGGCGAGCAGCACCGGCAACGGTGCGGTCGCCAAGGCGTATGCCATCGGGAAATACGAGGTTACTGCCGGTCAGTACACGCAGTTTCTCAACTCCAAGGCGGCCACCGACGTGTATGGGCTGTACAGTGCGTCCATGTCTGATCCGGCGACGCAATTCGTGTGGGGCTGCAATATCCAGCGAAGCGGTTCCCCTGGCAGCTATAGCTATTCTGTGGCGTCCGACTGGGCCGACCGCCCTGTGAATTACGTGAGCTTCTGGGATGCCTGCCGGTTTGTTAATTGGCTAGGCAATGGCCAAGGTGACGGCGATACCGAGACTGGCGCGTACAGCCTTAACGGGTACAGCGGCGTTGATGGCCGCACGATCACGACCAACGTTGGGGCGAGGTTTTGGATTCCCACGAAGGACGAGTGGTATAAGGCCGCGTACTACAAGGGTGGCGGGAGTAACGCTGGCTACTGGCAGTATGCGGCAGCGTCGGACAACATTCCGTCTTGGGGATTACCGCCTGGCATCAGCAACTCGGCAAACTACAAGTACGGGGATAACATGGTTGATCTTGTGCATCATACGACCGAAGTCGGCGCGTACACTTCTTCCCCCAGCCCGTATGGGACGTTCGATCAGGGCGGCAACGTAAGCGAATGGAATGCGACAATCGTCGCCGACAGCACGTCACGCAGAGGGAGGGGCGGGGCGTTCGACGACAATTTCTCACCGTTGGGATCATACGGAGCAGGCTGGGCCGGCACGCCGAACTACGAGTATTTTTCCATCGGTTTTCGTGTGGCAGGTGTCGTTCCAGAACCGTGTAGCATGGTGCTAACGGTCACTGCTGCCATTAGCCTGCTCGCCTATATTTGGCGACCGCGAAAACGAAAGTCGTAAACCGCTTTAGGCAAGACTGGCTGTCACGGTGACTTCTCCTATTCGCAGGTCGCTGACTCAGAGCGATTCGCCATGCCCACCCATGAAGCCACCGGTCGTTATCTAGCATCGGTGACACACGTAGCCAACCTGGGAAAACACGAGTTGCTGCGAATTGTCGAATCGACTGAGGTTCGCCTTGTGGTCGAGACGAAGGCTGATCGCCAGGCTCGAATTCTGACACTGGACATGCCCGCAGGTGATGTTGCACTGGGAAAGACGAATAGGCCGCGTCTGGGCATTACCTCATCATACAGTGGCACTCGCTGGATTTCGGTGAAGCACAAGAAGCGGCCCGACGGCCTGCTGGATAGTTTCATTCAATGGCAGGACGACGCCAAAGGTCGCGTGTACGATGCTGTGCTCACGGGCGAAGAGACCACATGCACATCTTGTCCGCCGAACAGTGACAAGGTTTTTGTCGGCACCCGGCGGAATGCCAGAGAGGGCAAAGGACATCTCCGTTGCCTTTGTCATGGAGAGTTGGTGTGGACATTTACACCGAGCGAGAGCGGCTTTTTCCCTGGATGGTGGAATCCCGATGAGCCGCCTTACCGGGAGATTACCGCTTATCCATATGCGCTGGTTGGCCATCCAGACGCAAGGTACGTCGCCTTCTCGTCTTTTCATTTTTTGTACATTGTGGACCAATCAGGGCGATTGGTAGCACTGCACACGACGCCTGAATTGTTTGACGCCACAATCGGTGAGCGTCCCACCTGCGAAAACGGCGATTGTGACCGTTCATCGCGCGATTCGATCGAGATTGATGATGAGTTGTGGGAATGCTTTAGCAACCGGACAACGAATGTTCCTCAGCCGGAACACCCATATATTGCTAAACTCGGGATGCCCGCAAACGGCGCCTTCTTGCTCGCCAATGCCAGCGATATGCTGTTCTGGTTTAGCGAACAAGGGCAACTTGCACACTGGCAACAAATGGAGTGCAGGGAAGAGCACGAGATGCTGGATAAGGAAGGGCGTATCATTATGCCGCCTCTTCTTCGCCTCAAAATATCGCAGACCGGCAGATGGATCGCGGCGCAATACGACGAGAAAATCTGGCTGCTGCGCGACGGCGCGCCGTTTTCATCGCAAGAACCTGGTACTCGTGATTGGGACATCGACACCGAGCATCAAATCATTGCATTCGTTGCGTCGGCAAGCGATGCGTGGGGAGGTAGCGCCAGTGCGCACACCTTGAAGCTCGTTGATCTCAGGGGAAGGGTGCAAAGCGAAATAGCGCTGGACGCTCCGAACCGGGTATTCAGTTTCTCGGACGACGGAAGATTCCTCGTAACAGAAGGGGAGTCCTGCCCAGTATTCCAGTTGAGCTACTCACCAACACCAGTGAAACGTGTGCTGTTCATTCGGAACCGAAACGCCCGGACGCCCGAGTTGCCCGTATCCTCTTCATTTCCAGAGAAGGAGAGAGAACCCGACTGGATTGTTCAGCCTGATATGACGGAGGAAGACCCTGAATTTCGCGTGTCAAGTGATGCCCACTGGGTTGTCGTCACCTACGGAACGAAGATTGACCTATACCAAGATGAATGGCACTGTTGAATGTAACGTATTGGCACTCAATGGGAAAGGACATCTTCGGCGTGGAGACGGGTTGAAGAGAGAGAATGAGCATGGCCGCAAAAGGTGGGCATGAGGATTGACGGTGAAGGGCTGTGGTGTGCGGGAAGGTATCGTCGTCTCGGCGCGCAGGGGGAACGGCTCGGCGTCAGCGCCGGAGAAGAGAGGGCTTCTCGGGATTGTAAGACGATGGGCTGGCATCTCCTTTTCAAGGCATTTCGGTCAACGGCGTTGGCGGCTGGCCGCGAGAAGTTTTTCCCGCGCTTCGTGGCGCGGCTTGCTGAGGAGTCGGTGAGGTTTGGGGCGGCGTTTGACTGCCCGCGGTTCGACGCGGTTCGGACG
>JAHIKV010000134.1 GCA_018897395.1 Planctomycetota bacterium | reverse complement strand
TTACTGGCGGACAAACTGGTGGAACTCGACGTGGTGGATTCGATCACTGCGGAAACGGTGCGTGTGCGGCTAAAAAAAACGAGATCAAGCCGTGGCGGCGCCGCCAATGGGTGATTCCGCCGGAGCAGAACGCAGACTTCGGGGAATTGAAACGGAATTGAAACGAATTGAAACGGGACGAATTGAAACGGGGACGCAGCTAGTTTTGGTAAGATAGCGCGTAAAAACTAGTGGTCTGTCCATCTCGACTTTACACGTTGGGTGCCACTGCTGGCTTGTCCAGCAGTGCCGGAAACACGGTTGGACAAGCCAACCGTGGCACCCGTAATTTCAACTTGGACAGACCACTAGGCGGTCGGGGTGTGGTTTCTCGGGCAAGAACAACAGCGCCGGCAGCGTCACACCCTCCTCGGGCCGTATCAGGAGCTTTTCGACGCGGTATCCCGTCCGCTCCGCCGTCCCTATCGGTTCGACCTTCGGCGGGAGTAACTCCGTCAGCTTGCGTATGCCGGTCAGCCGCCGCACCCGTTCGAGCAAAGCGGTCTTGTCGGCCGCCGCCCACGACGCGGCGCGGCGGCCGGCCAACTCGTTCTCGTAGTCCTCGTTCAGATCGTACACCGAGCGTGCCCCGGGCAGCGACATCACCTTGCCGTCGGGAAGGCAGCGGTATTCCTCCTCGCTCAGCAGCGCGATCTCCGGCTCGGTGACGCGTTGGTCCTTGCCCAGCAGCCAACGGGCCATCCAGCGGGCCGCGCCTTCGCGCTGGAGCGTGTCGTAGTTGTGTTTCGCGTCGTTTTCGAGGATGTCGACGTTGGCGGAAAGCCCCATGCGGGTATAAAGCCGCTTGGCGCAGCGGAAGCTCTCCCAAGTGCCGTCGATGTCGAAGAAGTCCTTGGTGGCGGCGCAGATGAGCACCGGCGAAGGCGCCCGCATCATGATCCAGTCGGCATGGTCCGCGCCAAACGCCAATTGGCCGAAGATGTTCTGCTCGGCGTCCTGGGGGCCGACCGTCGCCAGCAGCCGCGGAAAGCTCGTCAAGTAGCAACTCGGGGCCGCCGCAATGAATGCGGTCGTCCAGGGCCATCAGGTAGCTCGTCTGGGTGCCGCCGCCGCTGTTGCCGGTGCAGCCGATGCGCCGCGGATCGACCTTCGGGCGGGACTGGAGATAGTCGATCGCCCGCATGCCGTCCCAAATCTCGAAGCGGGCCGTGTTGCGGCCCAGCAGGATGCAGCCCACGCCGACCATCAAGTGCGCCTTGACGCCCCAGAGTTCCGGCCAGCCGCCCTCACCGAAGTATTGCCCCCGTTCGCCTTGGTCGATCGGGTCGAAGACCAGCGCCGCCATGCCGTTAAGCGCCAGCAGGGCGCCCATCGTCTGATATTCGGGATGCCCCTTGGCCGTTAAAGCGTGTCCGCAGGGCACGACCACACCGGGATACGGCGGCTGGAAACGCGCCGCGTCGGGCAAAAACAGCAGCGCCGTGACATAGTGCTTCGGTTGACTTTGGAACAGAACCTTTTCGACGCGGTAACCGGGTCGTGAAATCGTGCCGGTGACTTGCGGCTCCAGCGGCGTCCGCTGGGGCAGGCCGCCGATCGCCGCCAGGCACTCCTCCCGCATCCGTTTTTGGTAAGCCGCGATTTCCGCCGGGGTCTTCCGCTTTTCGTAATCCTCTTTCCAGCGCTCCGCCGCTTGGTTTGCCTGCCGCAACAGGTAGCGGCGCATCATCTCGCCCGGCGATCCGGCGGAAATCTTTTCCGGCGGCAGTTTCAACTCGTCCGCCGCCGTGGTCGGCACGACGACCAGCAATGCGCTAATCGCCGTAACGAACAACCACAGGCGCGACATGAAAACACAATTTGATTTAATGAGTCTACTTCTCCGCCTTCTCTTCCGAGAGCAGTTCTCGCCAGGGCTTTTTCGCCTTGTAGCTCTCCAGTTCCTTTTTGATCTCGTCGCCGTGCTCCTTGTCGTCGAGTTCGACGGCCTTGGTCGACCATTGCACGGCGGAATCGAAATCGCCGGTTTCGGCGTAAGCGGCGGCCAGTGTGCTGAGGACGTGGGCGAGCTTATAGTCGGTCGTCTCGCAGGCCTCGGTTGCCAGTCGGATTGCCCGCTTCCCGTCGCGGAGCTTGTCGTCGGGCGAGGTGGCCAGGACCCAAGCGAGATTGTTGAGGATGCCGTGGTCGTTGGGTTCGAGTTTCATCGCCTTTTCGTAGTCGGCGATGGCTTCGGCGTGTTTGCCGAGGTTCAGATATGCATCGCCGCGGCCGCGCAGCGCCTGCCACAGGTCCGGCTGGGCGGCTAAGATGGTCGAATAGGCCTCGACCGCCTTGTCGGATTTTTTCTGGACGCTGTAGATCATGCCCAATTGCAGGAGCGTGAGCAGGTCGTTCGGATCGTTTTCCCGCAACTTCTGCAGTTCGGCGGCGGCCTCGTCCAACCGCTCGTCCTCGGCCAGCAGCAAGGCGCGGGTGCGGATGGCCGCGATCAGTCCGGGCCTAATTTCAAGCGCTTTGTCCACGTCGGCCAGGGCCTTTTCTTTTTTGCCCATTTCCTGATATATGCCTGCCCGCAACAGCAGCACCATCACGTTGTCGGGCTGCACGGCCAGCGCCTTGTCGAGGTCCTGCAGCGCGGCGCCGGACTTTTTCTGGGCCACGTGGACCCGCGCACGCTGCAATAGCGGCGCCGCCGAACCGGGGTTGATCTCTTGAGCCCGTTCGAGCGCGGCCAGGGCCTCGTCATACTTCTTCAGCCGGGCCAAGACGATCGCCTTGGCCTCGTAAGTCGGGCCGTCGTCGGGGGCCAAGGCGATGGCCTTGTCCAGATCGGCCAGGGCCGGTTCGAGTTTGTCCATGTCGGCCAAGGCCAGGCCGCGGGCACGGACCACGGCGGCGCTGCCGGGCGCCAGCCGGACGGCCTCGTCGAGATCGACCAGCTTCTTCTTCGGCTCCTCTTGCAGGCCCGCCCGCATCACCAGCGCTTTGGCCCGTTCCATCGGGTTTTCGATATCCAGGGCAAGCGCTTTGTCGAGTGCCTCGCGTGCCGCTTTCGCCCCGTCTCCGCCCGGCAACAGATTCAACCGCGCGATCATCAGGTACGCTTGAGGCTGCTTCGGGTCCAGCTTCACGGCCTTTTCCAGATCGTCCAGGGCGAACCGGCGCCGCCGGCGGAAGTCGTCCATCGAAGCGACGTTGACGAACAGGTTCTCGATCGTTTCCTGGGCGCGTTGGATAAACGTCGATGCCAAGAGTTTATTGGCGAAAGCGGCGTTGGATTCGTCGAGTCCCTTTTGCAGGGCGCTTTCGATCAGGCGGATGACCTCGCCCAGGTCGTCGATCGAGTCGGCGGTAAGTTTGGTTTCGGTGGCTTTGTCCAGGTCTTCCTGTCCTTCGCCGGCGGCCAGCGCCGGGGCGGCCGGCGCGAGCGGCAGAAGCAATAGAACCGCGATCCAAGTTTGGCGGAACATGAATAAGCTCCCTTCGATAAAGAACGGCATGGTTCGCACGAAAACGCCGATCTCAGCAGATCCGCAAGTTGCTCGGCGCAAAGATAGCAGGAAATCCCGCATTGTTCAACGGACGCATACTTTGGTTATTAAGCCTTGAATCTTATCGACGTGGAATGGTAACCGTTCACGGGACGATCGTCATCCTGAGCGCAGCGAAGGATCTCGTCCGCAGCGCACCTTCATCCGAGATCCTTCGCTGCGCTCAGGATGACAGATACCCTACTGGCCTGTGAACGGTTACCTTCCGGGGTATCGGGGTCGATCCATCTCTTAAGCTCGACCGAAAGGCTCTCGCCGGGTCTTTGGACAAGCTGCTCAACTTGTGAGAAATCCGTGTCCATAACGATTTAATCGTGACCGCCGGTTTTCCGGGCCTTTGCCAAAGCACGGTCGATCCGGTCCACGGTGGCTACGCTGGGGGCATGCTTGCCTTTCTCGATACGATTCAAGGTTTCGGGTCGAATGCCCGCCAGCCGGGCCAATTTCACTTGAGTCAATCCGGCCGCCCGCCGTTCGCACAAGATCGACTTGGCGATAGAAACCTGTAACGCTTCCGCGGCGGGATAATTCCCGCGGGCGTCGCGCGGCGGCATGGGAAGCTTTCCGCTATCACGTGCCAGACGGCGAAACTCGGTCTCCGGAACGATGACAAATCGCCGACCCGCCAGTGTCACCGTCTGAAAGTTCGTCGCCATGATTCAATTCTAGCATAAAACTGACACTCGCGTCAAGAATCTTGATGTGCAACGGCAACGACATTTATGGAATTGCGACCAAGATAATCCAAGAAACGCGAACCGCCGGCGGATGGCCGGCGGTTTCGGCAACGCTCTCCCCGTGCCGCTCGCTTTTACGGAATCATGTACACTCCGGCGACCCACGCGCCGGCCTCGAACAACGCGGCGCGGACGCTTAACGGGATCGGATCGAGCATGTACGGCGCGCAATTTCCAGGCCGGTAATAACCCAGGGTGTACATGCACTCGTTGGGCAATTCGAGTCCCATCTTGTACGGCAGGATGGGGAAGGTGAGGAAGAAGTGGGCGCCGGAGGCGAACGGCTGGACCCACGGCCCGGCCATGTGCCCGTAGCGCTCCAATTGCACGTCCTCGAAGTACAACGGCTTGTGGCAAAGTCCCGAGGCCGTCCAGGTGTAGGTGATCGGCGCGAACGCGCGCGGCGCGAACACCTCGTGTCCCAGCGGGCAGTCGCGCGGCAGGTCCCCTTCCGAGGGCGTGATGTCCGTGCTCAGGTCGTCGATGTCCTTCAGATCGTTCGGCGAGGGACAACCTTCCTTGAGTTCAAATTGTCGAGCCGCAAACGACTCTTCCAGCAAAGGCTTCTTCAAGACGCCGCCGTTCGGCTTTTGGTTGAAGGAGGGAAAAGCGCCCGGCGGGGCATAAGGTTGTTCGTCGGCGATCGGCCCGTCGGTCCCGAGGCCCGGCAGAGGGCTTGCCGGCCGAGGCTCCTCGGGCATCGCTTGCGGCATGCTCCCGTCGAAATTTTCCGCCGGCGCGCTCTTTTGATCGCCGAACGGATCGCTAAACAAGCGGGAAGCCGGGACCTGGCCCGTCGCGTCGCCGGCTTGCGTCGCCGTCGAAGGCTCGGAGTATTGAGTAGCGATCACTTTCGAGCCGCCACGGGCCGACTTCGGCCGGTAGGGGAGCCATTTCAGCCGGCTGCCCGAGTGTCCGGTGCTGTAGCTGGCCTCGCCGGCCGAGCGATCGGCTGCCGCGCAAACGAATTGGACATCGGCCAACAATCCCGCGACAATCAACACCACTCCAAGTCTTAGCAAACCACTTCTTCCAACATACCACGAACCCGACGGCGAGCTAAGAATCGCCGTCAGCATACTCCGTGCTATAGTTGGGCGCTTCCTGCGTAATAGTGATGTCATGAGGATGGCTCTCCCGTACACTGGCTGGTGTGACTTTTATGAATCGCGCGTCTCGGCGCAACTCCTCGATGGTCCTTGCTCCGCAATACCCCATTCCCGCCCGCAATCCGCCCACGATCTGGTATACGAACGGGCCTAATTGTCCCTTAAACGGTACTCTTCCTTCGACTCCCTCGGGCACCAGCTTATCCGGCCCGCGCGAACCGGCCTGACGGTATCGTTCGCTGGAGCCTTGAACCATTGCCCCCAAGGAGCCCATACCTCGATAAATTTTGAAAGTTCGACCTTGGAAGAGGATTTGCGCCCCGGGGCTTTCTTGTAATCCCGCGAAAAGTCCTCCTATCATCACCACGTCGGCGCCGGCGGCGATCGCCTTGGTCAGGTCGCCGGAGTAGCGGATTCCACCGTCGGCGATGACGGGAATCCGGCTCTTTTCGGCGACCTCCGACACCTGGCGGATGGCGGTAACCTGTGGCATACCGACGCCGGAAATCACCCGCGTGGTGCAGATCGAACCGGGTCCGATGCCAACCTTCACGGCGTCGGCGCCGGCGGCGATCAAGTCCCTGCACCCCTCGGCCGTGGCCACGTTCCCGGCCGCGACGTCGATGTCCCACTGCTTTTTAATGCTCCTTAGGGTTTCAATGACGTTCGACGAATGCCCGTGGGCGCTGTCGACCACCAAAACGTCCACGCCTTTACGAATAAGTGCTTCTACCCGCTGATAATCGTGAACCCCGACGGCGGCTCCCGCCCTCAGCCTACCCTGCCCATCTTTACAGGCTTGCGGATACCTCCGCATCATATCAATGTCTTTAATCGTAATTAGTCCGGTCAGTCTAAAATCTTCGTCAACCAGCAGAAGCTTCTCTACCTTTTTTGTCATTAAAATCTTCTCAGCTTCCTCAAGCGTTACGGTCCCGGTTGCAGTCACCAGGTTCTCAGCGGTCATGACCTCCGAGATTGGAACGTTCCACTCTTCGAGGAATCTGAGGTCGCGGCGGGTGATAATGCCGGCCAGCCGTCCATCGCCGCCGGTTATCGGCAGGCCGGAAACGTTGTACTGGTCCATGATTTCCTTTGCTCGGCCCACGCTGGCGTCCGGCGGGAGTGTCTCGGGGTTGAAGATGATCCCGTTGGCGCTTCGCTTAACCTTTTCGACCTCTTCGGCCTGGCGTTCGACGGACATATTTTTGTGGATGACGCCAAGCCCCCCCTCTTGGGCCAGTGCGATTGCCATGTCGCTTTCGGTGACGGTGTCCATCGGCGAGCTGAGCATCGGGATGTTCAGGCGTATCCGCTCGGTCAGCCGGGTCGAGACGTCGCAGTCGGCCGGCACGACTTCGCTATAGCGGGGTTCGAGCAGCACGTCGTCGAAGGTCAAACCATAATCCTCTTGAATCTTTTCGTTCACGGCGTCCGCTCCTTCGGGGGAGGGAGGTAGGAAATGGGAAACCTATTATTATTGCCGGTGTGGCGAGGAATGCAAGAAGGTCTCGCGCAATTGGAGAGCGTTCCCATCGGTGGTATAATCGCTTCGCAGATTATGAGCGTATCAATATCCCAAACGAGTTTCACCGATCTCGACAGGCACCTGCCATCGGAGTTGCAGGCACTGGAGAACCTCCAGACCGCGATTCCCGCTATCGCCAAGGACCGAAAGCTGCTAGCGCTTAGCGAACAAGCGGTTCAAGAGGTTCCGACCACGCACGAGTTATATCTTGGCGATGCGCGCCGCATGTCCGGATTGGCCGCGGGGTCCGTCCATCTTGTTTTGACTTCGCCGCCGTACTGGACCCTGAAGGAATACCGCGATACGGCGGGACAATTGGGACACGTGGCCGACTACGAGGAGTTTCTGCACGAGTTGGACAAAGTATGGAAGCTCTGCTTTCGCGCTTTGGCGCCGGGTGGTCGGTTGATCTGCGTGGTGGGAGACGTCTGTCTCTCTCGACGGAAGAACGACGGTCGGCACACCGTCGTGCCGCTGCATGCCTCGATCCAAGAGCATTGCCGCCGGATCGGTTTCGACAACCTAGCCCCAATAATTTGGCACAAAATCGCCAACGCCGTGTACGAGGTTGCCAACGGTTCGAGTTTTATGGGAAAGCCTTATGAGCCTAACTCCGTGGTAAAAAACGACATTGAATTCATTTTGATGCAGAGGAAACCCGGAGGCTACAGAAAACCCAGCGTCGCCGCCCGACTGTTGAGCGTGATTTCCTCGGAAAATCACAAAAAATGGTTTCAGCAAATATGGACGGGCGTTACCGGAGCCTCCACCAAGCAACACCCGGCTCCGTATCCGTTGGAATTGGCCGAGAGGCTCGTCCGCATGTTCAGCTTCGTCGGCGACACGGTGCTCGATCCGTTCATGGGCGGCGGCACCACCAACGTCGCGGCGGCGAGTCACGGCAGAAACAGCATCGGCTACGAGATCGACGACCAGTATTTCGACCAAGCGGTTCGCCGCATGGCCGACGCGACGGCCGGCTTTTTCAATAAGGCCAAGGTGGAAACGCATGGCAAACGATCGAAAAAAACTTAATAAGCGGGTTGAGGAAGCCGTCCGGCATTTTTGGACGACCCGCAAAAAACAGTCTCGCGACCAAGGACAAGCAAGCGGCCGAAAAGATCAAGGCGCGAGAAGCGCAGTGACGGGCGGTGCGCAGATGGACGGCTTCGTGGCCGTCGCGCGCGACTTGTTGCTGGAATCCGGTTTGCCGGAATCAACCGTGTTTCTGAAAAAGAGACTGGAACTGCCGGGTTTCTTTCGCCCGGAGAAGCAGTGGGACTTACTGGTCGTCGTCGAGGGGCAACTTCTGGCAAGCATTGAGTTCAAGTCGCAAGTGGGGCCTTCCTTCGGCAACAACTTCAACAATCGCACCGAAGAATCGCTCGGCAACGCCACCGATCTTTGGGCGGCGTATCGTGAAGGCGCGTTTCGGCCGTCGCCGCGTCCTTGGTTGGGATATCTTATGTTGTTGGAGGAAACCACCGAATCGCTTCGTCCCGTCGGCGTTAAGGAACCCCATTTCCAAGTATTCGAGGAGTTCCGCAACGCATCTTACGCGACGCGATACGAAATACTGTTAACCAAGCTCTTGCGGGAACGGCTTTATGACGGCGCTTGCCTGCTCCTTTCCAGCCGCGCCGAAGGTGCTCGCGGTAAGTTCAAAGAGCCGTCCGTGGAGTTGTCCATCCAGTCGTTCGCCGGTTCGCTCATCGCTCACGCCATCGCGTATGTGAAAACTCGATAGAACTTGGACAGCTTACCCCATCCCACCTGTATGCGCGAAAGTAGTCGTAGGGTGCGTCCTCGACGCACCACAAACAAGTAGGTCAGGCTTTCCAGAATATCGGTGCGTCGCGGACGCACCCTACGATGCTCTGTATGTGCGAAAGGCCGCCTACCCCGGCGGCCAGCCGAGGCGGCGGCCGGCCAATACGTGGAAGTGGAGGTGCATCACCTCCTGGCCAGAGTCGCGGCCGCAGTTGGTCACCACGCGGTAGCCGCCCGTCAAGCCAAGTTTGGCGGCGACGGCGCGGATCGCCGTGAACAGATGGCCCACGACCGCCTCGTCCTCCGGCTTCACGTCGTCGACCGAGGCGATCTCGCGTTTGGGGATCACGATCAGGTGCGTGGGGGCGGCGGGCTTGATGTCCTCGAACGCCAGACAGTGCTCGTCCTCGTAGACGATCTTCGCCGGGATTTCCCCGTCGATGATCCGCTTGAATATCGTTTTTTCGGCCATGATAATCGGTCCTCCCTGGGTGCAGTATAACCTCGGCCCTGCTAGAATAGTAGCGGAGAGGATGAATGTTTGGAAACTTCACAACCGCATTTAGCCCCGGGTGAATACACCCGGGGCAAGTGGTTTATTCGCGGTCAATCTGGCCCGCCGTGTATTCACGGCGGGCTAAATGATCAATTTCAGGACGCTCGTTTCCCGGCGGGAGGATTTTTCGTGCAACACTCGCGGAGCGGCGACCGGCCGCTGGAGGGCGCGTGCGTGATGGTCACCCGCGCCGAAAATCCATCGGACCCGTTGGCCCAACAATTGCGTGAACTGGGAGCCGAGGTGGTTTTGCAGCCGGCGATACGGATTTCGCCCCCGGCCGACTGGCGACTTGTCGACGAAGCAATCGCCCGACTGAACGAGTACGATTGGCTTGTTTTTTCCAGCGCCAACGGCGTCCGCTACTTTTTGGACCGTTGCGAAGAAAGACTCTCGACCCCTTTTCCACGTGTGGCGGCGATCGGATCGGGAACCGCCGAGGAGTTGGCCCGCTTTGGGCTGCGTGCCGATCTGGTGCCCCGTGAGTTCCGCGCCGAAGCCCTGGCCGATGCTCTAATAAACGAAGCCGCGATCGGGGAAAAGGGGACAGGTCCAATTTGCCGGAACGGCCCGGAGGGTGCTGCGCACAAATTGGACCTGTCCCCTTTTCCCCTGATTGGCCGGCGGATCCTGCTGGCCAGGGCCAACCGCGGCCGGGAGGTGCTGGCCGAGCGGTTGACTGCCTCCGGAGCAACGGTCGATCAGATAGTCGTCTACACCAGCAGCGACCTACAGCGGCCCGACGCGGAAATTGCGGCGATGCTCGCGGCCGGGCGAATCGATTGGATCACGGTCACCAGTTCCGCCATTGCCCGGTCGCTGGTGCGAATGTTCGGCGACGATTTGCGCCGCGCCAAGTTGGCGAGCATCAGCCCGATCACCGGCGGCGTGCTCCGCGAACTCGGCCATCGGCCGGCGGCGGAAGCGGCCGAGTACACGTTGGCCGGTCTGGCGGCGGCCATTCTCTTATTTAGCCCCGTGTGAATACACCCGGGGCATTGGGCGTGATATGCACCCGACACTCCCCGCCGTGTATTCACGGCGGGCTAAATGGTATTCACGGCGGGCTAAATGGTATTCACGGCGGGCTAAATGGTATTCACGGCGGGCTAAATGGTATTCACGGCGGGCTAAATGGTA
>JAHIKV010000331.1 GCA_018897395.1 Planctomycetota bacterium | reverse complement strand
TGAGCAAAAAGCATTGTTTTAAAAGCATTAATTTGAGCAATAAAATTGCGATAGAGTTTGTCTTTTTTATCTTAATTATTTCTTTGCTCTCCGGATGTGCCTCTCAAAAAGGTGAGAAAAAAGATCCGTTTTTTGAGAAATGGAAGATAAAGGCTGAACAATCAGAGGGTTTTTCCCCTTCAGTAAGAAGACGCGCTGTTGACTTGCCGGAAAAGGCAATAATAAAAGAGAAAGCGGAACAAGAGGGCGTGGCGCCGGAGATGTCTGAAGCGGTAAAGCCTGAAAAGACTCTTCCTTCCGATAAAATAAGCATGAAAATGAGAGATATAGAACTGCCTGTGCTTCTTCGAACTTTGGCAAAAGCGGCGAATCAGAATATTATTATCAATGAGAAAGTAATCGGTAAAGTTAATATAAACATAGAAAACGCTTCCTGGGATCAGGCGTTTAAAGGTATTTTGCGTTCATACGGACTTGCCTATACATGGGAAGGAGACATAATCCGCATTTTGACACTGGAAGATATGCAGCAGGACGTAGCACGAGAAACCCAGAAAAGAGAGATGGAAAAAGTTGAGCCCTTCGTGACCAAGACAGTTCAAATAAACTATGCGTGTCCAGTCAGTCTTGGGGGAGTTCTTGGAAATTTTCTTTCTGAGAAGGGAGAAGGGAAAACTCATGGGTCTGTTATGATTGATAAACATACTAATTCGATAGTCATGCATGCAATGAAAAAAGATATTGAAGGAATGCTTAATTTGATTGATGAGATAGACAGACCTACCCGTCAAATTCTGATAAAAGCAACTATAGTTGAGACAAGCAGGGAGACAGCCAGAGCGCTTGGGATACAATGGAGTGGGCTATATCAACGCGATATGCCCGAAGGTAAAACCGAATGGGTTACTTCTGGTTTAATCAGCTCAGGAGGCTTGACTTTGGAGCATGCAGTTGAAAATTTGGGAACGGAAATTCTTAATGTCCAGCTTTCTGCGCTTGAAGAGGAAGGCAAGCTCAATATTCTCTCAAGCCCTTCCATTACAACGCTTGACAATCAGGAAGCTTTTATAGAAAGTGGTGACGAAATTTCATATGAAGCAGCAGGGGGTACCACCACAAGTCCGCCAGAGGTACAGTTTAAAAAGGCGGTACTCAAACTGAAAGTGACTCCGCATGTGATTGACGATAAAACCATTAAAATTAAAATCGAAATAACAAAAGATGAACCTGATCCTGCTTATGCAAAAGATCAAGAGCCACCACTTATAACTAAAAAAGCTGAAACCACTGTTATACTGTTTGACGGACAAACCACAGTTATCGGGGGCATTAGCAAGGAAAAGACGAGCGAGAGCGAATCCGGTGTCCCATGGCTAAGAAAAATTCCCTTATTAGGGTATCTTTTCAAAAGTGAGTACAAGAGCAAGGATATGGACGAAATGCTGATATTCATCACCCCACATATTCTTAAAGAAAGAGTTAAGGATAAGTCCCGGGAGTTAGAAAAACAAATAGAAATAATGCATTCATCCGAAAAATAATTTTCAAAAAGCTGCTAAAGAGTTATCCTTTATTTAACTTATTGATACCAACGATAAAAAAATGGATTACTTAAAAATCGTTCATCTTAGCAAGGAACCTTTTTCCAATTCACCTGACCCGGAATTTTTTTTCAAGTCCAGCCAGCATGTCGCATGCCTGCAAAAAATGGAATTATCTTTGAGCCTTCGGAGAGGTTTGAATGTGGTTATCGGCGATATCGGTACAGGGAAGACCACACTTTGCCGACAAATTATCCTAAGATTTGCACAGCAGGATGAAACAGAGACACATCTCATACTAGATCCAACGTTCAGCAATCAAACTGAATTTTTGAACACTATTGCTGAAATGTTTGGATTGGAAAAAGCGGAAGGTGATTCAGATGAATGGCAAATTAAAGAGAGGATAAAAAACTATCTCTTTCAAAAGGGCGTGGATGATGAGAAAAAGACTATCCTTATTATTGATGAAGGCCAGAAAATCCCTGTCTTCTGCCTCGAAATTCTCCGCGAATTTCTTA
>JAHIKV010000330.1 GCA_018897395.1 Planctomycetota bacterium | reverse complement strand
AATATTGGATATAAGCCGACCTCTTTTCCTCCCGGAAGCACGCTGGATACTGATAGGGAGAGTCCCTTTGCGATTACCATATTTGATGAAAATATCAATCTGGTGCTTAATACCCTGGCGAATAATTATGACGCGAATATTCTTTCCGCTCCCCGTGTGACCACGGTCAATAATCGTGAAGCGGTGATAAAGATTGTTACCGAGCTGCGCTGGGTGGTTCCGCAGGTAGAGGTGGGGGATACCGGAGGGGTAACCATAACCTGGGCGGAGGCGGATGACAGCCCGCGCGATGTCGGTATATCGCTTAAGGTTACGCCGATGATTACCGATGACGGTCAGATTTCCATGGAGCTTGAACCGGAGGTTAGTGAAAAAATGAGTGATGTCTCACTTGTTGCCGTTTCCGGAACATCGCAGATTCCGTACACAATACCGATAGTGGATACACGTACGGCGAAAACCAAGGTAGTTATCGGCAATAAGCAGACGCTTATTATCGGCGGTTTGATTAAAAATATAAAAACAAAAGGTGTTACCAAGATTCCTGTCCTGGGGGATATCCCGGTCCTGGGTTGGCTTTTTAAGAGCCGCAAAGACACAAACGCTAAATCCGAACTTATCATCTTTGTTTCGCCCACGATAATTAACCAGCAGGAAGTTATGCGTATGCAGAAAAAGGAAAAAGAGGGCGTAGGTAAGTGGTATATGCGGGAAACAGAGCCGCAGGAAGATGCGCGTAAGGTTGAAAAAGAAATAATCTCTGAGTTAAAGCGCAAAGAAACGCGTTCGGAATAATCTAAGCATATTAGTGAATTTTTATGGTATAGGAAAGTATAAAACTTTCCTAACCACTGAAACCTCGTAAGGAAGAGTTCTGAGTGCGCCAACTTTGTTGGTGCGCGAAGTTTCTTGAAACCAGAGATACCATTATTATGGCCCGCAATACGGAAAAAAAAATAGGGGAACTTCTTTTAGAGCAAGGGTATATAAATCCCCACCAGCTGCAGGAAGCCTTAGAAGAACAAAAGACAACCGGAGAAAAAGTAGGCGAAGTGCTTATCCGTAAAGGATGGCTTGTTCCGGAAGAACTTAATCGTGCTTTGGCTTTACAACTGGGGGTAAGCACCTTTGACCTTGCCAACTATATTGTTAACCCGCAGGTTATTGAAACAATCCCGCAGGACATTGCGGTTAAATACAAGGTAATTCCGGTGTTTAAAGTCGGTGATACCCTCACGGTAGCAATGATCGACCCCGGTAATGTTTTCCTGGTTGATGAGCTGCAGCGGATTACGAATTGCCAGGTAGAGGCCGTGCTCGCGGATGAGATGACGATCCGCAAGGCGCAGGATCAATATTACGGCGGCGCGGGTACGATTCATGATATTATTGCCTCTATCGATAAAAACCAGCTTAAAGAAGCGGAAAAGTTAGGCGATGAAGCGCCGGTGGTCAAACTCGTGAACCTGTTCATCGTGGAGGCCGTGCAGGTAAATACATCGGATATCCATTTTGAACCGGAGGAAAAGTTTATGAACGTGCGTTACCGTATCGACGGAATGCTGCATAAACACGCGATTATTCCGAAAGATTTACAGCCGGCGATTATTTCCCGTATAAAGATTATGTCCGGAATGGATATCGCGGAGAAGAGGCTGCCGCAGGACGGCCGCATCCTGAAAAAGATCGGCAATAAGGATATTGATTTCCGCGTTTCGTCCTGTCCGACGATACACGGGGAAAATATCGTATTGAGAATCCTGGATAAAAGCAGCATGGCGCTTGGCATGGAAAGCCTGGGATTCCCGAAAAAAGAATTAGCGGTTTTTGAAGAGATTATCTCTCAGCCTTACGGTATTGTTTTGGTTACGGGGCCGACCGGCAGCGGAAAAACGACAACATTGTATTCCGCCTTGATGAAAATAAACCGGGAAGATATCAATATCATGACCGTCGAAGACCCCGTGGAATATCAGTTTCCCCAGATCCGGCAGGTTCATGTAAACCATAAGGCCGGGCTTACGTTTGCTTCCGCCCTGCGCTCCTTTCTGCGCCAGGACCCGGATGTGATTATGGTCGGGGAAATCCGTGACGTGGAAACCGCGCAGATCGCCGTGCAGGCGGCGCTGACCGGACATCTTGTGCTGTCGACTCTGCATACCAATGATTCTCCTACGGCGTTCAGCCGTTTGATTGATATGGGAGTTGAGCCGTTTTTGGTGTCCAGCGCTATTCTCGGCGTTT
>JAHIKV010000020.1 GCA_018897395.1 Planctomycetota bacterium | reverse complement strand
GGTCCAAGGTTCAAGGTTCAAGGTCTACTTCACTAACCACTAGCCACCAACCACTAGCCACTAATTCTAATCCCCAATCCCTAATCCCTAATCCCTTGTTCGCTGTTCGCACTCCCACCGCCGTCGTCACCGACCTGGGTACCGAGTTCGGCGTGGAAGTCAGCACGGAGGGAACCACCGCCTCGCACGTCTTCCGCGGCTCGGTGAAGGTGCTGGTGTTGGGTGGCACTGCCGGCTCGCCCGGCAGTGGGCGCGAGGTGATTTTGCGAGAGAACGAATCGGCGCGGGTGGAGAAGAACGAAGCCACTGGTGGTTCGCGGCTGGTGCTGCACGGCGCGGCCGGTGATCCGCCGAAGTTCGTCCGGCGGCTGGTCCGGCCGCTGAGGGTGCTCGACTTGCTGGACGTCGTGGCCGGCGGCAACGGCATGGGCTGGGGCCGCGAGCGCGGCATCGACCCAAGCACCGGCATGGAAGACCCGGTGTTCTTCAGGCCCACCCATAGCGGCGACGGCCAATATCGGCCGGTCGCCTGGCACAAACTGATCGACGGCGTATTTGTCCCGAACGGCAAGGCGGGCCCGGTGCAACTCGATTCCGCCGGCCACGCCTTCGGGTTCCCCGGCACCGATGGCCAGGTGTATGGCAGCATTTGGGCGCGGGCGGCGGGGGTCAGACCGGGCGATGAACGCGAGACAACAATTACGCAATATTGGGTCTACGAAATGGGACGCGGCGGGCAATTCATGCCGGACCGTCGCGGACTGTTGGGCCTGCATCCGAACGTGGGCATCACCTTCAACCTGGAGGCGATGCGCCGCGCCCATCCGGGCGCCGTGCCGAGCAGCTTTCGCGCCGTGGCCGGCATGGGCAACGCGGACCGCGTGGCTTCGTATGCGAACTGCACGACCGACCTGTGGGTCTTCGTCGACGGCCGGCTGAAGTTCAAGCGGATCGGATTGCGCCGTCGGGACGGTGCGGTCAAGGTGGACGTGGAGCTTGGCCCCAGCGACCGGTTTCTTACGCTGGCTGTTACCGACGGCGGCGACGGGATTCACGCGGACTGGTTTGTCCTCGGCGACCCGGTGCTGAAACTGGCTTCCATCGAGGCAGAGAACTCAGGCGATCAAAGTCAACCGCGCACGAAGGAGGTGAACCCATGAATGGTCCATAGCGGACAGTGCCTCTCGTTCCCACGCTCCGCGTGGGAACGGACAACTCGCGTCGCCTTGCGTCGCCGGTTGTCTCACCCGGCGACGCAGAGCGTCGGAGAACGTGGGTTCCCACTTGAGAGCGTGGGAACCAGGAATGGGTGGCGGTGCAACTGCCATCCCAACAGTGTGTCGTGCGTTGCGTTTTGTTTCTAATCACTTGGTGTTCGTTTCTTTTTTGGAGAATTACAATGTCTCGCAAGATTACTTTGGCCGTGTTGGTTGTCTGCTCGTTGGCCCTGACTGCGGCCGTGGCCCAGGCGACCCCCATTAACCTCATCCAGAACGGAGGTTTTGAGTCACCCGCCCTTTCTCTTGCATCCTACCCAGGCGGCAGTGGTGCTGCGGCTGCGCGGGCCACCTACTGGCACGATAATGGGGATAGTGGCGCAGACTCCGGTATCAGCGTTGGTTCCACCACAGCAACAGCGACCAGCACAGTGCCTGGTCCGTACCTGAGTTCAGAGTATGGTAGATACCCTACGCACGGCGGAAACCAGGTGGGGTGTTTTTACTGGTATCTGACGCAGCAATTAACGACGGACGGCAGCACTCCATTCACGTTTGGAGCCGCTGGTGATGTGCTTGATGTCAGCCTCTATCAAATTAGGCAGCTCGGTGGCGAGCAGAAACTACAGATCCAGCTCCGTGCGGACTCGTTGGGGGGACCCACTCTCGGCGCCTCGACTATTTGGAGCACTGGCACTGCCGCTCCTGACGGCGTCTGGAATCGCACGTTCGGCTACACGGCGGTGGCGGGCGACGTTGGACGACCTCTGTGGTTGAGGCTAGATAACACCACTCATGCTAATTTGTCAATAGACGATGTTACGGTGTCGTTTACTCCCATTCCCGAGCCTTCGACGCTGGCGCTGTTGGCGGCGGGGCTGCTGGGGCTGCTCTGCTACGCATGGAGGAAGCGGCGGTAACAACAACTCCCCTCTCCCTTTGGGAGAGGGGCAGGGGGTGAGGGCGTTGGCGGTGCGGGTGGCCGTGCCTCGCCCTGACCCTCTCCCGCGGGGAGAGGGGACATTGATTTGGAATTTAACATCCACGAAGGGCGCGAAGGAGATTCGTGTCCTTCGTGGATCATTTGCGACGGGCTGGCTGTGATCCATGCCCCGTTTGCCATTGTCGAGTCAGAAAGGGTGATCTTTGATATGTGTCGTTTCCGAATTCCGACCGTGCTTCTTTGCCTGTCCCTTGGCTTGGCCGCGGCGATGGCGCAGTCGCCCACTGCCGGCAAAGACCATTTCGAGGCCGCGGCCTTCGGCACCAAGGCCGACGGCAAAAGCGACGACACGGCCGCCATCCAGAAGGCGCTGGATGCGGCGGGCAAGCGGGGCGGCGTGGTGCGGCTCCCGGCAGGCCACTATTTGGTCGCCGGCAGCCTGAAGGTCCCGGTGGGGGTGTCACTGGTCGGCAGCCATCAGGCCCCAGTCTCCCGCGAGCCGCTGGTGGGCACGGTGGTCCTGGCGACCGGGGGGCGGGACAACGAAGACGCCCCGGCCCTGTTCGAGTTGGGCGATTCGTCGGCCGTCCTCGGCCTGACCGTCTTCTACCCCGACCAGAAACCCGACCACGTCCGCCCCTACGCCTGGACCTTCCACCTCCAAGGCAGCGACAACACCGTGGAGAACGTCACCCTCATCAACGCTTACAACGGAATCAAGATCGGCCCCGAGTATAACCAGCGCCACCGGATTCGGAGCGTGGTGGGCTGCGTGCTGCGCCGCGGGATCTGGGTGGACAACTGCTACGACATCGGCCGGATCGAAAATGTTCATTGGTCCAGCGACTGGTGGTCCTCGAAGCAGGTCGGCGGCTGGGATAACACTCCGGTCGGCGGCGGGAGGCTTGACGAGTATTTGTGGAAACACCTCGTGGGC
>JAHIKV010000133.1 GCA_018897395.1 Planctomycetota bacterium | reverse complement strand
TAGGACGGATTTCCTAATCCGTCCAGTTTTCGGGGACGGATTAGGAAATCCGTCCTACAAATGTGATCAACTTATTTTGACGCGACGCCTTGCCTTGTCGATCGCCAACTTGCGCTAAGGCGCCTGCGCGATTTGCCCGTCGGCCATGCTGCCCAAGTGGGCATAAACGATCTGATCGATCTCCTCGCCGATGAAATGAACCGAGCCGTCGGCCATTCCGAAGTGCGCGCCGCCGGCGTGGTCGCTTCCGGCCGACTCGAAGTAATCGTTGTTGAATCCGCCGAGTTGTCCGATGTCGTTTGTCGAGTCGGCGCTGGTCGTGTCGAACAGCGTGTTCGACCCGGCGGCCGCCCAGCCGTCGATGCTCGTATGGCACGGCCTCCAGTAGTAGTTGGGCGTCGGACCGGTCCATTGAGTCCTGGGCACTTCGCCGATGGCGAGAGTATTCGATAGGCCGTCGGCGATTTCGTTGAATGTCGCGGCGATGTTGGGGACGAAGACGCCGCGCATGTCTGGTCGGTAGACGTACGTCGGTCCGCAGAACTGGCGTTTGACGTTTGACGTGGTGGGGTTTGTAAACGAGTTCTGCGCGCCGATGCATCCGGCGTAGTCGTTCCCGCCGCCGCTCCAGCCGATGTAGGCGTCGTCGGGCGTCCGCTTTGGAAACATGATTTGCCGATCTTCCGCGCGGATGCCCGAGCGGCGCGTGGGACAGTAAAAAACGCCGATGTCCGTGGCGGCCACGGCCTGATTGCCGACGACGCTTTTCGTGAAGTCCCAGCGGTCGAACAGGGCGTTCTGTTCGATGAAGGGGAGTATTTGCAGCATCCAGCTCGTGCCGTGCATCCCGCTCGCGCTGCTGGTCGCCTCCGGCCAGGGATCGTAGTTGGACGTGCCGCCGGCCTGATAGCTCGTGCTCAAGATAGCCCCCGGCGGCAGCGCGCCGTATTGGCCGGCGTAATTATGCAGGGCAAGCCCGATCTGCTTGAGGTTGTTTTGGCACTTCAACCGACGGGCCGCCTCGCGGGCCGCCTGCACCGCCGGCAGCAGCAAGGCGATCAATATGCCGATGATCGTAATGGCCACCAACAGTTCCACGAGGCTGAAGGCGGTTCTTGGATGGGTCCGCATGAGGGCATACCCCGTCAACGAAGCCAACGACATACCGAGAATGATGGTACTGCCCCCCGCCCAGTCTACCGCAGCCCTCCGGCGGGGACAATCGGACCGGGCGTGTTGGCGTGAACACCGCTGGTTACGAATGCTCCGCGCCGAAACGCACGACGTCCGTTCGCGGGGTAAACCATTACAGCAAAACGAGTTGCGTCTCGCGGACGGGGAGCGTCCCGTTCCGTGTGTTCCACGGCGAAGCGTAGGGAACGAGAGCAAAACCCATTTAGCCCCGGGTGAATACACCCGGGATAGGCGGTTCCACGCGGCCAACTCGCCCCGCCGTGTATTCACGCGGGCAAACGAATAATTCCAGGACACAAATCTCGCCGTTGACAGACCGTGGGCCTTTGCACAAAATACGCCCTTGGCCCTTGTGGCCGATAGGTCAATACCGGGTTTTATCAGCCGGGCTTACGGCCCAACTATCTCCATGACCGAGGACCAAATCATGTTGCGGGAACCTGAACCCATGTGGCAACCATCGACCGAACCCAATTTCGTGCCGGCGTGCGATTTCCAAGCCGTCCAAACCGGCACGTGCGTCGCCGAGGCCATCAGGGATGACGACGACTTCGACGACGACGATTTCGACGACGATTTCGACGACGACTTCGAGGAGGATTTTGACGACGATCTCGACGACGAAGATGACGATCTGGACGAAGAAGACGATTTAGACGACGTGTGCGAGGACAACTACCGAGGATGAATAACTCGGCGCGGACGATCGCTCCGCGGTCCAATCGCCAATAGCCGGGGGCTAACGGCCCCCAGAGAAAGTAGGGTGGGACAAGCGAAGCGCAGTCCCACCATGTTTTTTTCCGGTTTTTGGTGGGACTGCGCTTCGCTTGTCCCACCCTACGCAAAGGAGCCGCCCGTGCCCGAGCTAGCCGACCAGATCGCGCAAGCCACCGAAGTGATTAAAGCCCAATGGGACGAACGGCCGCGCGCCGGCATAGTGCTCGGCACTGGACTGGGAAGCGTCGCCGGCCGGATCGAGACCCAGGCCACGTTGGACTACGCCTCGATCCCGCATTTTCCTCAGTCCACTGTCGTCGGCCACACGGGCCAACTCGTCTGCGGCGTGCTCTGCGGCGTGCCGGTCGTGGCGATGGAAGGGCGGTTCCACGCATACGAGGGCTATTCGCACCGGCAGATCACGTTCCCGATCCGCGTGATGCGCGCCATGGGGGCCGAGATGCTGATCGTCTCTAACGCCTCGGGCGGAATGAATCCGTTCTACTCGCTGGGCGACATCGTGGTGATCGACGACCACATCAACCTGATGGGCGGCAACCCGTTGATCGGACGGAACGACGAGCGGCTCGGCCCTCGGTTTCCCGACATGAGCCGGCCGTACGATCCGGCGCTTGGCCGCCGAGCGTTGGACGTTGCCCGGCGCGAAAACATCGTCGCCCATCGCGGCGTCTACGCGGCCGTGACCGGTCCGAACCTCGAGACCCGGGCTGAATACCGCTTCCTGCGCACCATCGGGGCCGACCTGGTCGGTATGTCCACCGTCCCGGAGGTGATCGTGGCGGTACAGGGCGGAATGCGGGTGCTGGGGTTGTCGATCGTCACCGACCTCTGTTTCCCCGACGCCCTGAGGCCGGCCAACATCGAGGAGATCATCGCCACGGCCGCCGAAGCCGAGCCGAAGCTGCGGAAAATCGTCCTCGGCGTACTGGAACAAGAAGCGTAGGGCGTGAAAAACCGATGGGCTCTCGGTGCGTCGCGGACGCACCCTACATTGCTTTCCTCTATGATGGGGGGATTCTCGCAATCGGCCGCGAACCGGTCAATCCCCGTTGCATCAAACCGGAAGTCTTGGTTTACTAAGGCTTTGCGACATTGTCCCCGTTTGGAGTCCCAAACCGCCCATGTTCCAACCCGTCGATAGTTCGGTTTCCTTTCCCAAACTCGAAGAAGAGATATCCAAGTTCTGGAAGCAGCGCGGGATATACGAGAAATCGCTGGCCGCGCGGGCCGACGGGCCGACGTTCGTCTTCTACGAAGGACCGCCGACCGCCAACGGCCTGCCGCATCCCGGACACTGCTTGACCCGGGCGATTAAAGACCTCTTTCCCCGCTACAAGACGATGCGGGGCTGCCGCTGCCTGCGAAAGGCCGGATGGGACACGCACGGCCTGCCCGTCGAGGTCGAGGTCTGCAAGGAATTGGGCATCCACTCGAAGGAGGAGATCGAGGCGTACGGCGTCGAACCGTTCATCCGCAAGTGCGTCGAGAGCGTCTTCCGCTACACGCGGGAGTGGGAACAGCTTACCGAACGGCTCGGATTCTGGATCCATCTCGACGAGGCTTACGTCACGTACCATCAGAGCTACGTGGAAAGCGTCTGGTGGGCGCTGAAAACGCTGTTCGACCGCGGACTGCTCTATCAGGGGCACAAGATCGTTTGGTGGTGGGCGCAAGGCGGCACGGCGCTTAGCGCCGGCGAGGTCGGCCAGGGCTACCGCGAGGTGGCCGACCCGAGCGTTTTCGTGCGATTTCCGCTGGTGGAAGGGATTAGGGATTGGGGATTAGGGATTGGAGACGAATGTTTAGCCGCCGCGTCCACGCGGCGTGAAGCGGATCAAGAGCCGCTTGCGGTTTCGCAAATCAAGTCCCCTCTCCCACTGGGAGAGGGCCAGGGTGAGGGCTTGCATGACGTTGACCTGCTCGTCTGGACCACCACTCCCTGGACGCTGCCGAGCAACCAGTTTGCCGCCGTCAAACCAGACTTGGAATACTCCGTGGTATCGTTTGAAGGCGAGTCGCGTCGAGTCATCATCGCATCCTCCCTTGTGGAGTCGATTGCCGCAAAAGTTAAAAAATCCTTCATTGTGGAAAGAAAAGTGGCGGGAAACAACTTGGTGGGTAAGCGATACCGGCCGCCCTACAGTTACTTCTACAATCTTCCCCATAGCGCCTCACAACACACTGGACAAGAGATTATGCCCCATTGGGGAGAGATGAAAGGATCGTTGCGATCCGGGGGTGAGGATTACATTGCTTGGCGCGTCATTGAAGGCGATTTTGTCACTACCGATACTGGCACGGGCGTGGTCCATATCGCCCCGGCGTTTGGTGAAGTGGACTACGAGGTTCTGTCGCGTGAAAAGGCGAAGTTCGAGGAGTTTGAAGGGCCCCAGTTGTTCTGCGACGTTGGGTCCGACGGCAAATTCACCAACGAAGGGCCCGACTATTGCCAACTCCGCTGGGTGAAGGACTGCGACCGGGACATCGTCCGCCAATTGAAGGCCGAAGGGACGCTCTTCCACCAAGAGCAGTACGTCCACGACTACCCGTTCTGCTGGCGGGCCGAGGAAGACCCGCTGATCCAGTATCCCCGCCGAAGCTGGTTCATCCGCACGACCGCGATTAAGGACAAGATGCTGGCGAACAACAGCAAGATACACTGGCTGCCGGAACACATCCGTGACGGGCGGTTCGGAAATTTTCTTGAGACGAACGTCGATTGGGCCTTGTCGCGCGAGCGATACTGGGGTACCCCGCTGCCGATCTGGGTCTGCGAAAAAACCGGCCACGCGGAGGCGGTGGCGAGCTACGAAGAGCTGTTGGCCAAGCCGGGCCTCAGTGGCACGGAAGCATGGGAGAAAGCCAAGCGGAAGAACACGGACCTGCCCGATGATCTGCGGGTGCATAAGCCGTACATCGACTCGATCGCTTACGACTCGCCGAAGGCCGCCGGGGCGCGGATGCGTCGGGTTTCCGAGGTGATCGACTGCTGGTTCGACTCCGGCGCGATGCCCTTCGCCCAATGGGGTTATCCGCACAAGACCGGCTCGGCCGAACGGTTCCGCGACCAGTTTCCGGCCGACTTCATCAGCGAGGCGTTGGACCAGACCCGCGGTTGGTTTTACAGCCTGCTGGCGATCAGCACGCTGCTGTTCGGCGAAGGAGAGGAGACGGGGGACGGGGGACGGGGGGCGGAAGAACCAGTGGTCAGTGGTCAGTGGTCAGTGGTCAGTGCGAAGCCGCAAGCGGCGAATTCCGAATCCCAAATCCCAAATCCCAAATCAGCAAATCCCCCGCCCCCCGCCCCCCGCCCCCCATCCCACCCGTTTCCCCATCCGTTCCGCAACTGCATCGTGTTGGGGCTGATGCTCGGCGAGGACGGCGGAAAGATGTCGAAAAGCAAGCGGAACTACCGCGACCCGGAAGACATTTTCAACCTCTACGGGGCCGACGCGCTGCGGTGGTTCTTTTTCGCCAACCAGCCGCCGTGGACCTCGATCCGCTACAGCGAACAGGCCATCAAGGACTGCATCCCCGAATTCTTGCTGCGGTTTTGGAACGTGTATAGTTTCTTCGTGATCTACGCGAACATCGACGGATTCGATCCGGCCGCGGCCCTGGAAAAGGTGTCAGGAACCTTTTGCCGGAACGGCCCGAAGGGTGCTTCGCACAAAAGGTTCCTGACACCTTTTCCGGGGCAGCTTGGCCCCGACGTGTTGGCCACCGCCAACGGCTACCGCCCCATTTGCGAACGCGGCGAATTGGACCGCTGGATACTCGGCGAGTTGAACCGCACGGTCGCGGCGGTCGTCGAACACATGGACGCCTACGAAAACTTCAACGCCTGCGCTCGAGTGACCGAGTTCGTTGACGCGCTGAGCAACTGGTACGTCCGTCGCAGCCGCGACCGATTCTGGAGCAGCGAGCAATCCGTCGACAAGTTGGACGCCTATTGGACGCTTTACGAATGTCTGCTTACGACCAGCAAGCTGATCGCGCCGTTCGTGCCGTTTCTGGCCGAGGCGATGTGGCAAAATCTGGCTGCGACCACCTTCGGCGACCGCTCGGATTCCCGGCGGCCGAAAGAAAGCGTCCACCTTTGCGATTATCCGGCCGCCGACTTGGCGACGATCGACGAGGATTTGTCGCAGCAGATGGCGATGATGCGCGAGATCGTCTCGTTGGGGCGCAGCGCCCGGATGGGCGCGAAGCTCAAAGTCCGCCAGCCATTATCCCGGGTCGAAGTCGTGCTGGCCGACGACGCCCATCAGCCGTGGCTCGAAAAACACGCCGCGCTGATCCGCGACGAGCTGAACGTGAAGCGGGTGGAATTCACGCAAGAATCGCAGCCGTACATCAGCTACAGCGTGTTGCCCGATCTGAAACGGCTCGGCCCCCGGTTGGGCAAGCGTTTGCCGGCACTGCGGAAGAAGCTGGCCGAGATGGACGGCGGCGAGTTGTTGTCGAAGCTGAAAACGGACGGAAGCGTCTCCATTTCGCTGGACGACGGGCCGGTAGAACTCGACGTGGACGACATCCAGGTCCGCCTCCAGGCCAAGGAAGGCTGGGCCGCCGCCCAGGGCCATTCGGTCGTGGTCGTGCTGGCCACGAAGCTGACCGAGGAATTGATCCGCGAGGGGCTTGCCCGCGAGTTGGTCCGCGCAATCCAAGACCGCCGCAAAGAGATGGGTTGCGAGTTCACCGACCGGATAGCGGTGGGCGTAGTGACCGAATCGCAGGAGTTGCAGGCGGCAATCGAGCAGTTCCGCGATTATATCCGCGGCGAAACGCTGGCGGTCGAACTCGATCGCGCCGCATTGACCGGAGCGGAATCGGTCGAAATTAAGGTCGGCGACATTCCGCTGACGTTGTTCGTAAAGGTGGCATGACGGCACGTTGCCTAGGCCGCTTGCTGAAGGTAGACTATAATCTAGTATGTCATCCTAAAAGTTCTTGCTGGCAACCAATAAGCCGCTTGCGGCTTCGCAAAGAAAAACCACCGGCAAAAATTATTCAAAGACGCGCTAGGGGACACATAGGGATGGATAAATACGAGATTATTATCTACTGGAGCAAGGAAGATCAGGCGTTCATTGCCGAGGTTCCCGAGCTTCCCGGTTGCATGGCCCACGGAAGCACTCACGAGGAATCGCTAGCCAATGCAAAGGCGGCCATGCAGCTTTGGATAGACGCGGCGAGGGAAGCCGGAGACCCGATCCCCAAACCACGAGGTCATCGGTTGGTCTTCGCATGACTCCATTCCGCATTGCCGTACTGATTTCCGGCGGGGGGACGACCCTGCGGAACTTGATCGAGAAGATCGAGGCCGGGCGGCTGCCGGTGGAAATCTCGCTGGTCGTCTCCAGCAACCCAAACGCACGCGGTCTGCAAATCGCCGCCGACGCCGAACTGCCGAACGTCGTCGTCCAGCGCAATGCGTTCGCCGATCGGGACGAATTCAGCCGGGCGATCTTCGACCGCTGCCGAGAGGCCGAAGCCGATCTGGTCGTGATGGGCGGGTTTCTCAAACGGGTCACCATCCCCGAGGATTTCACTAACCGCGTGGTGAACATCCATCCGGCGCTGATGCCATCCTTCTGCGGCGAGGGTTTTTATGGACATCGGGTCCACGAAGCGGTGTTGGATTACGGCGCCAAGCTCAGCGGCTGCACGGTCCACTTCGCCGACAACCAGTACGACCACGGCCCGGTGATTCTTCAGCGGTCGGTTCCGGTGCTGGACGACGACGTGCCCGAAACGCTCGCCGCGCGGGTCTTCGCCGCCGAGTGCGAGGCATACCCGGAAGCGATTCGGCTGATCTCCGCCGGCCGGGTGTCGGTCGACGGCCGGCGAGTGCGAATCAAGGCGGAAGTGGAAGACGCGGAAGACTGGGCGGCTTTTGAAGAACGAGCGGGCGAGCCACTTGTCAGCCTTGGGGACATGCTCAAGAGACTGAAGGTCGATGACCGTAAATAGCGTTTTTTCCACCTATCAATCGGCAATGATGCCCGGACGGGTTGACGTCCCTTGGGAGCAGATGTATTCTCGGAGGCGCGGTGCGATTATGCGGCACAATGCCCACATCGAGGAACATCCGGCATGATCGGCAAGATTCAAAGAGTCAAGTTGCGAGAAGTGTGGAAACGCGAGGCAGCGGATTTCACAACTTGGCTGATGGACAATATAGACGTGCTAAGCAACTTGCGGCCGTATTTGAAGAAACTCGCAAGGAATTGACGCAATGGCGACGGATTCATCTTCCGAAGAGCTTCTTTTCGAGGCGACGACGCCGCTGGGTTTCAGAGTGCGAGTCTCTCGTGCGTATTGGGAAGTGATCGTTACGATAAAACATCCTGTCATGGCCGGTTGTGAGGCGGCCGTTCAAGACGTACTGGAGAATCCCGAGGAAGTGCGCGTGAGTCGCAGCGATCAAACCGTTTATCTGTTTTACGGCGCGGAACGAGAACGTCGTTGGGTTTGTGCCGTTGCCAAACGGGTAGACGACGAAGGATTTCTAATCACGGTTTACCCGACCGACGCAATCAAAGAAGGAGTGCGAGTATGGCCAGCGTAAAGGTGTACTACGATCGGCAGGGAAACACCCTGACCGTCTGGTTCGAGGATCCTCGGGGCGAACACGTTTGCGAGGAGACGGGGGAAGAAGTCGTGCTCATGAAGGATCGAACTGGCAAGGTCATTGGGTTCGAGAAACTGAACTTTGCCAAGGAGCAAGCGACTCCGCTCCAAGTTGGATTCGAGGCCGTCGAGGTGTAATCGGCGGAAACGGTTGAAACTAGGTACGCTCACGCCAAATCCCGGTCCTCGAACAGCAGCATCGCGACCAGCATCGCCACGCAACAGTAGAGGAAACAATACAGCGCGGTCCAGCTCAGGTATACCAGCGGCACCGGCTGTCCGGTCGAGATGCCGGCCGATATGTTGAAGTGGTCGAGCACCGGCAGGATCGCGGCCAAGAAATTGGCCACGAAGCGCACGATTTCTATTTTCCCCACCGCCGAGTTCGCGAGTATGGGCACCAGGTGGCCCAGTACGTATATCGCCGCGCAGATGATCAGGTTGGCCATCATCGGCAGCCGGGTGGAAATCGCCACGCTGATGGCCGTCAGCACCACGGCCTCCATGAACGAGAGTACCAAACCGGGGGCGATTTGCCGCATCTCACCGAGGCATTCCGCCGCGGACGCCGCCGGCCGGCCCGTTTCCCGGACGTCGTAGACCACCTTGTAGGAAACGCTGGCCAGGAAGATCGCGCCGAGGACGATGAACATTATCGCCACCGGAACGAGGATGCCGAGGAACTTGCCGAAGATGAATTGCCGCCGGCCGACCGGTTTCGACAGCAACGTCAGCGCCGTGCGGCCCTCGATCTCGTCGGCGATCGACACGCTGGCCGTCCACAGCGCCAAGACGATCGACAGCACCATGATCAGCGTCAGGCCCTCGTCCTTGACCATCTTGAGGTCCTCGCCCAACGTGTTGTAGGGGATAAAGGGGAACAAGACCAGGCCGACCACGCCGACGGCCATCAGCACGTAGAACAACGGCTGAGACATGGATTCCTTGGCGGTGGTCCGGGCGATGGCGGCCACCTTCGGCACGATCTGGCGGGCCAGCGCGCCGAGGGCCGCCAGCACTGCCGCGGCGCCCAAGGCCCCAACGGCCACCACCCACAGCGGCTTCAACCACGTCGACTCCACGGCGAACAGCAACAGGTTACTCGCGTCCACTTTTTTTATCTCCGGGAAGATTTTCGACTCGAAAATAGCGACCAATCCTCACATAATCGAGGGTGTCCGGGAATTGGCCCGCAAAAACAGCTATTTAGCCCCGGGTGAATACACCCGGGGCATACACCCGGGGCACTGTCTGGTGCGTACAAGCACTCTTCCCCGCCGTGTATTCACGGCGGGCTAAATGGCATTCACAGCGGGCTAAATGGCATTCACAGCGGGCTAAATGGTATTCACGGCGGGCTAAATGGAACTATTCCCGGACACCTTCACATAATCTAAAGGGCCTTCCCCCTCTTTACAATAGCTGCCACCTGGGTGGTTTGTCAAAGAAACCCTCGAAATAACGCCCCACGACTGCGGTCGTGGGGCATTATCTCCTGGTTCCCACGCTCCGCGTGGGAACCCACTCGTTCCGACGCTCTGCGTCGTTGGCGGGGGGGCGACGCAGAGCATCGCCAGCGGCGCCGTTCCCACGGAGGACCGTGGGAACGAGGGAAACTCGCTCGAATCCCTACGGCTCGATCAAGTACGCCCGGTCGTCGATGTTCAGCAGGACCGGCTCGTCGAAGACCATGTATTGCGAGAGCCGGCGGCCGTGAGTGTTGGCAAGCTCGAAATACTCGTCGCTGAACTGCTTCACGCACCGGACGCTGGACTCTTGCTCCTTGGTCACCTGGGAATCGACCCATTGTCCGTCGCGGCGGAAGAAGGTCCGATTGCCGATGTTGCGGACGTTTTGGGCGGCCTGCTTCGACTCGCGTTTGGCCTTGCCGGAGAAGGGAATACCGGCCCCGGCGCGGGAGTCGAACCCGAGCATCCCGTCGGCAGGGGCGCTGGGCGCTCGTTGTGCGTTCTGGAGCGCGCCTTTCATTGCCCTCTGGGCGAATCCACCCGCCCCGGACGCCTCGCCGAGGGCCTCGAGCCGCTTGCGTGCGACGCCCACGTTGCCCGACACGTCACGCAGGTTCACCCCCTCGTCGGCCATGAACGAGGTGTAGGGCGTAAGTATGCCGTGCCGGGTGGCCAGTTCGACCAGTTCCTTGACCAACTCGTCGTTTTTGCCCTTCAGGTCCAACTCGTCGATGATTTCGCCCACTCGGCGGACGGCCCAAAGTTTCTCGATGAAGCCGAAGCTCTCGTCGCCGCTCTTTTCGGCCAGTGTGGCGGGGAAGTCGAGTTTTTGCAGGTCTTCGCCCACCTTGCCCTCGACGGTCACCTTCGCCGTGCCGGGTTTCCGGTATCGCCCGACCAAGACCAACTGCTCGCCGGCGAAGAGGTCGAAGGAACCTTTCGGATAGACGCGGTTGATCGGGTTGCCGTACTCGGTCCTCGTCTCGTTGAAGACGAACTGGAGCCGCACGTCGGTCATCACCGGCGACTCGATGCGGTTATAGAGCTTGCTCACGCGGTCCTCGATGTCTTCGTCGGGGCGGACGAACTCGCTCTGTCCGAAGTTTTCGCGGGCGAGCTTGTCCAGCAACCGGCTGTTCACGTCGTAGCCCGCGCCGAAGGCGAACAGCCGGGCGCGGACCTTGTTGTACTGCTTGGCGTCGGCCACGATCTGCATTTCGTTCGTCACGCCGGCGGTGGGCAGCCCGTCGGTGAGAAAGACCACGTAGCTCGGCCGCGTGGAGTCTTGCAACTGGCCGAAGGCGGCGCGGAGCGCGGCGTCGATGTCCGTGCTGCCGCCGGCGTAAAGCCCCTCGACGAAACCCAACGCGGCGGCGCGGGTTTTCTCGTCGAACCGCTGCAACTCGGGCCTGAATGTCTCGATCGCGCTGTCGTAGGCGATGATGTTGAACAGGTCGCCTTGGCGCAGATTGTTCAACACGTACTTCAACGCCTCCCGCACCTGCTCGATCTTCTTGCCGCTCATGCTCCCCGAGCGGTCGATCACCAACAGGACGGTTTTCTCCGTCCGCTTCAGCCGATCCGACTTGATCCGCGGGCTGGCCAGCAGGAGGAAGTATCCGTCTTGCCCGGCGTCGGGTCGATAGCTCAACACCCGCGTGCCTAGCTCTCCTCGGCCAACGTCGTAGAAGAGGCGGAAATCGGCCGTGGGCACCTCGTTCTTGCTGCTGAACGTGACGGTCGCGTGGCGGTCGTCGGGCCGCTTGATCTCGACCGCGTGCGTCGGGCTATAAACGTTCTTGATCGGCTCGCCGCTGGAGATCGTCGCTCGGATCGATACTTTTTCGGGCGCTTCCGACGTGTACTTCGCGGTGCTCAGCGGGAAGAGGAAATCGGTCAGCCCCTCTTGTTTGCGCAGCAGTTGCGAGTAGCGCAACGAGACGGTGCGGCTCGCCCCGGGCGGCACCGGAAAGACGCTGGTGCGGAACAGGCCGGCGCCCATCCATTCCAGCAAGGCCGGGTCCCGGTTGCGGCGCACTATCTCCTCGTACATCCGCCGAGCCTCCTTCGCGTCCAACAGCTTCGCCGGATATTCCTTCCCATCGACCAGCAGAGTCATCTGCTCGATCGCTCCGTCGTAGGGCAACGGAAAGACGAACGACACCTCCATCTGCCGTCTGCCGGTGTTGACGAACGTCTGCGACACCTGGACCTGCGCCACCTGGTCGATCAGCCGCGCCTGAACGTCCAGTTCCTTGATCTTGTAACTGACCGGCGGTGGCGGAACGGGACGGGGTGGATGCGGAGGATGCGGCGGCCAGATGATGATCGGACGCGGTAAACGGACCCGTTCGTTGGAGTTCTCGACCACCAGCAGTCCCTGCGCCCGGGCAAGCGCCGGAGACAAGACCAACAGAAACGCGGCAACTTGGATCAGACGTCGGTTCATGGCGATTTCTCCCGGCGAACGCAAAAGGGAACGGCAACGTATTGTTTACGCAACAATAATGAGACGGTTCGACGCCGGGAATAGTTCCCGATCCCAAACGGCAGACGAATTACCACCACGGCAGGGTGTTGGCTGGAAAAAGCGGGAAACCCGGGCAAAAAGTCCACCGCCAATTTGCCGTATCCCATGCAATTTAATTGACACTTCCCGACGGACTGCTATGATCCTATTAGATGCTTATCATGCCTCTCAAAGCGTCCGTTTTTCGGTCCCCTCCCCCGCTGGGAAGGGTTTTTCTCTCCAGCTCCACGAAAGGATTGGCGAAATGCAGACGGCCAAGCAACTGTCGGTCTCGTTGGTCAACAAACCTGGACGACTTGCTGACGTGCTCGTGGCACTGAACAAAGGAAAGGTGAGCTTTCGGGCGTTGGCGGTCATGGACACCGGCCAGCGAGGGAGCATCCGCTTCGTACCGGACAACTACGAAGCCGCCAAGAAAATTCTGGAAAAGATCAATGTCGGCCATGAAGCCGCGGAAGTGCTGTTGGTGGAAATCTCCGGCCAATCGGGGGGGTTCCGGAAAGTCTGCGAACGACTCGCCGCCGAACACCTAACCATCGACTACGCCTATTGCTCCTACGATCACGGCGGAAAGACCAAGGGAGGCGGGCTGGCCGTGATCAAGGTGAATGATAGGACCAAGGCCAAGCGAGTGCTCGGCTCCAACGGCGCCACGCGAAAGAAGATGCCGTACCGACGTGTGTTGCTGACGCGGTAAAGCGGGCGAATTGCAGAAGCCGGGTGGTTTTTGCGCGATAATGCGCACTCGCATCTGCCCTTGCCACGGCCGGCGGTTTCGAGGAAACTACCGCCCCCTCGTTTAGCCCCCGCGTCACTGGTTTAGCCCCCGCGTCCACGCGGGGGAATAAAACAACGCCGCGTGGACGCGGCGGCTAAACGACTGTCATCCGAACGTGATGTTGCTTGGGACGCGGCTAAACGACCACGATTGCGGTATTTTCCATGCGAAACGCGGTGATATCTTTATTGATCGCGGTTGTTCCGGCTGGTTGCAGTGTGGGACCCGAGTATAACTATGCGCCGGAGTGTCCGATCGGGCAACCCGCTTTGCCCGCCCAGCCGGTGGTTTCTTATTCAAATCCGATCTTCATCCCCGTCGCCGATCCCCACTATGCATGGGAGAACGTCGTTGACGTTGTCGACGACTACTTCCGCATCGAGCGTGAAGAGCCGGTCCGGCTGGTCGGCAACATGCTGACCGAGGGGACCGTCACGACGGCGCCCGAGATCAGTCCGACGATCTTCGAGCCGTGGCGTCACGACACGGTCGACACGGAGCAGCGGATCGAGAACACTTTGCAAACGATGCGTCGCCGCGCGGTGGTCCGAGTGATTCCCGCCCAGGGCGGTCATTGGGTCGACGTGGCGGTGTTCAAGGAACTCGAAGACGTTGTCCGGCCCGAGCACGCAACGGCCGGCGCGGCCACCTTCCGCTACGACAGTACGCTAAGCGGGATCGAGAATCCCGAGATCGGCGGACAGATCACCGAAGGTTGGATCGCCAAGGGCCGCGACGTTTCGATGGAGCAGCACATCATCGCCCACCTGCTGAACCGTTGCGGACAGGGCGGCGGCGCCGATGATTGTCCGATAGCGGCTCCGAGGCTATAATAGCGGTGGATGATGCAGTGAGGTGAAAAAATGTCGCTGAGCGTGACTCTCGACCTGCCCGCCGAAGTAGAGGAGAAGCTCCGTCGGGAAAATCCGAATCTCGACGCCGAGGTGAAAGAGGTTTTCGCCTTGGAGCTCTTCCGCCGCGGTAAACTTAGCCACCATGAACTCTCTTGCGTGCTGGGGCTCGATCGTTTTGCAACCGACGCCTATCTCAAGCGGCACAAGGTCTTTGAGGACTCGCTGACGATGGAAGACCTTGAAGCCGATCGCAAGACGCTTGATCGGGTGACGAGCGGGCACTAAAATAGGGCGTTGGCGATGCGGCCTAGACGCTGATCCATAGCGATTTGGGAAGGCTGGCCGATATCGCCTTTTCATCCGATCCGAGGGGTATCTCGATGGCATTGCCGGCTTTCAACGAGGAAGGAGACCTTCCACCCGGCGTATATCGTGCAACGTTGTCGGAGGTTCTCGAGCGCTTCGGCAAAGGATCGGTGCAACGTCGGGCCGTGGCTGGTCGGCTGAACCACCTCTATGAGCTTGCGACGTCGACTGGGCAGTTGGCCCGCTTTGTTGTTTTCGGATCGTTCATCACCGCCAAGGCGGAGCCGAACGACGTTGACCTCGTACTGCTGATGGAGGATACGTTCGACTTGGCATCCGTGACGGGCGAGGCGACCTTGATATTTCAGCACATGGAAGCGGAAGCCCGCTTTGGAGCGAGCGTGTTCTGGACGCGCCGCTCCGGGGCAATGGGCGGTGAGCAGGCGATGATAGAATATTGGCAGGTTCGCCGCGAGGGCGGCCAACGCGGCATTGTGGAAATCATCCGGGAGGCAACATGATCGCCAACGATCACCAACTACAAACGACTCTGGAGCGAATCAGTTGGTTTCAGGACCAAGTGGCCCATCTGCGCAGGACGGAGACGAACCCCGTCAATTACCACGCGGCCGTTTCCAGCTTCTTGGCAGAGATCGATCGCATGCAGCTAGAGGTCCGAGAGTATCTCAGTTTCCTTCCCGCCGAGGGCGTGGGGGCAGCCTGACAAGGCGCTCGCGGACAACGATACTCGCCGGATCGCGTTGCATTTTGGGCCAATCATCGCCTTGGAGAGTGGATGAACATCGACACTTGCACGTGTCTGGACTCCAGAGGGCCAAATGATTGTACACTTATTAGGGGCACTCGTCGGCTTGGCGTGTTTTTGGGGTGTATTCCTCTTTATAACAAGTCTCCCGTCCGTTCTAGTGATTTTTCTTGGGCGACATCGGGCACAATGGCGACTCTGGGAGCTTTCCGCTTTTGTTTTGCCCTATTGGACTTGGGCCGTGTGCAACCTCATCGACTGTAGTGGAAAAAGCCTCTCGAACGTCGCCGCAGAATTGGCATGGCTGGCGATTGCAGTGCCGGCAGCCGCAATAATCCGCATAGCCGTCGGTCCTCGCAAATGGCGGTGGCATCTGAGTGCGGTGCTGATCGGCGCGCTTTGCTGTCTGGCAATTTGCCTGTGGGCCTTTGTTCCGCCGCTGCCCGAATGAGCATACGGCGAGAACGCTACCGTAAACAAACTGCAACACTGCCCGTAAGCGTCCGCTATCCACTTCCCACCGGCGGTTGCGCGGTTGCGCCGACGGGCATGGCAATCGACAAGACGGCGGACGGGAGTTTTCGGGCGGGCTTCGAGGCGACGGGGAATTTCAGCGTGAAGGCGGTCCCTTTGCCGATCGTGCTGTCGACGCGAATCCGCCCGCGATGAGCCTCGATGATGTCGCGGCACATCGACAGCCCCAGGCCGGTGCCGCCCTTGCCGCTGGTGTCCGGGCCGTTCTTTGTCGTATAGAACGACTCGAAAATCCGCGGCAGCTTGTCGGCCGGAATACCGCTGCCGTTGTCGCGGACCACCATGTCGATCATGTTGTTCTCGGGGTCGTTAAGCAACTTGATCCAAAGGCGTCCGCCGCCGGGCATCGACTGCCGGGCGTTGATCAGAAGGTTCAACAACACCTGTTGTATCTGGTTGCCGTTGACCATCGCCGGCGGAATTGACTGATAGCTCTTCTCGACCACTATCCGGTACTTGTTCATCTCCCGTTCCAGCAACATCAGCGTGTCGTCTACCAGTTTTACCAGATCGGTCGGTTCCTGGCCGGCGGAGCGGTTCCGCGCCATTCCCAAGACGGTGTTGGTGATCGTCGCCGCACGATTGGCCGAGGCAAAAATTTTATTGAAGCACTTGTCGCGGGTCTTGGCATCTTTGTGGCGCATCCCCATCTTCGCGTAGTTGAGAATGGTCATCAGCACGTTGTTGAACTCGTGGGTGGTGGTGCCTACCAATTCGCCCAACGCGGTCAGCCGTTGTGCCTGAGCAAGCCGCTGCTTGAGAACGTCGATTTGCTTTTGGAGGTTTTGCTCATCCCCGATGCGATTGGTAGCCACGACCTTACCCCCCCACTTCATTGAAGTTCTCGAAATCGCGCGATTCTGCGCAGAACGCCGCTTTCGCCCGACTAACCCATTGGCGGCGTTCTCGCCCTCTTTCCGGGTCGCCGCGTCTTAACTCCAGCCCGGAAAAGCACTTACTTCGTTGCCGGTATCGTCGAATTCGACTCGCCAACTGTAATCGAAGCCGCTATAATCGCCGCCGCCGGCATTTAGCCCCGGGTGAATACACCCGGGGCATACACCGGGGACGGCGATTTACACCCTCAACCCGGCCCGCCGCGTATTCACGGCGGGCTAATGAGGCGACTTTTGCTCGCGTTCTCGGGACGGCCCTTTCCGCTTTGGAGAAGCAAGGATGCACACGGTGGAGATATTGGAGCAAGCCCTCGACGTGGCCGTCCGGCTCGGCTACACCGTCCGCCAAGAGTGGCTGGCCGGCGGCGGCGGGGGCGGATGTGAGTTGAAAGGGCGAAAACTCCTCTTCCTCGATCTAGACCTCGATCCGGTCGAACAACTCGAACAGGTCCTCAACGCCCTTCGTCGAGAGCCGGACGCCCTCGCGCTCCCCATGCCGCCCGAGCTTGGCGAACTACTGAACCTGAGTACAGGATAAGTAAATGAGCAACCAATAGCTTTTATCCCGAACTCAGGTTAGGAGGGTCAACTCTTGGCCGTCGTGCCGAAGGGTCGAACGTGACGGATGGAAACCGTTTGCGGTTGGCTGGACCAATCGGCCTCGGCGCATGGGAACGAACCGGCGGGGCAGAGCAAGCAATCGCCGCGGCCCCCTTCCGCCGGTCGGATGACGTGCATGCGGCGAACTTCCGTTGCGGTTTCCGTGCCGGCCGAATCGTAGGAAACCGTCCGCGAGAGTACTTCGTTCTCGACGGCCGCGACGACGTACCACGTCGCGCCCGGATGGTCCATGCACTGCCGGTTCAGGCCCAGCACGGTGGCCTCGGCCCGTGCATAGCCGAGCCAGTGGCCGTCGGCTTGCTCCTCGGATTGGCGGACGCAATTCGGCACGTCCAGCGGAGAACCGGGTTCCCATCCGTCGGGCCACCAAATGGCGACGACTTTGTAGGTGAGCGGGGTGCAGATTCGCGCGGCCGGCCAGGCGCGGCCCGCGCTGCCCGGCTCGACCACGACCGCCCAGCGGCCTCCTTGTTGTGACTTTTGGCTCTGGTTGTGCTCGATCGCCCGGTCCACGGCCGCAAACAGGTCGTCCGATTCGGCCAACACCTCGACCGGTCCCTTTAGCTCCAGCGGGACGTCGTCGGCGCACTCGGGCTTCCACTTGTCCGGCCGGCGGACCACCGCCACTTGATATTTGCTCATGAAAATAGTTCTTTCCCGCCGGTCGCAATAGCCGGGGGCTAACAGCCCCCGGAGTGATACTTCCGCAATCCGAGAAAATTCCGGGGGTTGTTAGCCCCCGGCTATTGTGACGTTAGTATCCTGAGAATCAAGACACCTCCGGTTCCATTGTGTCGAAGGACGTCGTATTCTGGTCATCCTGCGGCAGCGTGGCGGGCAGTTCGAGCGTGAAACGGCACCCTTTGCCCGGCTCGCTCTGGACGAGGATCCGGCCGTCGTGCTCGCCGAGTATTTTTTTGCTGACCGGCAGCCCCAGGCCCGTGCCGCGGCTCTTCTTCGACGAAATGAACGGGCTGAAGAGGTGCTCCATTTGGTCGGCGGGAATACCCGGCCCGTTGTCCTCGACGGTGATCCGCACGATCGCTTCCTGGGGCAGGTACTGCGAGGCGACCTCGACCCGGCCGGGCGCCTCGCGGTCGCCGACCGCGTCGACGGCGTTGGCGACCACGTTCAGCACGGCGCGATGGATTCCCTCGGGATCGAACACCAGCGAGGGCATCGGCTCGCCGGGGCGCCAGATCAACTCGACCTGCGTTTCTTCCGCCCGGACGCGCGTCAGCTCGATCACCTCGGCGACCACTTCGTTCAGCTCGGCGGTGCAGAGGTCTGGTTCGCGCTCCTTGCTGAAGGTGAGCATGTCCAGCACCAGGGCGGAAATCCGGTTCTGGTTCCGCTCGACGATTGTCCATCCTTTCCGGGTGACCTCGTCGTCGTGGTCCTTAAGCCCCATCTCGATCAGATAGCTTCCGCCGCGTATGCCCTGGAGGATGTTTTTGATATGGTGCGAAAGGGTGGCGATGGTTTGCCCGACGGCCGCCAGCCGCTCGGCCTGGACCATTGCGGAGTAGTATCGGGTGTCTTCGACGGCCAGGGCCGCCTGATGCCCGATGGCGATCATCAGCTTCAGGTGGTCCTCGGTGAAGCGGTTGACCCCTCCCCGCTGGATCAACTGCTGGGCGGAAGTCGAGGTGTCGATGTAGATCGCGCCGACCACGTCGTAGCGGCCCTGCATGGGCACGCAGATCGCCTCGCGGACCCCCATCTGCACGATGCTCCCGCCGGGGTCCCAACGTTCGTCCTCCCGCGCGTCGCTGGTCAGCACCCCTTCTTTCCGCTCGATCACGTAGTCGAGGATCGTTTTGCTGATGGTGATCCGCTCGTCGGCGGGGACGCCCTTGCGGGTGCGGCGGACCTTGGGCCGAAGCGTCTTCGCGGCCGGGTCCATGAGCATGATGCAACCCCGATCGGCCTCTACCCACTCGAAGATCAGTTCCATGATCCGCTGCAACAACTGGTCGATGTCCAGCGTGTGGCTCACCGCCAGCGCGGTGCGGTACATCACCTGCAAGTTGCTCCGCGCCCGGGCGAGCCAGGAGTTTTGCGGCAGCTCCGACTGGAGGTCGAAGATGCGGCTCCCCTCCTGCTGAGTGACCGAGCGGACGATCCGCGAGTGGTCGCCCGGCTCGGACGGCGGGCCGATGCTCACCACGTCGGCCAGGTCCTCCTGGCTCTCCTCGGCCGGGCCGGTATACAGCATCAGCGTGCGGCCGACCTGGAGCTGGTCGCCGCTGACGAGATTGTGGCGGCTGACCCGCTGACCGTTGACGAACGCCCCGTTCGAGCTGTTCAAGTCCGAGATTTCGTAGTCGTTCTCGACGCGGCGGATTTCGGCGTGGTGGCGGGAGACCTCGGTGTCATGGATTTGGATGGTGCTGGACGGGTCGCGCCCCAAGTGCTCGATGGGTTCGGTCAACTCGAAGCGGCAGCCCTGGTCGGCCCCGCGGATGACGAACAAAGTCGGCACGACTCGGATTCCCCATTGGGAGGCGATGAGCTAACGACAACTCTTCACCTTCGATTCTACGAATCAATGGGGCGTAATGATAGGGCTTGCCCAAAAATCCCCCCGGACGGGCGAACTTTTCGGCCGCATAGACTATCCAGAAAGACAAGTCGGCTGAAAAAAGGTTCCCGACGCCGTTTTTTTCGATCGCAGTTGGGATCAAAACGCCTTCCCGTCGATCGCCATGCCGTCGGTGTGGTACGCCGCCAATCACTCGTCGCCCAGCAGTTCGTCCGGCACCGCCGCATTCAGATCGGGCAGGCGGAAGTAGACGCACTTGCCCTGAGGATCGGGAAACTCAGTCAGCCTTAGCGACAAGTCGCCGGCGACTCCCATGGCGTACCCTTCCCGGCCGGCCCGAACCGCACAAGCCATACCGCCAGGCCGGATTGCGGCGTCGCCCGGCAAATCCTTTAGCGAGGTCGGATCGAGCATGATGCGGGTCAGATCGGCGGCGTCCTGGTTCCGGGGCGAGTCTTGCCGGGCGGGGTCCAAACAGAAGACGACGGGGCCGCGCATCACAGCGGCGCGGCCGGACTGGCGCTTGCGCCCCAGCACCAGCCGCCACGGCATCGGCATGTCGAGCGTCACTTGGTCGCCTGCGGTCCACTGCCGCTCGATCGTCAGGAAGGCGCCGGGAGCGATCGGCTTTTCCCACGGCTGGCCATTGATCGCCACGGCGGCTTTGTGGCACCATCGCGGAATCCGCAGTTGGAGTGGGAACTTGGCCGGCTTTGACGGATCGAGACGGACCACGACGTGGCCCGAAGTCGGATAATCGGTCTCTTGCCGGACCTTCAACGACACGCCGCCGGCCAACTCGATCGTTGCCTCCGACGGCGTGTAGAGACTGATGGCCGCTCCTGCCCCCGCGCGATAGTAGACCATCGTCGGCAATGCCGCGATAGCCCGCCGGTAGTTGCACGGGCAGCAATAGTTGTCGCCCGGATGATAGATGCGGTCGCCTTCCAGGGGCGTGTAATAGCGGATCCGCCGCCCGTCGGGCGATTGGGCGGCGAACAAGGTGTTGTAGACCGTGCGCTCGATGAGGTCGCCGTAGCGCGGTTTGCCTTCCAACCGCAGCAGGCTATCGTAGACGAAAAGCTGGTACACGGTCGCGCAGGTTTCCTGCACGGCCCCTCGTCCGTCCTGGTCGTCGGTCCAACATTCCCATTGGCCGCCCGCGCCGGTAATGCCCATCCCGTCCTGAGCGGTCTGAAAGCGGAGCACCCGCCGGGTCGGCCGCAGAAGTTTCTCGTCCGGTTGGAGGCGGTACAACTCAAGCTGCGCCAGACATCGGGTAAGATAGGCGTACATGTGGCCTTCGAGCAAGTCGCGCCGCCCGATGACGATGCCCAGGTTCCACTCGGGCAACGCTCGCTGCCGGGCGCAGAAGTCCAGGTAACGTTGGTCGCCGGTTTCGCGGTAGAGCGTCAGCAGCGCCCGTTCCATGCCGCTGACGGCCACGTCGGCGGCGACCCCGCGCAAACCCCCATCGCCGCGGATTTGCTTGGGCCAGTCGGCGGGCAGCGTCGCCCAATGTTGGAGGATGTAATCGGCCGTCTTCTTCGCCGCTTCCAGCGAACGCTTCTCGCCGAAGCACCGATAGTCGCTTGTCAGGCCGAAGATGATGTAGCCCATCTCCTGAACGTCCCACAGGCCCCGCATGCGATCCGGGGCCGCCATCATGCCGATATAACCGTCTGGCTCCTGTGCCTTGATCGTCTCCTCCACGAGATGTTTTTTCAGGGCAATCACCTTCTCGTTCTTAGTGTACACGGCGAGCCGGACGGCCGAGTCGATCAGTTTGCCCAGGCCGGTATACGCGCCATACCCGCCGGGAGTAGTCTTGACGCGAAAGGCCGCAAGGAAATCCTTCTCGGCGTCCAGCACGAGCAGGTTGTTGTTGACGGTCACGTCGATGCGCCGACCGATTTCCCCGCCGACGCCGACTTTGACTTGGCCCGGTTCCAGCGGCGTCAGGACGTCGCCGGCGTGCGCCGCCGAAATTGGTCCCCTCGCTCCGGGTGCGGAACCGTGCTTGCCAGTCGCCGGATCGACGACGTTGCGAATATCCGAATCGAACGGGGCGTCGCGGATGGTCCGGTCGTCGCCCAGCGGCTGGTCTCCCAGTCGCCAGAGCACAAGCCCTACGTCTCTTGGAGTTGGAAGGTTGTCCGGGCCGGGTTGCGAGCGGTATCCCGTGCCGAATGCCGTGAGAATGGAACCGTCGGGTAAGAGAACAGAGGACGTGGCCTGGCTGCTCGCCCACCAGGCTTGAGGGCCGGGCCGGTTCTCGCTGGGGCCTTTCCGGTTGCCCGACCACGTGTGGAGGATGTAGCGGTGATCGAGATCCCACGTCTGGCCGTTATCGTGGCTGACGACGGCCTCGATCCCAAACTGCGGGTGGCCGTCCGGCGCGTCCACGTAGCCCTTCCGTACCACGTAGGTCATAACGATGTCACGGTTGGGCATTAAGACCAACGAGGGATGGTGTCGGCCCCATTCGTACAACAT